>NZ_JBEOSA010000073.1:0-45919 GCF_040302625.1 Kitasatospora sp. NPDC097643 | reverse complement strand
AGCACCGGGTAGCCGCCGGCCCATTTGCCCTTGGTGGGGATGGTGCGCGACCACAGGTCCCGGCCGGTCTGCGACGGCGAGCCCATCAGCACCGCATCGTCCCAGTGCCGGCGCAGCGCCTGCCACAACAGCCGGAAGGCATCCCGGCAGGTGACAACATCGGCGCCGTCCGGATCGAACCACTCCCCCATGCTCCGGATCTCGGTCGTTCCGCTGTTCGGGGCGGCGACGGGAGCGTAGCGGCCGACCGGCTGGCGCTGGTGCACGAAGTGCCCGGCCAGCTTGTCCCGGCCCGAGCCGACCGCGGTGGTCCACCGCTCGGACGGAGTGTTCAGCCACGCGGCGACCGCATCCTTGAGCATGGAGTAGCGCTCGGCACCGTCGTGCCAGGGGGCGCCGGCGGTGACGTAGATCCGCTCCGTACCCGGCGCGGTGGCCAGGACGGCGTCCAGGATCTCCCCGGGGGTGCGGGCGCCGAGGTCGAGCCGCACCACGCGGTCGCGCACGGCCAGGTCGCCGGTCGCGGCGTCCAGGAACACCGTGCTGCAGGCCTGCTGGGTGAAGTTCGGACGCTTGGAGAGCAGGCCCGTCGTCACCGCCTCGAACTGGGCACCGGCCGGGCCCTCGGGGAGGGTGGGCAGCTCACGCGGACCGGACTCGACCACCGGACGCGGCGCGGCAGCGACCGGAGCGACCGAAGCCGCCGGGACGACCGGCGCAGCGGCGGCGGGCTCGGCCGGGGTCGGCTGCTCGGCGACGGCCTGGTCCTCGACCTCGACCGACGCCGCCGGGGCCGGCCGCTCGAGTACGGCGCCGGGGCGGGTCAGTGCCGGGGCGACCGCGGCGGCGGGCTCGGCGACCGGCACGGACTCGGCCACGGCAACCGGGGCTGGCGCAGCGGCGGCGGCCTGGTCGTCGGTCTTGGCGGCGCGGACGGCGGCCGGGGTCGGGTCCAGCAGCGGGGCGATCCGCACGACGTCACCGACCGACAGACCCGCGGCCTTCGCGATGGCGTCGGCCTTCGCGCCCTCGTACCCCGCGAGCCCGGTCACCCGGCGCACCCGCTGGGCGGCGAGCCTGTCCAGCTCCTTCTGCGCGGCCGCGACCTGCTTCTCGGCGGCCGTGATCTCGGCGCGCAGCTCCCGCAGCGAGGCGAGCTCGGCGGTGTACGTCTTGCGGTCCATCAGCGGGTCACTCCCCCTCGGCGGTGGTGGTGGCGGTGATCGGGCAGGTGCGGACGTAGGCGATCGGACCGCTGGAGCGGGAGTCCAGGCGGGTGCCGAGCAGCAGGTCGGCCAGACGGCGGTCGTCGGTGCCGGCCGGGGCCGTGGTGATGCGGTTGACCGGGGTGGTGAGGTCGGTGAGGTATCCGGCGAGGCGGGCGCTGGTGAAGTGGTAGCGGAGGGAGGTGCCGGAGCCGCCGTCGGCGGTCCACTCGTCCAGTCCGGTCAGCACGGCGACGACGAAGCCCGCCACGGTGACGGGCATGACTCCGGCGGCCGCCACTCGGGCCGGGTCGCAGCGCCACCAGCCGGACAGTGCGGCCAGCAGATCCTTCTCGGAGTGGGTGACGTGGAATCCAGTCCAGGCCCGGGCCGGGTCGCCTTCGGTGCGCTCAGGTCCGCCGGTGCGCAGCACCGCGATCTCGGGTCGTCCCAGTGTGGCCAGGTCGGGGTGTTCCCGTTCCTGGAGTACTTCGACCGCGCCGCTGGGCACGATCATGCGGCCAGTGGCCAGGGCGCCGGGGACTGCGCCTGTGGCCAGCAGCTTTCTGACGGTCGGTCCCGTACATCCCAGGGCCGATCCCGCCTGGCCGGTCGTCAGGTACACCGACACCCTTCATAGTCTTTTATGTCTAGTGGAAAACACTAAGAAATTCCCTAAGTGACAGCGCAGTCACTTGTCCACTGCGCTTTTTGCTAGCGGAAAGGACATATAAGTGGGGCGCTCACCTTCGACCCGCTGACCGCCCGTGTGACCGTCAGGGGTAGTTGGCGGTTGGCAGCGATAGTTGGCGATCGAGGCGCTTCGGCCGTGCGACCAGCTGTGACTCAGCACGCTAACTGTCGGGTCAGCACCGGATCTGTCGTCCACCTACAGCCCCACCGAAGCGCGACGTTGAGCCGGGACACGATGGGTGGAACCTGGCCAGGCGTATTGGAACTACCGGAGACGGGTCGCAGTCCGGACAAGGTCGGCGACGGCTCTGGACCGACTGTGCGGCGGCCAGGCGATCACGGTGGTGACTTTCGGCGCGTCCAGCACGGGCACGGCGGCGAGGTCACCGTGCAGTTGAGCTCGGCACGACTCCGGTGAGACCGCGCAAGCACGGCCGAGCGCAACGAGCTGCAACAACTGCGCGTGGTCGCGGACCTGCGGGCCGGGGCCGGGCGGGTAGGTGCCGTCGGGGTCGGGCCAGCGTGGCAGGGGCAGGCCGGGCAGGCCGGTGATGTCGGCCATGTGCACACGGGTCCGGGCGGTGAGCGGATGCCCGGCCGGCAGGACCACAACCTGGCCCTCCGTGCTGAGTTCTTCGGTGTGGAACCCGGCCGTCGAGTCGAACGGCCGGTGCAGTAGCGCCACGTCGGCCCGGCCCTCGCGCAGAAGTCGTTCCTGCTCGGCCGGGCCGCACAGGATGACGTCGACAGGGACCGCGCCGGGTTCGGCGGCGTACGCGTCCAGCAGTTTCGCCAGCAGTTCGCGGGACGCGCTGGCCTTCGTGACCAGGACCAGGCCGGGACGGCCGGTCGAGCGAAGGGCAGCGCGGCGGGTCCGGCGCTCGGCCGCTTCGACCGCGTCGAGGGCCGCCCGGCCCTCGGCCAGCAGCACCGAGCCGGCTTCGGTCAACGTGACGGTGCGGCTGGTCCGATCCAACAGCGCTGCCCCGAGTCGGCGTTCGAGCTGCTGGATCGCCCGTGACAGAGGCGGCTGTGCGATCCCGAGCCGCTGCGCGGCGCGCCCGAAGTGCAGCTCTTCGGCGACAGCGACGAAGTAGCGCAGTTCCCTGGTCTCCATGCGGCCACGGTACTCCGGATCAATACCTGGAAGGTATCGTTGCCCACCCAATCGGTCTTGGACCCTCGCCGGGGTCCGAGAGCAGCATGGTCCCCATGAGCGAACGAACGATTGCGCTGGTCACCGGCGCAAACAAGGGAATCGGCTACGAGATCGCCGCAGGCCTGGGCGCCCTCGGCTGGAGCGTCGGCGTCGGCGCCCGCGACGATCAGCGTCGCAAGGCCGCAGTGGAGAGACTGCGCGCGGCTGGCGTCGACGCGTTCGGCGTACCGCTGGACGTGACCGACGACGCGAGCGCGACAGCCGCCGCACGGCTGATCGAGGAACAGGCCGGGCGCCTCGACGTGCTCGTCAACAACGCCGCCATCACCGGCGGCACGCCCCAGGAGCCCACCCGCGTCGACCCCGCCACCATCCGCACGGTCGTGGAGACCAACGTCATCGGCGTCATCCGCGTCACCAACGCGATGATGCCGCTGCTGCGCCGCTCCGCCTCACCGCGAATCGTGAACATGTCCAGCAGTGTCGGCTCCCTCACCCGGCAGTCAGGGACCGCTGGTGAACTGACCACCGGTCCAGTGGCCGTGGCGTACTCGCCGTCGAAGACGTTCCTGAATGCCGTCACCCTCCAGTACGCCCGGGAGCTGAGCGGCACGAACATCCTGATCAACGCCGCCTGCCCCGGCTACGTCGCGACCGACCTCAACGGCTTCCGGGGCGTGCGCACCCCCGAACAGGGCGCGTCCATCGCCATCAAACTCGCGACCCTGCCCGACGACGGCCCGACGGGCCAGTTCTTCGAGGACGCCGGTGTAGTGCCCTGGTGAAGTGCACGGCGGTCATCACCCGCGCAGCGACCAGGGTGAGACCGCTTCGCCCGCACGTCTCGAACAGGTTCATCGACTGCTCCGGCCGCCCCGGCCGACGCTCCGGTGCTTGGGGCAACGCTCCGCACCACTACTGGCTCCAACATGGATGGCAATTCACCGCAGGTTGCAAGCAGCGTGACCATTTCGTTCCAACAATCGTGACCCGGGGATCCGCATCGCAAGATCACCACACCCCCATGGTTCCAACTACCGCGTCCCGTCACAGACGTCACCCTCGGCCTCTAGGCTTCCCAGGTGCGCTACCTAGTCGAGTCCTTCGCTGTCAGTGCTCTGACCCGCGGTCGATCGGTCGAACAGTTCCTCGGCCCCGCTGGTGATGCTCACGCTTCCGGCGTCCGCTGGGTCGAGGTTGTTCCGACCTGCTCCCAGTTCAAGGTCGTTCTCCACACGTCGGCGGACGTCGGGAGCGAGAACTTCTGCGACCTCGTCGCGTTCCCGCCGCTGGACCCCGAGAGCGAGGACGACGAGTTCGGCCTGGAGATCGCTATGGCAACGGACGCACATGACGCCCTCGCCCTTGCGGAGCACCGGACTGGAGCCGTTCGAGGCCGCTGGGTCAATCAGGGGATGGCTCAGGACGAGTACCGCGACTTCGTGCTCGCCGGCCGGCGAGCATCAGCGATCCAGAGGTAGGCGGATGAGTGTGCGTGGGGAGCGGGAGCAATGGGAGCTACGGCCCGACATCGGCGTGGGGCCGTTGCTCTACGGGATGACTCCAGCGGAAGTTGCTGAGGCGCTGCTGGTTTCCGAGCCGGAGTCACGGGTTGGTGGCCCGTACGGTCAGGAGGACTTCTCGGACGGGGTGAAGGCGTTCTACGACGCCGGCCGGCTTGCATGCGTGTCGCTGGACGCCGTCATCGGTCCGCAGGTCTGGCTGGCCGGGTTTCCCTTGGCAGGGAGCGATCCGGGAGAGGGCCAGCAGTTTCTTCTGGACCACGCTGCGGAGCACGGGAACTGGATCCTGTTCACCCCGGACGCATCGCTCGCCCTGACCGACCTCGGGATCCTTCTGCGTGACCAGCGGGTCGGGGAAGCGCGGCTTACACGACCACTCTTCGTGAAGGAGGAGTGGCTGGAGTCGGAGTACTACCGGGACCGCCTTCCGCTGGAGGGTGTCATGGAGTGAGCTATCAGCGGCACACCAGGTGTGACATGTCGATGGATCGGACCCACTGGACGGTTTCGAGCCCCGGGTCGACCGCCGTGTGCAGGCCGCCCTGCCGGCCCCGATTCCCGGGGACAGGCAGGGCGGCCTGTTCCTGGTCAGTCTCGGCGGGCGCCCTGGATGATCCGGTCGATGACGGCTGCGGCCTGCTCCGGGTGTCCTCCCAGCCACTTGCCGAGGTGTTCCTGGACGGCCTGTTCGACGCAGGCGCGCACTGCGGCGTTACCCAGCCAGTCGCGCGTGGAGCCCACGAACTCGGGATGGTCCAGCTTCACCGACACGACCGCTGTCAGACCTTCGCCGATCCGATCGGCGTCAAGGTCGGGATCCGTCGCAGTCAGTAGCAGCCGCTCCCGTGCGTATGCGGTGACTGCGGCCGCCACCCCGTCGCGGAAGCCGCGCTCGTGTGTGCCGCCGTCAGTGGGCCGGCTGTTGGCGAAGCTCCGGACCCGCTCGTCGTGGGAGGCACGCCAACGCAGGGCCACCTCCACCGTCCCCGCCATCCGCGGTTCCTCCCGCTCGAAGCCGATGATGTGCGGGTGAACGGGTTCCTCCTTCTGCTCGTCAAGGATGGCCACGAAGTCCCGCGCGCCGTCGGGGTACCGGAACCGCGCCGACCGAGCCTCACCCGGTCGGCGCTGATCGGTCAGAGAGATCTCCAAACCCCGGTTCAGCAAAGCCAGTTCCCGGAAACGCTCGGCCAGCCCGTCGAACGAGTACTCCGCGGTTCCGAAGATGTCAGCGTCGGGCCAGAAGGTGATGGTGGTCCCGCTACCGGTCGACGTGCCCGCCTCGGTGAGCGGGGTGACGGCCACGCCGCGCGCGTACTCCTGAACCCAGCGGGCTCCCCCACGCCGTACTTCGGCCGTCATCCGGCTCGACAGGGCATTGACGACGAAGGGTCCCACCCCGCCAAAGCCGAGCGTCACGTCGTGGCGGCCGCAGGGCCCTGCCCCGGTCTGCATGCGGGTCAGCAGGGCTTCGAGGCCGGAGATGCCCGTGTCCCCCGCTTCGTCGATGCGGACGCCCTGCCCATCGTCGGCGACACACACGCCGCTGTCGGATGTGAGAGTGATGGCGACGCAGCTGGCGTGGCCGGCCAGGACCTCGTTCACAGCCCGGTCGGCGACCTCGAACACCAGGTGGCGCAGGCCGCGTTCACCGGTCGAGCCGATGTACATCCCAGGCCGCTTCCGGATGGCTTCCCACCCCTCCAGCACCTGGATCTGGCCGGCGTAGTACTCGCTGGCTTCCTCGCTCATGATGTCCCCTCCGACGCTGTCCAGCAGAACTCCTCAGCCTAGGCGAATCTCTGGAAAACACCAGGTCAGGCCATGTTTGCCGAACGCGTAGACGGGCGGGTGAGAGCCTGCCTGGAGACGGTCGACCCCGAGGTCGCAAAGTGGCGCCGGATCGCCGCCACGGGCCCGGCGAAGCCGCGTACGACACCGTTTTTGGCGGCCCCGAGGGTCCCCAATTTCATCAATTCGCGCGTCAGCCCGGGATTCCATGTCTGCCGGCTTCGCCGCCGCACTGAGCCGGTCTCTGACGCCGCCAACTATCGCTGCCAGAATCCGCCAACTCCCGAGCGGCGGCGCGCGCTGATCGACATGTTGTCCGATCTGGCCGACGGGTTCGAGGCGGGGCTCTGCCTCTGGCTTGGTCCACTCGTCAGTGGCGACCAGCGCGGCCAGCGGCGGTTGCCTGGTTCAGGCGGCGGGCGAGCGCAGGCAGGTATTCCGCGGGGGCGCCGGCGTGGGTGATGGTGCGGGGCATGGCGAGGGAGACCGCCCCGATGGCGAGCAGCGCGAGGATCTCCTCGTCGGAAAGACCCCCTTGAAGTGCGACAAGTCCATCCAGCCTCTCTGTGAGGTTCTCTGGCACCCCGCCGGCTTCGTCGTCGCCGGGGTCCAGGTCATGGCCGCAAGCGAGGACAGCGACAGCGAACTCGGCCAGCGAGCGGCTGCTAACTGTCACCAAGATCGTTTCGGTGGCACGGGGGCCGCTGTCGTCCCGGCGAAACTCCCTGGGGCGACGTGACCGGTTCGGGGCCGGTGAGTTCACCGGGTATGACGTCTATGGGCCTGCCTTTGTGGAACGAGTGGACGACGCACGGCGAGACGGAGCACCAGGAGCAGGTGGATTTCGGGGGCGGGCCGGCGGCCGGCCGGAGTCTGACGGAGGAGGAGCGGCCGCGCTGGAGCGGGCGGCGGCCACCGGGGAGCGCGGGCGCTGGGCTTCTCGGGCGCTTGGTGGGCCGCCGTGCGACAGGCCTCTGCGGTGGCTTCGGCGGGCCTGGTGTCCGCAAGCTGGCGCTCGGAATCGGGGCTCGAAGAGGTCGTGCCGGTGGACGAGGGGCGCCACCAGCGGCAGGCCCGCGGGTCGCTACAGGACCCACGCGCCCGGCAGGTCAGTGCCGCGCAGTTCCGCCCCGCTATTTCACCCGCCGACATTCGCACGCGCGAAAGTGACCGCATACTCGAATTGGCGCGGTCAATTATTCCTGCCCTGAAA
This sequence comes from Kitasatospora sp. NPDC097643, assembly GCF_040302625.1. Taxonomy (NCBI): domain Bacteria; kingdom Bacillati; phylum Actinomycetota; class Actinomycetes; order Kitasatosporales; family Streptomycetaceae; genus Kitasatospora; species Kitasatospora sp. NPDC097643. Next base: position 38,335 of record NZ_JBEOSA010000073.1, on the reverse strand, counting down.
GCAGAGAATTTTCTTAGTGCGTGATTCCGCGTTCCCTCCGCAGTTCGCAGCCCGTTGCCCGGGACCGGACGGGCCGGCCACGGGCAGCGGGCGGGGGTCATCCCGCGTATGCCAGGCTGATCTGGTCGCCGAAGACCACCCAGTGCTGGCCGGGGTCGTTCGCGTCGCACGGCTTGGTGCCGACGTTCGGCGTGCCGTAGGCGTTGGCGAGGCAGTAAGCCGGGGCGTTGGTGAGGAAGATCTTGTCGCCCTGGAAGCTCCAGTACTGGCCCGGGTCGCGGCCGTCGCACGCCTTGGTGCCGACGCCCTGGGTGCCCCAGGGGTTGGTGAGGCAGTAGGCGCGGGCGTTGGCCAGGGCGATCTGGCTGCCCGTCACGGTCCAGTGCTGGCCCTGGTCTGCGGCGTCACACGCCTTGGTGCCGACGTTCGGCGTGCCATAGGCGTTGGCGAGGCAGTAGACGCCCGGGTGCAGCGCCGGCGCGGCCGCCGCGCTCCCGGCCGGAAGGAAGGAGGCGGTGAGCGCCAGAGCGGCGAGGGCGAGCGTCCTGCGGAGGGCGAGTGCCATGGGGAATTAATCCATTCTCGATGCAACACATGCTATTCGCGCACGACCATTACATTAATCGACCGCTCGATTCGATCGCGCAGAGAATTTCTATCACCCCTCGGCACCGCCCAAGAAGCCGAGCTTTGCGCATTCATCCGAACGGGGAGTGAGCCACCCGGGAGGGAGCTCCGACGAGGACTCCTACGGGCGGCGGGGCCGCTGAAGACCCGCGGTCCTTGACGGCGCCAGGGGGCCGGGATGCTCCGTGCGAGGCGCCTGAGGCGTCTGGGAGTCGTGGCCGGTTCCGGGTGCCGGCCCTGCAGGCACCGTCGACAGCGGCGGGTGACCACACCGATGCTACGTGTCGCTGTCATATGCGGAAGCGTGACGAATCAACGTCCGGTGCGGCGCCTTCCGAGAGCCAGGCAGCGGGCTGCCGCCCAGGCCGTCGCGGCGGCGCCAACCCGACCCCGTCCGCGCCAGGTGCGGACAGAAGGAGACAAGCCTCATGGCACTGTCAGCAGCCGACCTCGCCAAGCTCGGCAACACGCCGATCGGCATCCAGTCCACGTTCTTCCACAACATCTTCCTGCGCCTGGACGGCGCGGGCGTGACCGTCTCGACGGACAACGGCGGCGGCAAGGTCAACTGCCAGTACGGCCCCGGCCCGCTGACGGCGTTCAAGGTCCACGCCAACGCGGACGGCTCGTTCTCCTTCGAGTCGGCGGTGTCCGCGAACGTGTTCCTGCGCATGGACGGCCGCGGCGTCCCCTCCACGATGGCCGGCGGCGGCACGGTCAACTGCCAGTTCGGCCTGGGCCCCTGGGAGAAGTTCCTCCTCATCGCCCAGCCCGACGGATCGTTCTCCCTCGCCTCGCAGGCCTTCCCCGGCATCTGCCTGCGCCTGGTGACCGGCAGCGGCGTCACCACCGAGACCGGCCCCGGCGGCACCGTCAACTGCCAGACCAACGCCATCGGCGGCGAGAACGAGAAGTTCTGGCTCGACGTCGCCTGACCTTCCATGCGGGTGCTCCGGGGATCCGCCGGGGCACCTGCATGCGGGGCCGACCGCGAGCACCGCCAACCCGGTCGGCGTGGCAACCCCGGGCTCGGACACTCCCACGCCGGGCCGCAGGCCAGCGGCTGACGGCGCACACCCCCACGGCATCGCCCCCGTGAGCGGACACCGAATACCCACCGGCCCGCTGTGGCCGACCAGCATTCGACTGCGGTGCAGGTGACAGGTAGCGTGCCGAAACGGTAGACGTCCTGGCAGGCCCAAACACCGGGCGTCCCGGTGAACGAGGGTGGTTGGTCGTCATGCGGCCTGGTCTACCCGGCTTGTGTGTGCATCCGACCTGCGGTCCCCCGAACGGCCCTGTCTGTGGGGCTCCCCTGCTACGCCTACTGGGGCGGTCGGTGTTCGGTGGTCCGGCGCCGCGAGGCGGGCTCGCGGCGCCAGGCCGGGGTGGTGCGGGGTTTGGCTGGCATGTGGTGCGTCTGCGGCGAACGATCTCAACTTGCCCTAGTGTTACGGGAGTTCCCGGTGGCGATCCTGCTGCCGGGACTTCGTGCTTTCTGGACGGGTGTGGATCTTGCGATACGTGCGGCTGCTGCGGCGAGGGCCGGTTCTTCTCCTGTGGAGCGCGCAGACGGCTTCGGTGTTCGGTGGCCGTTTGTACGCGCTGGCGGTGATGTGGCTCGCCTGGCAGAGATCCGGCGGTGCGGCGATGGGCCTGGTGGCCATCGCGGAGTCGGTGCCGTACATCGTGCTCGGCACCATCGGCCGGCGGGTGAGGGAGCGGTTCACCACGCTGCACTCGCTCGCCGGGGTGGACCTGGTCCGCATGGTGCTGGTCGCGGGGCTGCCGTGGACGTGGGAGGCGTTGGGCACGCCGGGGCTGCTGGTGTCGGCCGCTCTTCTCGGGGTCGGCGGGGCGCTGTTCGACCCTAGCCTCGGGGCCCTGGTGCCGGACCTGGTGCGACCGGGAGAAGTGCAGGCCGTCAACGGGCTGATGGACTCGACCAACCGGATCGCCCGGGTCGCCGGCCCCGGCTCGGCCGGCGTGCTGCTGGCCGTGATGCCGATGGCCGGGCTGTTCTGGCTGGACGCGGGAACGTTCGCGCTCTCCGCCGTCGCCCTGGCCGTTCTCGGCGCAGGTGCCGGCCTCCGGGCATCGGCGCCCGCAGGCGCAACCGCGGCCTCGGGGGCCGGCCCGCGGGCGCGGGCCCGAGCCCTGGTGCGCACGCACCCGGAGACCGGAATGGTGCTGGCCGTCCACGGGATCGCGATCTTCGCGGGCGCGGTGTCGATCGTGATGCCCGCGCTGGTGGCGGCGCGGCTCGGCGGCGGGGTCGGCACCTACGGCGTGATGCTGGCCGCGACAGGGGCCGGGTCGATCGTCGGCAACGCAGTCGCCGGGAACGTCCGCCTCCCGAACTCTCTCCCGCTGTTCTACTGCGCCGCGTGGAGCGTCTCCGGAGCGCTGATGGCGGTGACCGGGTCGGTCAGAACGGTCACCGAGCTGGTGGCGGTGTCGGCGGCGTACGGGGCTGTCTCGCCGTTCCTGGCGGTGTCGCTGTCCACGCACCTCGCGCAGTTCCCGCCGCTGCCGGGCGGCGAGCCGGTGTTGGAGAGCGTGGGCGGCTGAGGGCAGGTGGCGGGGCCGGACTCCCTGGTGGTGCGGGAGTCCGGCCCCTTCGTGCTCTCGGTCTCAGATCACGCGATCAGGGACCAGTGGGTGATGGTGATGTCCTCCAGCGGGATGCCGAGCTTCTTGTAGATGTGCTGGTGCATCGCGCCGAACCAGGCGTCGCGCCGGTCGGCGAAGAACGTTTGGTTGTACCAGGCGACGCCGAGCAGGACGGTGCCGCCGCCGTTCGGGTTGCCCGGCTCGGGCTCCCAGTAGGTGCACTGCCAGTCCCAGAGCATCAGCTCCTCCGGGCGGCTGCGCAGGCGCTCGTCGGACTCGCGCAGGGCCTCGATGCAGCGCTCGGCGGTCGCGGCGTCGGGGCAGTAGTAGGTGCAGTCGGACTTGCCGATCGGGGTCTTGTCGGCGCGGCGGGCCGCGTCGGCGTCCTCCCCGGTCAGGACGCGCACGCGGGTCACCGCGGTCGTCAGGTCGACCGTGTCGAGGATGGTCACGGGTGGTGCTCTCCTCTCCCTTGGTCCTGGCGGACTACCAGCCCGTGCCTCTGATCGGCACGACGCTGGGGCTCGTGGGGTCGCGCCGGATGATGCCGTCCGGCGCGGTGTAGCGGACGTTCAGCCCGACGCGGGCGCCGCTGCTGGTGTTGGTGCCGGAGCGGTGCACCAGGCGGCTGTCCATGAGGACGGCGCAGCCGGCGCGCAGCGGCACGGGGATGGTGGTCTCGGGGGTGAAGCCGTGGGCCTGGTCGGCCCGACCGCGCTCCGCGCCGGTGGCGGCCTCCTTTTCGACTGGCAGGTAGCCGGCGGACTGGGAGCCCGGGGCTACCTCGAGGCAGCCGTTGGCCACGGTGGCCTCGGTGACGGCCAGCCACGCGGACACCGAGCGCTCGGGGTGCAGCTCCAGGTAGGCGCCGGTGCCGTCCTGGTGCCAGGGAATCTCGAACGAGCGGCCCGGCCACTTCACGACGAGGAACGTGTTCTCCACCGCGATGTCCGGGCCGAGGACGGCCTGGACGGCCGCCAGCAGATGCGGGGAGCGGACGGCGAACTCGGTCCAGTCCTCCGACAGGTGCGGGTTCCTGACAATCTCCTGGCCGCGGTGCTCGGCGACCAGAAGCGCGGCACGGTAGCGTGCTGCGCCGGGCATCGACCAGTCGATGGGCGAGCTCATGCCGCGCCGGCCGAGGATGCCGTCAACCTGAGTGAGCACGGTCGCCTCCGTGGATGGGGCAGGGGCAGATCGGCCAGGTGGCCGCCGGGTGGTGGGCGTCGGGGCTCACGTCGTCGGGGTCGATGGTGACCACGCCGGTGTCGTCGGACCGGGTGCCGTCGGGTGCGATGCGGTAGGAGCGGATGGTCAGGCCCCGCCGGCGCTGCTCCAGCGGAACGAAATCGGAACTGGTCACCGCAGCGGCGCCCGTAGGTGCGGCCGACGCAGCAGTCGGGCCCGGCGGTAGGCGCTGCTGCGGTTGGCGATGCGGACCACCGTCCTGCCGCCGGCCGTCACCACCAGGTCGCCGCCGGGTTGTCGAAGCTGCGGTCTGCTCGCGGGCATGGCGGTACTCCACGGCGTCGAGGGTGGGGCGCCGCCCGGGGCGTCCACGGTGCCGAGGGGGATCGGTCAGGTCCTCGCACCGGGCGGCATCAACGACGGTAGGGAGTAACGGAAGACTCACTCAACGAAGTTGCACGGGATTACACGGATTCATCCGAGCGCGTCGATCGCCGCCGTGATCAGCGCCCGCGCCTGCGCGCCGCGCACCGCCAGGTCGGACAGCTCGGCGAACACCTTCTCGTACATGGCGATTTCGCTGGGCTGGGTGATCGTCAGGTACCCGGACACCAGCTCCACGTTGACCTGGGCCTGGTCGTAGATCCAGAACCCCTCCACCGGCCAGCCGTTGTCCCGGTCCGGCCGCATGTGGACCACGCCCATGCTGACGTTGGGCAGCCGGCCGATGGTGAGCAGGTGGCGCAGCTGCTCGAGCATCACCGGGCGGCCGCCGAGGCCGTTGCGCAGGACGCTCTCCTCGATGAGCAGGGCGAAGCGGTGCCGGCCTTCGTGGAGGATGTGTTGGCGGTCCATCCGCTCGTCGACGGCGGCTTCGACGTCGTCGGCCAGGCCGCGGCGGTCGCGGATCGCGGTGAGGACCCTGGTGGTGTAGGCGCGGGTCTGGAGGAGGCCGGGCAGGACCCACGGGGCGTAGGCGCGGAAGTGCGGGGTGCACTCGTACAGGGGCCGGACAGACTGCTGGGCCTGGCGCAGGCCGGCGCGTTCCATGCGGCGCCACTCCAGGAACATGGCGTCGGCCTGGCGGCTGCGGGCGATCAGGTCGGCGGCCTGGTCGTCGGCGCCGCACGCCACGCACCAGGCCCGGATGTCGGCGTCGGAGGGCGGCGTCTTGGCGTTGATGATGCGGGAGGTCTTGGCGGGGATCCACCCGCACCGGGCGGCCAGCTGCTTGCCGTTCAGGCCAGCGTCCAGCATGAGCTCGCGCAGGCGCTCCGCCACAGCTTTGCGGGCGGCCTGGGCGCTGGACGACGGGGAGGCGGGCATCAGGGCTGGCTGCCGGTGCGGGTGATCGGGTCAGACCGAGTACTGCTCGTGCGGGACTGCGCGCTCCCACACTGCCTCGAACGCCGTCGCGCAGTGCTTGGCCAGCGCGGGGTCGTGGAGGATCTCCTCGCCCATCTCCGAGGACGTCAAGTTCCAGGAGCAGCTGGGCTACCGGACGCCCGCCGAGAACGCGCTGCTCGACCTGGTGCCCACCGGGGGTGGCACGACACCCCGGCTGACCGCCGGCCGCCCGGCGTGGCAGGCCGCGCTCATCACGGCGAACTCCGTGCCGGACACGGCGATCCGGGTCCCGATGCAGCGGCTCCTCCGGCGCCAGGAGTGTCGCGGAGCGCGTTGGAGTATGTACAAACAGTGTCGGCGGGGCATTTTCCCCGCCGACACAGAAGACTTCTGGACAGCTGTCTCAGCTGTAGCGGTGGCGGGATGCGGGTCAGGCCGTGCCTGTCGCGCAGGCGGTTTCAAGCGCGATGAGGCGGTTGGCGAGGGTGCGGGCCGGTCCGGTGAGGCCCTTGAGGATTTCCCGAGCGTAGGGGCTCCGGGGGTGGTGGGCGAGGTCCTGCACGGCGCTCCAGAGTTCCGCGATGCCAGTGAGGCTGTGCTGGACGTGGCGGATAGCGTCGTGGCGCTGAGCCAGGTACTGCTCGGCCCTCTGATGGGCGTGGCGCCAGTCGACATCGCCCGCTTCGGCGGTCCGGGCGAAGGCTGGCGTTGTGTCGCCGTCGGCGAGGCGGATGGCGTCGATCTCCTCGACGCGCCGGCGGAGGTGTTCTTCCTCCTGTCGGGCTTCGAGGGCCGCGGTGGCATCGGTGAGAGCAAGGTGGCCAGCGATGACCTGCTCGGCGAGGTCGGGAGCGTGCTGGCGCAGTCGTGCGTGCTGGGCGAGAAGGGCCTTTGCGTCGGCCTTGCGTCTGCGGACGGCGGTGTAGGCCGCGTTGAGGGCGAGGGTGCCGGTGCGAACCTGTTCGGCGAGGTCGGGGGCATGTTCGAGCACGGTGGTGGCGATGGACAGCCGGGTAACGTTGATGCCGCAGCGGGCGGCGTCGGAGGGGAGCGCGTCCGGGGAGAGTGAGCGTGCCATCGCGGTGATCATGGCATGCTGGCCCGGGGTGGTGTTCGGCCGGTGGCGGTTGGCGGACACGATCAGGCGGACCGGATCATCGCCCTGATAAGTAATAAAACGGGGTTCGATGTCGGCCAGTTCGCAGGCGTCGAGACGGCCGCGGCCGTCCAGGAGGACACCGTCCGTGTCCAGGATGATGGGCTCGGTCAGGCCGTTGCTCTCGATGTCCTGGGCGAGGTCGAGAAGTTCGTCGGGGCCGAGCACCGGGAACAGGGCGGTAACGGGGTGGACCTTCACGGTGGGGGGAGCTCCTTGATCGGGATACGTGCCGGGGCAGAAGACGCCACAACGGGGCATATGGTTCAGCGGATGCGCTCGTCGGACTGGTCAGGGGTGCCGGTGTTCGTGGCGTGCCGGACTGCGGTGCCGGACGTCCGGGTGATGCCGCGCCACTTTGGACGGTACGGCGCTGTGTTGCTGCCGAGACGGTTCGGCCTGTTTCGTCAGCGGAGAATTGCCGCGGGGTGGCCGAACTCGTGACCGCACGCCCCGACTCGGCGCGAGGCCAGCAGGAGCGCTCCGGGCCGCTGGGGCAGTCTTCGGGCCGAACACGAGATTCCCACGTCGGGTGCGACATAGCGGGACCACGCGATGCTGCTCGACTTCGACCCGTACGTGACCGGGTTCGCTTCGCAGACGTTCTGGCTGTGCTGGCGCGTGAGACGACCCGGAGGGGACGGTCGCACGCACCGGACTATTTCGCGTGGGCCGTCGACGGGACGGGGCTGGTGGTCGACTGCCAACCGGTCGACCGGATCGACGATCGCTCCGCAGCGGCGTTCACGGTGACGCGGCAGGTCTGTGAGGCGGTGGGCTGGGCCTATCGACTCGTCGGGGCGCTTGACCCGGTCCGGGTGGCGAATCTGCGCTGGCTCGCGGGCTATCGGCATCCACGGCATGCGGCGGCGGAGCCCGGACGTTCCGCTGCCGCCCGCCCCGGTGGCGGCGCACGGGGGCGTGCGTGAACGACTGCGCCGTCCCCTCGGGCCCGGTGGACCCGAGGGGACGGCGCAGTGGGCCCCCAGGGGGAGGGGGCGGGGAAAGGGCTGGACTAGCCGTAGTAGTTGTGGATGTAGTAGATGACGTTGTTCCGGAAGTAGTGGCCCCCGACGTCGTAGAAGTTACCGCCCCGGATGGTCACGCCCACGCCGTCGGGCTCGGAGTCGAGGCGCGGGGCCGACGGGCTGGCGACGTTGTTGCCGCGGGGCACGCCCTGCGGGGCCGTCACCTCGGCGGCGTACGTCAGGGTCTCGCAGGTCAGCACCTGACCGGAGTTGGCGTCGCGCCAGCCGACCACCATCAGGTTCTCGTGGCCGTTGTAGGCGATCGACGGGGCGGCATTGGTGTTGGTGTTCCTGATCTGCTGCCAGTTGTTGTCCCACTGCCAGTACCGGTAGTACAGGCCCTGGCGGTAGATCCGGTTGTCGGTGCCGCGGTGGAGCACGGTCAGCCGGCTGTCGGGCGAGGTCGCGGCGGCGGCCGCGGACTCCGTCCGGGCGCCGCCCGGCACCTCGGACCACGGACTGAAGTTCCGGTTGACGCCCATGGTGGCCTGGTAGATGCGCTCGTTGGCGCCCACGGCGATGATGAACAGCAGGTCCGGTGAGGCCGCGATGGCCGGGCTCAGGTTGTTACGGACGGCTGAACCGGAGCCGCCGATGTTCTGGGTGCGGAACTGGATGGGCGAACTCCAGTACCAGCGGCGGTGGTTGGGCTCGTTCGGATTGGCCAGGGTCTGGGCCCAGAGGTCGCCGTTCTGCCCGGTCTGGAAGAGCCAGAGCTCACCGCGGAACACGGTGATCGCGGGCGCGGCGTAGGTGACCCCGCCGATGCGGTTGAACGGGCCGCCGTCGACGTTGAACCAAAGGGCGTTGTCCTCGCCGCGGATGGCCTCGACGTTGCTGCCCCGGTAGTACGCCATCGCCGGGGAGTCGGGGGTGCTGGCGTTGTGGTCAGCCTCCTGCCAGGGCGTTACCGCGCCGGCAGGGGCCGTACCCGCGAAGACGGCGGCGAACGCGGTGAGGAGGACGGCGACCAGGGTGGCGAGCCTGGCCGTGGCGCGGCGGTGCGGAGTGGTGTGGGGTGGAGCGGTCATGTCTGCTGCCCTTCCGGTCCGTGAGCCCCGGTGTGGAGGTGTCTCCGGAGTGATGACGTGGTGTGACTCGGGTCCGGCGACGCGCCACGCGCAGGGCACGGGCCGGCCCGGACTCGGGCGGCGCGGAGCCGCTCCCGGAAGAGGTTGGCAGCAGCAGCGACCGCGTCGCATCAGTCATCTGACTTACTGATAGTTTCAAAATGACTTTCGAAGGTGCCGGAGGCAGATGACGCTGCAGGCGAGGTCGAGTAGTCCTTGGTGGAGGTCGGCGCGTCGCTCGTAGCGGGTGCGGAGGCGCTTGAACTGGTGGAGCCAGGCGAAGGTGCGTTCTGCGACCCAGCGGACCTTGCCGAGTCCGGAGCCGTGGGCGACGCCGCGTCGGGCGGTCATCGGCTTGATGCCGCGCTTCCACAGCAAACGGCGGTACTTGTCGAAGTCGTAGCCCCGGTCGGCAAACAGCCGTCGGGGCCTGCGGCGCGGGCGTCCTCGCGGTCCTCGGATCGGCGGGATCCCGTCCAGCAGGGGCAGCAACTGGGTGACGTCGTGGCGATTGCCCCCAGTGAGCGTCACGGCGAGTGGGGTGCCGCGACGGTCCACGATCACAGGTGTCTGGAACCGGGACGGGCGCGGTCGACGGGTGAGGGGCCGACAAGGTCCCCCCTTTGAGAGCCCGGACGTGCGAGCCGTCCACGGCGCAGTCGTCCAGGTCCAGCAGGTCCGCGCGGTGCAGTTCGGTCAGCCGCGCGGCGTGCAGGCGGGGCCGGACGCCCGCCTCGGTCCAGTCCCGCAGCCGGCGCAGCGCCGCGGCGTTGAACGGTGGCTCGGGGATGTGCCCGGCGCGGGCGGCGTAGGCGTAGAAGGCGGCGAGGGCGGCCAGGCGCCGGGCGGGGTTGTGCAGGGACACGCGCGGTGCCAGCGGGCGGTGGGAGGGACGGCCCTGGTTCGGCGGCCGCAGGGCGGGGCGTACGCCCAGGTGCTGGCGGTGGACTCGGTGGCGTTCCAGGCGCCGATGCCGGTGGTCTCCTCGGTGAAGTACAGCCGGTCCCGCACGTCGGTCTCGTACCGGGTGGGCGTGGTGCCCTGCAGGGCACGGCCGTGCTTGCCGAGGCCGGCGGCGAGCCACTGGGCGAGGACGTCGTACGGGCTGGGCGTGGTAGCCAGGAAACTGTACGTGCGGGGCGGCAAGGGGCGGACCGCCCTCTAGGCGAGGAGGTCCGGTTTCCAGATGGTGGCGCGGTCCGGGTAGACGTTGGCGGTGGGGGACAGCTCGTAGGAGGCGTCGGTGGCGTCCGCCGCGACGACCCTGCCGACTCCCTGGTAGGAGGCGCGGGTGGGCTCCCGGGGGATGGTGCAGTCGCTCTGCGGCGTGATCACAGTGGCTCCCGCCCCGATGCCGACGACGTGCGCGGTGGACGCGGTGGGGCAGGGACGGAACGTGCTGGCGTGCGCGTATTCGAGGTGCACCTTGGCTGTGGTGGGCACGATCCCCCGGTTCGTCAGCTTCAGGGCGAAGGAGATCCGGTCGGCCTCGACGCGGGTGCAGACCCGCCAGGTGACGCCTTCGGGTCCCGGGAACGGGCCGCTGCAACGGCTGTCCTCGCCCAGCGTCCCCTTCTCGATGCCGGGGCGCTCCGTGGACGTCGACGCGGACGTGGACGTCGTGCTCGGCGGGGGCAGTTGTCGGCCGGCCGGGCGGGCCGTCGTCGTGGGGGCGGCGTCGCCGGACTCCTCCGCGGGGACGGGGTCGGCGCCGCCGGTCAGGTGGAGGCCGAGGAGGGCGCAGGCGGCGGCTGCGGAGACCACGCCCGCGATCCGGCCGGTCCGGCCGGTTCGGATGGTCCGGACGGTCCTGCGTGGGCTGACGGAGGGACGCTCGGCGGTGTCCCCGGAACCGGCCGGGAGCAGAGCCGGAGCCGTTCCGGTGCTTCCCGCCGTCCGCTGCCCTCGGGCGGTGCGCCCGGAGGCGTCGGCCCGGTCCAGGCAGTCGGCCGCCTTCCGCCAGGCGGCCAGCAACCGACGGCACTGCTCCTCGGTGAACCTGCCGCTGGCGATCATCAGGTCGAGCACCGGCGCCGAGGGCAGGGTGTGGCCGGACAGGATGCGGTGCCAGGTGCTCTTCCCCACCGGGTTGCCGGCCGTGGCGGCCCGGTTCTGCAGGGCCCGGCCCTGTAGGTCCAGTTCCGCCGTCAGGGCGGTGATCAGCTGCGCCCAGTCCTGGACGTCCGGCGGGTGCGGGACCGGGATGGCGCGCCCGCGCGCGGACCTGCGGTCGGTCATCGGCCTCCTTCGCGGCGGCGGGGCCCGCGCCCGTCCCAAAGTCCGCGCGTTCTTGCTGGTCACAGGCGTGTGGGACGGGACGGCAGGCCATGGGACGAGTGGGACCGCAGCAGGCTACCGACGGGCGCCGCCCCACTGGCATCGTGAATGCCGTCGGCGATCGCCGGCACCACCCCAAACCCTCGTCCCCGTCCGGGACTTCTTCGTCGTGCCCGGACGGGGGGAGAACCCGAAGGAGTGACCTGCCGTGGAGCAGAACCGCCACCAAGCCCCGTCCGCCGCGTTCAAGGCCCGCGCCGCCCGTACGGTCGCCGCCGTCCTCGTCGTCACGGGTGTCCTCGGTACGGGCGTCGCCGGCGCGACCGCCCTGCCGGCCGGCAGCCACAGTGCCTCCCAGGCCGTGGTCGACGCCCCGGCGACGCGGGCGAGCACCGCGCTGCGCGACAGGATCGTCTCGGTCGCCCGGGGCGAGATCGGTGTGCGGGAGGGCAGCGCGGAGTGCAACAAGTACTTCCCGAACAAGGAGCACACCTGCAAGACCGGCTGGTGCGCGGCCTTCGTCGAGTGGACCTGGCGCGAGGCCGGGGTGAAGGACGTCCCGTCCGACCTGACCGGCCGCGGCGTGGGCCACTGGGGCCGGCAGCACGACCTGTGGCACCCCGTCGGCTCCGCCCACCCCAAGCCCGGCGACCTGGTGGTGTACGGCGAGCCCGCCAAGGAGACCCCCGGCGGCCATGTCGGTGTCGTGGTCGCCGTGAACGGCGACGGCACCCTCGACACCGTCGAGGGCAACTACAACGACAAGGTCACGCTCCGTACCCACATCAGCCCCAAGACCGCCATCGGCGGCCGGGACGGCCTGCACGTCTCGGGCTACGTCACCCCGCCCGGCGCCTGACGGACGGCAACTGCCCGTGCCCGTGCCCGCGCCCGCGCGGTCACGGGCAGTTCGCCGTTGGCCTTCCCGCACCGGCTCCGTGGGCCTGGATCCGGCGCTTCAGGGTGTCTGTGCGTGGCCCGGCGGTCTCCGCACCGCCGGGCCGCACGCGGGTCAGGCGAGGCCGAGCTGCTGGTAGAAGGTGTTGTTGTCCCAGAAGAGGAACTCCTTCTGCATCACGCCGTCCTTGTTCCAGATGCCGACCGTGACCATGTTGATGGAGAACTTCTTGCCCGTCGGCTGGATGAAGCCGCCCTTGCCGTCCGGCATGGGCTTCGTGAAGGTGCCCTGCATGACGCCGGTCACCGAGGTCAGGTTGCCCTTGGCGATGCGGTTCGGGTGTTCGGTGATGCGCGTGTCCGGCGCCCAGACGAACTGGCTCTTCATGTCGGCGATGTGCTGGTCGAGGCCGTCCGTGTAGTGGCCGTCGGGCCAGTGGACGCGGATGTTCTGCGCGTGGCTCTCACCGATCCGGTCCCAGTGCTGACCGGAGTATTCGTTGAAGTCCAGGTCGTCGAAGGTCTCCAGGTTCTTGCGCTCCTCATGGGTCAGGTCGGTCGGCCAGGACGACTCGGCCTGCGAGGTGGCGGCCGGGTTGCCGATCGGTTCCGGGCTGCTCGTGGCCGAGGCTGCCAGGCCGGTTCCGGTGGCTACCGCGGTGAAGACGAGGGCGCCCAGGGCGACGGTGCCCGCGCCCTTCAGGACGTTGCGGCGGTTGATCATGTCGAACCCCTTATCTGCAAGATCACGCTGGGGGGAGGGGATGGGGCGGTTCAGAAGGCGTAGGGGCCGAAGCGGCCCCAGGCCACCTCGGCGGCCAGGACGAACAGGACCAGGGCGACCGGGAGGGCCGCCGCCTCCTTGCGGCGCAGGTGCAGCACGATGGCGCCGAGCATGGTCGCCGCGAGTCCGAGGGCGGCCCAGGCCGCCAGGGCCGACGCGATGCCGAGCGCGGCCGGGACGATCAGCCCCACGGCGCCGAGCACCTCGACGGCGCCGACCGTCTTGACGGCCCCCGGGGAGACGTCCGCGGTCCAAGCCATGCCGGAGGCGGCCAGCTTCTCGCGCGGCTGGCTGATCTTCATCAGCCCGGCCGCCAGAAACACGAGCGCGAGGACGCCGGCAATGACCCACAGGGTGGTGTTCATCAGGGGAATTCCCATCCTTTAGCTTGAATCTTCAAGTCCGAAGCTAACGCGCTCAACTTGAAGCGTCAAGTGTGGAGGATTGGATTTGACTTGAACAATCAAGCTAGGATGAGATCATGGACGCATCTGAACCCCGCTGGCTGAACGCCGAGGAGAGGCAGACCTGGCTCTCCCTGGCCGCCATGGTGATCAACCTGTCGAACGCGCTGGACACCCAGTTGCAGCGCGACGCCCAGATCACCCACTTCGAGTACCAGGTCCTCGCCACCCTGTCCGAGGCCGCCGAACGCACCATGCGGATGAGCGAGCTGGCGGTCCTCACCAACGGATCGCTCTCGCGCCTGTCCCACGTGGTCAAGCGCCTGGAGAAGCAGGACTGGGTGCGCCGCACCCCCGATCCGGACAACGGCCGCTACACCCTGGCCATCCTCACCGAAACGGGCTGGGAGAAGGTCGTCGCCACCGCCCCCGGCCACGTCGAGGAGGTCCGCCGCCTCGTCTTCGACCCGCTCACCCAGGCCCAGCAGCGCACCTTGCGCGCCATCGGCCAGCGCGTCAACCAGGCCATCGACCCCACCGACACCTGCCCGCAGTGACGATGCACCCCGCCCCTCACCCCGGCCCGCCCCGCGGAAGGCTCACCGTGTCCTCGTCATCCGCCCCCGTCGTGCCCGCCGGCGCCTACGACGAGTTCCTGCCCGGCGCGACTGGGCCCCCGCCGACGGCCCCCTGCCCGCCCTGTACCTCAGCCACGGCGCCCCGCCGCTGCTCGACGACGACCCCTGGCTGCGCCAGCTCCTGGACCGGGCCCAGAACCTGCCCAGACCCAAGGCGATCCTGATCACCGGGCGCTGATCGAGGTCCTGTTGCTGCACCGGCAGCTGCCCGCCGATGCGGTCGTCGCCGGGACGGAGGCCGTCCTGCGGACCGGTTCCTGCAGCGCGGAACTGGTGGCGATCGAGGCCCGCAAGGCCCAGGAGACTCCGGGAGCTCTCCAGGAGCCGGTCAAGGGTGTGGAGGAAGACCCGGTTCAGGCCGAGGCGCTGGCCCGGCTCGGCATCGCACCCGAGGCCAGGGGCAACGTGATCTCCCTGCACGCCCGCCGCCCGCTGCCGGCCGACACGCGGCCGCTGCCCTCGCTGTCGAAGTACGACCGGTTGCTCAAGCACCGGGCCACCGAGGAAGGAACGGCATGACCCTCACCACCGCGAACAGCACCGCCGGGCTGCGTGAGCTGACCCTGATCGAGACGGGCATCGAGTCCTACCGGCTGGCCGCCACCGAAGCCGAGCACCAGCCGGGCCGCTGACCAGCCGAGCCGGGAGCGGAGGACCGGCGGTCGAGGTGACGCGATGTCACGGCTGTCCGCCGAGCCCGAGCTTCGTCACCCCGAACGGGGAGAAGATCATGTGGGCAGCCCAGCCGTGGTGGATGAGAGCGATCTGGGAAGGCACTGGCGTCACCGGATAGATGGCCTGGCCCCGCGACCAGTTCGCGAGCAGGCCCTCGGTGGTGTCGACCGCGGAGACGACCATCGTCACCTGGAGCTTCCCGTCGCCCCACGTGTTCCACAGGGCCCACCCCTCGGGCCGGGCCTCGACCCCGAGACGGGCGCACGCCTCCTCATAGGTCTCCTCCATGCCCTCCGGCATCGCCCCAGGACGCAGAATCACCACGCCCGCGAGCTTCAGCTCGGGGCGATCCGCCTCATCGTCGAGGCAGCCGTCCCCGAGGAAGTGGTAGTGGCGAAGCCCCCGGGCCAGCGCGTTCACCGCCCGCTGCAGGGGCGTCGCATCCTCTGCTTCGGGCTGATACGAGAGCCAGCTCTCGGCCGAGGCGGCGCCCACAACTATGCCGGCCAGCCGTTCTATTTCTCGCAGGTGGTCGAGTTCGGAGAGTTCAGGTCGCGTCACGGCGGCCAGTCTCGCAGCGGCGCACGGCCGGGGCATCCCACTTTCCAACGCACCAAGACCTGGAAGGGGTCCCCGGACCCCGACCGCGACACCCAGCTCGACCGCATCGAGCACGTCCTGGACCGCTTCCCGGACCGGGTCTTCGCGTTCGACGAGTTCGGCCCGCTCGGCATCCGCCCCACCACCGGATCCGGCTGGGCCCCGGCCGGTCACCCCGAGCGGCACCCCGCGACCTACCACCGCACCCACGGCGTCCGCTACTTCCACGGCTGCTACTCGATCGGCGACGACACCCTCTGGGGTATCAACCGCCGCAAGAAGGGCGCCACCAACACCCTGGCCGCCCTCCGGACGATCCGATCGGCCCGCCCGGACGGCGCCCCGATCTACGTCATCTTGGACAATCTCTCCGTTCACAAGGGCGAGACGATCCGGCGCTGGGCGAAGAAGAATCGGGTCGAGCTGTGCTTCACCCCGACTTACGCGTCATGGGCCAATCCGATCGAGGCCCACTTCGGGCCGCTGCGGCAGTTCGCGATCGCTAACTCCAACCACCGCAACCACGCTGTCCAGACCCGGGCCCTGCACGCCTACCTCCGCTGGCGCAACAACAACGCCCGCCACCCCGACGTCCTCGCCGCCCAGCGGAAGGAGCGGGCTCGCATCCGCAGCGAGAAGGGCCTTCGCTGGGGCGGACATCCTCAGAGGAGGGCCGCTCGGAGCATGTGCCTTCCGGCTGGCAGTTTTCCCACGCAACCAACGCGACTCCAGGTCAGACTGAGCAGCTCGCCCAGCACCAACCGAGATCTCACAACGTAGACCTGGACCCGCTTAACCCCGAATAGCCCGCGAAGCTCGGCTCCGGCCCGACGCCCTGTTCCCAACCGCGCTCGGTCAGTCGCAGCGCATGGCCCGGGACCCGTCTCAGCGGGGTGCGCTGTGCCAGCGCCAGTCCGCCGTCAACCGCTCACGTCCGGGCAGGTCACCGCGGCCCGTGGCCCAGAGCAAGGTCTCCCAGGGGTCGGTGTCCGCCGGAGCGTCGGGGAAGAGGCGGTGCAGCGCCCGGGCGGAGAGGCCGGCCGGGGCGATCCAGTCCAGGCCGAGCCCGCAGGACAGGTCGTAACCGTGGACGAAGAGCTCGACCAGGCCCATGGCCGCCGAACCCTCGGGGTCCGTCGTCCCCATGGGGTGGAAGGCACGTGCCTCCGGCGCCGACGTCCGCACCATCGCGATGTGGAGCGCCCCGCAGGCCTCCACCACCTGCACCAGGCCCTCGACCCCGGACTCGCGCTCACTGGAGATCACGCTCCACGGCCTGCCCGGTGCGGACCGATGATTGACGAACGACAGGAAGTCCTCGACGGGCGGTGACTGCTGGGCAAGCTGCGTGCCGTAAAAGAAGAAGCAGTCAGCGAGGTGTTCGGCGGTCTCCCAGCAGTCCATGTCCAGCGTCCCGGCCGGACGGCTCCAGTCCGCAGAGAGGGCGGCCGGCTGGCGCAGCAGCGCGACCACCAGCCGCAGACCTTCGGCAAGGTCGTCCGTCGTGACCGGCCCGATGGGCGGGAGCAGATCAGTCGAGGTCATGCGCGGGCGCCACCTTCGTTACGTCGTCGAGCAGCAGAACATCCGCACCCTAGTGATCCACTCAGACGCCCGCAATGGAATTGATCTCCACGCACAAGCCGCCGGCCCCAAGGGCACCACACCCTCGGGGCCGCCACGCCAAGCAGATCTACCAGCACCCCGGCGAACCTTCCCGGTCACAGCACTAGTTGGGGCACGAGGCGGAAGCGGGCGATGTCGTACTGGATGGCCACTTTGCCCTTGCAGGTGCGGCCCGTTGAGCCCGCAGGGGCACGCAGCTGGACATCGGGCAGTCGTGCGATTTCCACCCGCTTGAAGTCATTGCTCACGGCCCCGACTGTTTCATGAGGGCGTTTCAGGGGTTCAGTGATTTGCAACAACTCATGAAACGCCGTTCGTCCTGGAGACGGCCGCCGGGCGAAGGCGTTTCGTCGGCGAACACAAATGAGACGCGGGACCGATCACGATTCCGACCGTGCTCTCGGTTTCATAGCGTTGCGGAGGTGCCGGCATCGGGGTGAGGCGCGTGGGTTTCCTGGTTTTGGATCTCCGTGGCGGCTCGATGCAGCTCGGTGAGGACGGTTCGGACGGCTCGTCGTGCGGTGCGTTCCGGTCGGTGGAGGACGTCGATGTGGCGTCGGGCGTGCACTTCGCCCAACGGCCGCAGGACGAGGTCCGGGTGCTCGCGGGCTGTCCAGCGGGGCATCAGTGCCAGGCCGCCGCCGGCGGCTACGGCCTCGGCGACCACGGCGAATTCGTTGATGCGGTGGGCGATGTCGAGGCGGCGGCCCGCGACACTGGCGATGGCTTCGATGGTGGACATGAGCGGGAAGCCGTCGTGGACGGTGATCCAGGGCTGGTCGGCCACGTCATGTGGGAAGAGCAGCGGTTTGGAGGCCAGCGGGTGGCCGACCGGAAGGGCGACATCGAGTGGCTCTCGCAGCAGAGTGCTGGCAGTGACGGTGCGAGGCCAGCGCGGGCTGTGGTCGAGGCGGTGGGCGAGAACAAGGTCGTAGTCACGGGTGAGGGCGGGGAAGCGGTCCTGGGCGACGTCTTCGTCGGCGAGGGCCAGTCGTGGGTGGCCCGGCCCGGCAAGGCTTCGCAGCAGCAGGGGGAAGAACGCGGAGGCCGCGCTGTGGAACGCCGCCAGCGAGACGTCGCCGTCGGGCTGCTCGGCGAAGTCGGTGACGGTGTGTCGTGCCCGGGCCAGGGCCGTCTCCACCTCGATGGCGGCGCGGGCCAGGGCTTGCCCGGCTTCGGTCAGCACCACCCGGCGCCCGGCGCGCTCGGTGAGCGGGACGAGGGTCGAGCGCTGCAACAGGCGCAACTGCTGGGAGATCGCGGAAGGCGTCACGTGCAGTGCCTCGGCGACCGCGCTGACACTGCCCAGTTCTCCCAGTTCCCGCAGGATCTGAAGTTGCCGCTCATCCATGCGGACAGTGTAGGACTGCTACAGCTTTGCTTTAGAAGCTGGTGATTGTCTTCAATCTGCTGGTGGTGCAGCGTGAGGGCATGCCCGTTGCACGTCGTACCGACGCAGTGCTGTTCCTGATCGCGCTGGTCTGGGGTTCCAGCTACCTGGCGGCCAAGACGGCCACCGTTGCGCTCCCCGTCGCCACCGTGCTGTTCGCCCGGTACGCGATCTCCGCGCTCGCGTGCGGAGCCCTGGTCGCCTCCCGTCGCCGGGCGCGGCGCTGGACCCGCGCGGAGGTTCGCGCCGGGTCGCTGCTGGGGGTCACGCAGGCAGCCGTTCTGGTACTGGAGACCTACGGGGTCGCGCACACCAGCGCCGCGAACGCCGGGTTGATCATCAGCCTGACCATCGTGCTGACGCCGTTGCTGGACCGGACCGCGGGAAGCCGCAGACTGCCCTGGACGTTCTTCGCCGCCGCCGGTCTGTGCGTGCTGGCCGTCGGGCTGCTCACCTCCAGCACCGGGTTGCACGCGCTACGGCTCGGCGACGCCCTGGTGCTCGCCGCCGCGGTCGTGCGGGCCGGGCACGTCGCGCTCGTCGGACGGCTCACCGCCCGCCGCTCCATGGACCCGCTCCACCTGACGACCGCCCAGACCGTGGTCGGCTCGGCGCTGTTCCTGATGCCGGCCCTCATTCACCTGTCCGACCTGGCCCACAGCAGCGCCACGACATGGTCGCAGCTGATCTATCTCGCCCTGTTCTGCAGCGTGTTTGCTTTCCTCGCCCAGACCTGGGCCGTGCAGCGCACGTCCGCCAGCCGGGCCAGCCTGCTGCTGGGCACCGAGCCGATCTGGGCCGTCGCGATCGGGATCAGCCTCGGCGGCGAACGGCTCACCGTGTGGGCCTCCCTCGGCGCCGTGCTCATGATCGCTGGAACGTACTGGGGCCAGGCCATCGAACGCACCCACCGCACCACCACCACCGAAACCGTGGAAGAGGACAGAACGTGCCCCACCCCGACACCTACCAGCGTCTGATCGCCTTGTTCGACAGCACCCGGACTCCCTACCGGCTCATCGACCACGAACCGGACGGCACCACGGAATCGGTCAGTGCCCTGCGCGGTCACCCCGTCTCCCATGCGGCCAAGTGCCTCATCCTCAGGGTCAAGACCGACCGGCGCACCACCCGCCACGTGCTCGCGGTCGTCCCCGGCGACCGGCGCGTCGACCTGGACGCCGTCCGCCAGCTGTTCGACGCCCGCTACGTCGGGTTCAGCGACGCGGCGACCGCCGAACGACTGGCCCACGCCGTCCCCGGCACCGTCCTCCCCTTCGCGTTCGATCCCGATCTCGAACTCGTCGCCGACCCTGAGCTCGTCACCCGGCCACGGCTCTACTTCAACACCGCCCGCCTCGACCGCTCCGCCGTCATCTCCGGCGCCGACTACGTCCGGCTCGCCCACCCGCGGATCGAACGCATCGCCGCCCCCGGCGACGTCGGCGCCCAAGCACCCGCACCGGTGTGAGCGCACCACCTACACGGGCGGGGAGGCTCTGGGCCAGTCGCCGGACGGGGTCCTTCTACCAGGTCGCCCCGCCCCGCCTCAGGACTTCGTCGATACCCGGGCCCGGTGGCAACGGCGCGTCTACCGTCCAGGCCGAATGCTGATCACGGGGGTGTACGGAAGGGGCCGCGCAGTGGGGCGGGATCTGGGTCTGGACGCGCTGGTCTTCACCGACCCCACCAGGGGCCGGCCAAGGTGGCTGCAAGACCCACATTGAGATGATCTTGTAAACCGATCCGCCGTCAGTTGGTCTGGAGGGCGGCGAAGTCGGCATGGGCCTGCTCGACGGCTTCGGGGTGCGCCTGAGCCTTCTCGTGCTCGGCGAGCGCCCGGTAGATGCTGGCCAGGCCGGGGTTCTGGCCCTTGCGCTTGCCGGTGGGGATGATCAGGTCGGGGCGGATCTGCTCGACGGACTCGCCGGCCGCCCGGCGCCGCAGCACGGTGTGCAGCATGTCGTCGGTGATGACGGGGGGCCGGCCGCCGTGCTTGCCCTTGCGGGCGGCGGCGTCGAGTCCTTCGAGGGTGGCTTCGCGGATGCTCTCGCAACCAAGATCATCCCATGGCCCGTTTCTGCCGTATCCGGGACACACCCCCACTGGAGAGGAACCGCCTCCATGCCGCCCATTCCCGCTGACCCCACCGTGCTCCACCCGATGCCCGAGCACCCGCGCGTGATTCTGCTCAAGCAACTGGTGAAGTCGCCGCTGATCGAGGTCGGTGACTTCACCTACTACGACGATCCGGACGACCCGACCGCGTTCGAGACGCGCAACGTCCTGTACCACTACGGGCCCGAGCGGCTCGTCATCGGCAAGTACTGCGCCCTGGGGACGGGCACCCGGTTCATCATGAACGGCGCCAACCACCGCATGGACGGTCCTTCCACCTTCCCGTTCCCCACCATGGGGGGCTCCTGGGCGGAACACTTCGACCTGATCACCGACCTGCCCGGCCGGGGCGACACGGTCGTCGGCAACGACGTGTGGTTCGGCCACGGCGCCACGGTCATGCCGGGCGTACGCATCGGGCACGGCGCGATCATCGCCGCCGGCGCCGTGGTCACCGGCGACGTCCCCGACTACGGCATCGTCGGCGGCAACCCCGCCCGGCTCATCCGCACCCGCTACGACGCTGCGGACATCGCCCGACTCCTCGCAGTGGCGTGGTGGGACTGGCCGCTCCAGCACATCACCGAACACATCCGCACGATCATGTCCGGCAGCATCGACGACCTGGAGAACGCGGCGCCCGGGCATGTGGACACGGAACGTCCGGACCCGACGACCCCCAGTGCCACGGACCGTTGAACGAACCCGGCCCAGGTGTCGTCGCGATCGGCGAAAGTTCCCACTTCATCAACGAGTTCGCATCCATGCGCGAGCCATCCTGCGGTTCCTGACCGAGCACTGCGGATTCACCGTCCTGGCCTTCGAGTACGACCTCAGCGAAGGCTTCCCCCTTGACGCATGGGCCCAGGGTGAGGGGACGGACGACGACCTGTCGGCCCCGTGGCCTTGTTCATGAGTTGCGGCAGCGAATGTACGCGACTTTGAACAGCACCATGAACCGGTCGTGTTCGATGTTCACGAGAAGCGACAGCACCGCCTGATGCGGTACCGGGGTCTCCTCAGCGTCGGTTGCCTGCCGGCCGGGCTCCGGTGGTCAGACCGGGGGTGACCAGGGCGAGCCAACGGGCCCGGGCCGCGGGCGATTGGTCGGTGGGAGCGGTGGAGAACAGCAGGTAGATGTCACCGACGGTGACGTCGGGGTGGATGTCGCCATCGGACTGGCCAGCCCGGATGAGTGCGGCAACGGCGTTGCTGCCGCGGTCCTCGTTGGCGTGGTCGCCCGGCTCCGCGCCCAGCGTCTGGGCGGCCGCCTTCACGGCGCGGTCGGTGACGGACTGCTCGACGACGCGGCCGAGGAAGGCGGTCAGCTCGTCCGCGGCCCGGGCTCCGGCGGCGACGCGGGCGAGGACGGCTTCGGCGTCGTCGGCGACGCGGGCGACGCACTCGGCGACGACGGCGGCGACCAGGTCCGTCTTGGTGGGGAAGTGCCGGTACAGGGTGCCCACGGCCACGCCCGCAGCGGCGGCTATCTCGTCCATGCCGACCTCGGGACCGTGCTGGGTGATCTGCTCACCGGCGGCGGTGAGGATCTTCCGTCGGTTGCGGACCGCGTCGGCGCGCGGCGCCCTGGCCTGGGTCACGGAACTCGCCTGCCCTTTCACTTGCATCAAGATGAACCAAGGTTCAGGATAGATGGTGAACCACAGTTCATATTACCTGTGAGGACTACCGCCATGCCCGCCAAGACCGCCCTTGTCACCGGTGCCTCCTCCGGCATCGGCGAGGCCACCGCCCTCAAGCTCCACGAGCTCGGCTACACCGTCTACGGGGCCGCCCGCCGCACCGACCGCCTGGCCAAGCTCGCCGACCGCGGCATCCGCCCACTGGCCATGGACGTCACCGACGACACCTCGATGCAGACCGGCATCGACAAGATCATCGCGAAGACCGGCCGGATCGACGTGCTGGCCAACATCGCCGGCTACGGCTCCTACGGCGCCCTCGAAGACGTGCCCCTGGACGAGGCCCGCTACCAGTTCGAGGTCAACGTCTCGGCGCGGTCCGCCTGACCCAGCTCGTGCTGCCCCACATGCGCGCCCAGCGCTGCGGCACCGTCGTCAACGTGACCTCGATGGGCGGCAAGATCTACACCCCGCTCGGCGGCTGGTACCACGGCACCAAGTTCGCCTTGGAAGCCCTCAGCGACTGCCTGCGCCTGGAGGCCAAGCCCTTCGGCATCGACGTCGTCGTCATCGAGCCGGGCGGCATCGCCACCGAATGGGGTGCCATCGCCGCCGACAAGCTGGAGAAGTCCTCCACCAGTGGCGCCTACGCCACCCAGGCCGCCGCCGTGGCTTCCTCCCTGCGCTCCGAGGCCAACGCGAAGCGCAACTCCCCGCCGGGCGTCATCGCCGACGCCATCGGCAAGGCCGTCACCGCCCGCCGCCCCAAGACCCGCTACGCCAGCGGCTTCGGCGCCCGCCCCCTCATCGCCCTGCGCCGTCTCCTGCCCGACCGCGCCTTCGACACCGTCATCTCCCGCGCCGTCGGCCTGCCGCGCTGAACCATCCGGGACAGTCGAGGTCGGCAGGGTGCTGTCGAATCTCGCGAACTGTTCGACGGCCGTCGCCGCTCAAGTGCCTCCCAAACTCGTCAACAAGTGCTGTCACAACTCGTGAACAGAGCCAGCCCCGGACTCCTATCTTTGACCCCAGCCGCAAACTAGCGGTCAGTGCTTCGTGGCCGCGGTCTTCTTGGGTTGGCGGGGCACAGTCTTCTCGCGGTCCAGGTGCCCGTACACCGTCGAGCGGGGCACGCCGAACAGGTCGGCGATCTGCTGGACAGTCTTCTCGCGTGCGTCGTAGAGCTGCTGGGCGAGCGCGGCCTGGTCCACAGTGAGCCTCGGCCGGCGTCCGCCGACCCGGCCCCTGGCGCGGGCCGAGGCCAGGCCGTCCATCGTGTTTGCCACGATCAGCTCGCGTTGGAGCTCGGCAAGTACCGACAGCATCCCGAACATCGCCCGACCCTCCATGGTGGCGGTGTCGATTTCGGCGAGGACCTGCTGCAGCAGCATGGTGTTGATGTGGACGAGGGCGGACTGGAGCAGGTGGAGGGCGAGCATCGAGGTCTCGGCGTGCTCCTTGTCCGGGCCGGTCAGGGCGCCGTCCTTGCC
This sequence comes from Kitasatospora sp. NPDC097643, assembly GCF_040302625.1. Taxonomy (NCBI): domain Bacteria; kingdom Bacillati; phylum Actinomycetota; class Actinomycetes; order Kitasatosporales; family Streptomycetaceae; genus Kitasatospora; species Kitasatospora sp. NPDC097643. Next base: position 14,764 of record NZ_JBEOSA010000073.1, on the reverse strand, counting down.
GTAGTGGAGCACGGTGTTCGCGCTGTTCCAGTTCTCCACGACCTGGAGCCCGCCGTGGATCTCGCGCCGTAGGCCAGGGTCGGCCAGGTAGTCGCAAGTTCTGTGGAATCTGGTTTGTCAAGTTTGTGGTCGCCGTGGACCGTGGGGTTTGGCCGGCTCCCACGCACCGCCAGCAACGAGGAACGCCACGTGCCACCTGCGCCGTCCTCCGGTACTCATGAGGTTTTGGTCGTGGCTTGGAGTGTCCCGAGCGCGGCCATGCGGCGTATGACGGGGATGGGGATGACGGGGTTGTGGGCAGCGTGCTCGGCGCTGTGGGCATCGAGCAGCAGCGTCACCAGCGCATCCGGCGGAATGGAGGGGTTGAGCCATGCTCGCCAGCGCACGCCTTGGTCGGTGTCGGCAGCCAGTCTTCGGAGCGATTCCGGCGAGAGGCGTTGGTCCTGGCCGGCGGCTCTGCGCACGATCGGATCGGGGTCGTAGCTGAGCTGCTCGACGAGTGCGCTCGTTGAGGCCGGGTCGTCGAGGGCGAGGGCTCGCAGGCGCGGGTTCGGGTCTGTCGCGTAGCGCAGCAGGCCGTCGCGGGGGAAGTTGGGGTGATTGTGCGGTCGGCCGGGGAAGGACAGGCTCCCTTCCCACCATGCGGCCACCTCCAGGAGCATCTCTGGTGGAGCGTCGTCGCATGACTCGGCGAGAAAGAGCCGCACGACGCGATCCTGGTCGCGGGCGAGCGCGGCCGCCACGTCTGTGGGCAGGCGTGGTGCTCTTGCGACGCTGCGGCGAATCAGCAGTTTCGGCGAGGCCGCGAGCTGACGCATGGCTTCGGCGTTCTCGTGCAGGGCGCCGATCCACCAAAGCGCGGTCGTCTGGCCGTCCGGGTCGATGTCCGGCACTTCGGCGGCCATCGCCGTGATCTCCTCCGGTGTCTTGGGCGGCGTGGCGTCGGGGTGCGGAGCACGGCCGATGCCACGGCCGCCGCGGGAGAGTCGCCTGGCGGCCAGCTGCTCTCCCGCGAGCTCTGCGAAGAGCTCGCGCAGCCCCGGATTCGGCGTGGCGGCGACGAGCCGGTCCCACTGTGTGGCCGAGAGGCGGCCGGACTCCGCAGCAATGACGCGCACGCGCCTGGCATCGTGGACGACCGCGGCATCCATGATCTCTGGCGGAAGGTCCTCCCGCCAGAGGAAGCCTGTCTCGTCGGCATCCAGAAGGGTAAGGAGCACGTCGACAGGCGCCGAGCGGTTGAAACCGAGCCCAGAGAGCCAGGAGAGGGCTACTCGCCGATCGAGGTCGGTAGCTGCAGTCAGCCTGGCCCAGGCCCCGTCAGGCTCATCGGCAGCGTGTATATCGGTCATTGGCCAAGGCTAGAACACTGGACTGGACCATCAGCCGACCCGAGGTCGGGCGCACTGCGACCAGAGCATCGAACTGGCATTGGCGGGAACGGACCGCGCCGCGCTGGCGCGGCGCGGGTGACAGGTCTCGCGTCCGGATCGGTGCCAGCTCAGGTGTGTCCCTGGCGGACATCGACGATCGGCAGCAGCGTTGCAGTGGCGGGGATGCCGATCTGACGGGGCGTCGGCCCCGCCGGGGTGGGCACGTCGGTCAGTCGCACCAGGAGTTGATCGAGCGCGGCCTGGCCGTCGTCGACCGCAGCCTGCTCGTCATCGGTGAGCGGGATGCTGGCCAGCATCCGCTGAAGATTGTCCTTGGCCTCCAGTAGCTGGCCCTTGGTAGAGGCCTTCGGCGTGTAGAAGTCGCACCGGGCGCAGGCCATCCGGTGCTGGCACTGCTCGAAGAACGTGTAGGTGCAGTAGCCGTGGCCCATGTCGTAGTACTGCCAGGGCTCCCCGGCCGCGGCGGCGCCGGAGGTGACGGCGTCGCGGTCGACGAGGACTTCGATGGTGCGGACGTTGCGGGCGAAGTAGCCGGCGTCGTTGTATGCCCTGGCGAGCGTGTTCGGGGTGATCGCCGGCACAACCACATCGCCTCAACACCGGTGCGCTTCATGGGCATCGGCATCCGGGCGGCCGGTAGTTCCTTGCCTCCCGCCCTGGCCCCGGTCGCCGACTACCTTCGCCGGATCGATCCCGAAACCCTGCCGGTCGTCCAGGAGGCGATGCGGATCGCCGAATCGTTCGCCGGTGGCTCTGCGGCCGTCGCCGCGCCCGCGTGGGCACGCCTGGCCACCGCCGAACAGGACGCCCTCAGCGCGACCCTGGCACGCCTGCTCATCCGGTTCCGCTCCGTCGAACCGCTGTATGTCTCCCGCGCCGACCAGCACAGCTTCGACATCGCCGTGCGCCGACTCGAAGGCGCCTGCCACGCCGACTACACCTTCCGCGCCATGGCCGACCTCTTCGCCGGCAAAGGGCTGACCGCCGACACCTCAGCCCGCGACATCTACATGGCCGAGTCGGTCCTGTGACACCTGGACCGCTTCCCACCCGGCACCCGCGTCGTGCTGGCGGCTCACAACGCCCACATCCAGAAGACACCGGTGTCCTCCCGGTCGAGCAGACGTCGCGCGGGGAAAGCACCTTGCCGGGGCCGGGGCGGCGGTGGGTGACGAACACCGGCCCGCGGGTACAGCTTCCGGTATCCGGGCAAGGCCGATGATTACGCGGCGGGGTCGAATCGGCCTCCGGAGTGCTGGATCAGGGCGCCTCTCACCTCTGAAGCGAAGAGTTCACGGTTCGTCCCTCGGGCGGGCGGAAGGGTGTAGATGACGCAGCCGCCGCTGAAGGCCGCTTGCCTGGGCATTCCAGGGGGCAGGGAGGTGCCGTCTGCCAGCCAGGCCACGACGAAGTGCCGTGAGTGGATACGAACCAGTCCGATTCGGGCGATCCGGTCCCATGTGATGGTGGCGCGGAATGCGCGCGACTGGGCCCGCACGCCGGATGGATCGACCTGAAGTCGGTCCCGCCGCGCCAGGCCGCGACGGAGTAAGAGGGCAGCACAGCCGATCAGAACGGCTCCGCCGATTGCCGGAAAGACGTGCTTGGCCAGTTGGGGCGCCGAGAACCCGAGGACCACAAGGCCGAGGGCAAGTGTGACCAGGCCCCAGAAGGCGGCCATGACACGGGGGACGGGACTTCCGGTGAAGAGGTATCCGGCGGCGCTGTCGGACACTGAGCCTGCGGCGTCGGAGCGACCGGGCCCGACCGGCGGACTCCGGTCCGGTTCGGGGGCGCGGGACTCCGGACGAGAGGGGCGTGCGGGGACCCTGATCGGCCCGGCGGTTGTGGGGACATGGGTTCGGTCGAGTTGTCGCAGTGCCTGGGAGAGGCTGGCGGCGTTCGGGTACCGCTGTGTGGGGTCTTTGTGCAGCAGGGTGAGCACGAGGTCGTCCCAGGCGGGTGGGATGTCCGTGGAGACCGAGCTGGGGGTGGGGGGTTCCTGGGTGAGATGGGCCGAGAGGTATCCCAAGGCGTCGGGGGCCTGGAAGGGCAACTGGCCTGTGATCAGCTCGAAGAGAATGCAGCCGAGTGCGTACAGGTCGCTGCGCGGTTCCGGGAGGCCACGTGCTTGTTCGGGCGCCATGTACGGAGGTGTGCCCACGATGAAGCCGGTCCGGGTGAGCCGGTCCGCGGTCGCGTAGGGGTCGGCCGCCCTCGCGACGCCGAAATCGAGGACCTTCACGACGCCGGAAGTCGTGATGAGGATGTTGGAGGGCTTGATGTCCCGGTGCATGATCCCGGCTTCGTGCGCGTCAGCAAGTGCGTCACATATCTGTACGCCCCATCGGGCAGCGTCCTGCAAGGTGACAGCGCCTTTGCGCAGCATCGCGTCCAGGCCCTCGCCTCGTACCAGCTCCATCACCAGGAACGGGACCCTGCTGTCCCCCGTGCCGGTCTCACCGAAGTCGTGGATGGTCACGATGTTGGGGTGCTGCAACTGGGCGGTGATCCGTGCCTCGCGCAGGAACCTGGCGCGTGCCTCATCGCCGCGGCTTCCGCCACCGGCGAGCAGGGAGATCAGCTTGACTGCGACGGGCCGGCCCAGCGTCTCGTCCTGCGCCTCCCACACCTGCCCCATTCCACCTTCGCCGAGCTGCCGCACCAACCGGTAACGGCCCCCGAGGAGCTGGTCCCGCGCTGTCACGCCTGCCCCGTTTCGAACATCCTGTCCTCCTGAGCGGTCTCCCACATCTGGGTCGGCGAGGTAAGCACCCCACGCTCGGCCACCGGCCCATCTGCCACGCGGAAGCCCCCTCGTCGCGCACACAGCTACGGCCAAAGCGACCGTAGCGCAGGCGACTTCGACGCGTCCGGGCATCCGCAGTTCCCCTGCACTCGGCAACGAATCCCCAGCTCACCCGTGCACGCAACTGACAGACCCGGTCTGATCTCCCGGTCAGTCCCGCTGGTAGTGCGCGAGGTACCCGGCGAGCTCGTCGTCCATGGTCTCGCCGCCGTACCCGTGCAGCGCGCACCAGAGGCGGTTCTCCACCCAGAAGCGGTACGCGAACTCCTCGAACGAGGAAGCGCACCAGGCGATGGCCCCGAACCAGTCCAGCGGCACGCCCGGTTCGTCCGGCTCGGGCGCGTCCTCGAGGTCCAGCGGGGAGGCCACCACGAAGGCTTCGCCAGTGGGACGGAGGTAGAGGTACCAGTGCACGCAGTCCTGCTGGTCGCGCAGGAAACGGACCAGGAAGGCGCCGGGCTCCACCGGGCTCGGTATCGGCGATGAAACGTCCGTCCAGCAGGCCGTGGCCGACACCGCGTCCAGGGCCCGGTGGCTCCCGGCGCCGGTCTGGAAAGCGGTGAAGTCGGCGGGCAGCACCAGCCCGGCGCCCGCCAGCCCGGCGGCAACGGCGTCGAGGTGTTCGGCGAGCTCCGGCACCACTGGGCCCGTGCCGCCGAGCCACCCGAACCCGCCGTCGAAACGAGCCGGGTCCAGCGGTGGCAGCGTGTCGGAGCCGTACCACTGGTAGGTGCCGCCGCACGGGCGGTGCGGACCGAGGTCGGTGGCGCACCAGAAGGCTTGGAAGACGGGTCGGTAGGTCGATCCGGTGCCGGCGGTCATGGTGCTCCTCGGTGCGAGCTGCTGTGTCACCACGCATCCTGTCGACCGGGACTGACAGCCCGCAGGTTCACGGCCCCGCTTCCGAGCCCTGCACGGGTCACGTTCCCCCATGGACATGGCAGGTTCGAGTGGATGCTGCCCCATGGCGGGGAGAGGTCCAGCCTCGCCTCTTCCTCTTCCTGCCGTTCACATGAACAGCGGGTCGGCCGGCTACGGCCACGGGTAGCCCACCTGCTCCGGGTTGTAGCCTCCGGGCCATGCCGGTCGGGCACGACAACGGAGGGGCCCGGAGCGACAGGCACCCCATCCAACCCCATCCAGCCCCTTCCTGATCACCACCGGATACGCGCCCCGGTGGCAGTGTCAGTGCCCCGTGGCACTGTGCGCCCCATGATCAACAACCTTGAGGGCATCGACCTCGTCGACTGGTCGTCCATGGGCCACGCCTACGGCCCGGCCGACGAAGTCCCGCTGTGGCTGGAGCAGATGGCCTCGCCCGACCCCGACGTCCGGGAGAAGGCCTTCAGCAGCTTCTACAGCGCGGCCCATCACCAGGGCGGCGTCTACTCGTGCACGGCAGCGAGCCTGCCGTTCCTGCTCGCGCTCGCCGACGACCCCCGGGTGCCCGACCGCGCGGCCGTCATCCGGCTGCTGCTCAGCATCGGCAGGGCGGCGCTGGACTGCGACCCCTACGGCGTCTACTACGGTCCGTCCGGCCATGCGTCGACGCCCCATGCGGATGTCGTGCCCCCGATGCGTGAGCGTGTCGAGGACTTCGTCCGGCACGCGGCCGACCCGGACCCGCGGGTGCGGCAGGCCGCCGTCCCGGCCCTGGGGCTGTTCCTCGACGACGCCGACCGGGCGTTCGCCCTGCTGCGCGAGCGGCTGGCGGCCGAGAGCGGCACCGCGGAGCGGCTCCTGGCCATCGACACGGCCGCGACACTGGCCCGGCGGCTGCCCGCCGCGCTCGGCCCGGTGACGACCTGGTTCGCCACCCTGGCGGCCGACACCGCGCTGGACTCCGACATCCGGCTCGCCGCCCTCGTCCACCGGGCCGCCTGCACACAGGAGGTGATCGACGCCGACCTCGTCCCGACGGCGACCGACCTGCTCCAGCAGCTCACACCCGCACCCGCACCCCAGGGCGAGGCCGAGGGCGAGGCCGACGCCCAGCCGGCCGACTGCGGGCAGTGCACCTGCCCGGACGTCGCCACCGCCGCACCGGCACCGGCACCGGCACCGGCACCGAACCAGGGTGTCCCGCCGCAGCTCGCCGCGGTCTTCGCCGACCTCGACCGGCACGACCGGGTACACGCCCCGACCACCGAACTGCTGACCACCCTTCACCAGGTCCTGGACACCCGGCTGCCCGAGCGCACGGCCCTGCTCACCGCCCAACTCCGCAGCCCGGACCGGGCCACCCGGTACGACGCCATCAAGATGGCCAAGGCCCTGATCGGCTCCTGGCGCGGCGACCACTCCGGCCTCGTCCGGCTGCTCGCCGACTGCCTGCTGCCCCACGACCCGTACACCGCCGCCGAAGCGGCCGAGACCCTCGGCCAACTCCCCACCACCCTCGCCGAACCCGCCCGCGAGGCCCTCGCCGCCCTCGTCGAAGCCCACCGCACCACCCACGGACCGAACGTGTGGGCCACACCGCACCCCCTGCTGCGCCGGGCCCACCAGGAGGCAGTCACGGCACTGGCCCGCCTCGGTGACGAGCGCGCCCTGCCCGGACTGCTGACGGCACTGGACACCGACGCCGACGCCTGGCGCGCGGTGCAGGCCGCCGGTCACCTCCCGCAGGCCGCCGCTGAGCTGCTGCCCAGGCTCTCCCGGCGCCTGGCCGACGCGGACTTCTCCCAGGACTGGTACTGGTCGGACGCCTGCGCGCTGGTCGCCGCCCTCCGCCGGCTCGGCGACCCGGCGGCCGTGCCCGCACTCACCGCAGCCGTCACCGCCTCCGTCCGGCACGAGCAGTGGCGCGGCGCAGCCGCGGCCCTCGACGCGCTGGCCCACTTCGGCACCGGCGCCGCCTCCGCCCTGGAGACGGTCCGGCCGCTCGCCGACGCCGAGGACCTGGACGTGCGCCTCGCCGCGGCCGAAGCCCTGTGGGCCCTCGAAGGCGACCCCGCGGATGCCGTGCCGCGGCTGACCGACCTGCTCGACACCCACAAGCAGCAGGAAGCGGCCGACGCCCTCGGCCGGATCGGAGCGCCGGCGGCCGCGGCCCTGCCCCACCTGCGGCAGATGCTCCGAGCCGGGAACGAGTGGACCCGGGTGCACGCCGCCGCCGCGATCCACGACATCGGCGGCCCGGCCGAGGCAGCGGTCGTCCTGCCGGTACTGCTGGAGGCCTGGGAGAAGAACGACGCGACCGCCAACCACGTACTGAAGTGCCTGCGGCGGATGGGCCCCGCCGCCGCGCCCGCTTTCCCCCGGATCCGCGCGGAACTTGCCCTGGCCCGCCGCAGCGGCGACTTCCTCAGGAGCGTCGAGAACGACGAGGCACTGCAGCGCGACGGCCTGGCCGTCATCGACCATCTGGCCTGAGGCCGCGCCCGCCAGCTGCGCCCGTGGGGAGGGGCGCCGCGCACGAAGCCGGTGATCATCACTGCGGAGGCTGGGAACACCCCCGTCAGGCTTCGGGCGGAGACGGCGCGGCACGGTCTCACCAGGGAATCGGCCCGTCCTCGGCCAGAAGGGCGCCCGTCGGGCCGTCCTCGCCCACGGTCGCCAGGTCGACCGCGATGGCCGCGCCCTCCTCCGGCGTGCGCATCCCGCTGTGGCGGTTGAGGTCGGTCGCACAGTAGCCGGGACTCACCGCGTTGACCAGGATCCCTTCGGCGCGCAGTTCGTTGGCGTAGAGCACGGTGATCGCGTTCAGCGCGCTCTTCGAGGTGCAGTACGGGAGGAGAACCGAGTAGTAGGAGGACCACGGGCTGCCCGGGTCGGCCTGGTGGGTGAGGGAGCCGAGTTCGCTGGACATGTTGACGATGCGTGCGGCGGCGGAGCGGCGGAGCAGGGGGAGCATGGCGTGGGTCACCGCGATGACGCCGAACACGTTGGTCTCGTAGACCTGCCGGACGGTGGCGGCGGGGGTTTCACTCGGTGCTTGCGGTCCGGCGGCGATCGCGGCGTTGTTGACGAGGATGTCGAGGCGGCCGAACGTGGCGTCGATGTGCTTGGCGGCGGCCTGGACCGAGATCTCGTCGGTGACGTCCAGCGGTACGAACCGTACGTCGGCGCCGTCGGCGCGAAGCTCCTCGGCCGCCGCCTCGCCACGCTCGGCGTTGCGGGCGCCGATCAGCACGGTGATGCCGAGGGCTGCGAGCCTGCGCGCCGTTTCCTTGCCGATGCCCTTGTTCGCACCGGTGATCAGAGCAGTCTTCTGCGGAGTCGTCATGGCACCCAGCCTGCCCTCGCCCACGGGCGGCAGGGAAAGACCGGAAGAGTCTGGATCTATAGTCGCTAGATATGACTGAGCTGGATGTGCGGGAGCTGAGGTACTTCATCGCGGTCGCCGAGGAACTGAACTTCAGTCGGGCCGCGCAGCGCCTGGGGATGGCGCAGCCCCCGCTGTCGAAGACGATCGCTCAGATGGAGTCCCGGCTCGGTGTGCGCCTGCTGGAACGCACCACCCGGCGGGTGAGCCTGACCACCGCCGGTCAGGTGCTGCTCGACCAGGCCCGGATCGCGGTCGACGCGGTGCACGCGGCGGCCCGGCGTGCACGCCGGGCCGGTCAGCCGACACCCCAGCTCGTCGTGGCGGTCAAGCCGGGAGGCGATGCCGGACTGCTGCGGGAGATCCTCGCCGCCTACCGGGGAACGGGTTCGCATCTGCCGCCACCTGAAGTCGTCGTCGGCGGCAGTGGAGAGCCGATCGCCATGCTGCGGGACGGCCGTGCCGATGTGGCGCTGCTGCGCAGCCCGTTCGACGGTCAAGGGCTGGATTCCCAGACGCTCGTGGTCGAGCCGCGACTGGCCGTTCTCCCCGCCGCGCACCGCCTGGCCGGACGCGAGCTACTGCGGCTGGCCGACCTCAAGAGCGAACCGATCCCACGCTGGAAGGGGGCTGCCCCCTCCACCACCGCCTACTACACGGGATGCGACGGAGCGGAGGCAGGCGACGGCCACACCGGCCCGGCGCCGGCCGACACTCCTGAGGGGCCGCTCGTGGCCAGCGTCGAGCAACTCCTGGAGGTGGTCGCGCTGGGCCAGGCGGTGGCGTTCCTGGCGCTCTCCACCACCAAGCGGCACCAGCGCCCGGACATCGCCTACCGGCCGGTCACCGGCCTCAGCCCCAGCGCGGTCGTGGTCGCCTGGCCGGAGACCTCGCGATCCGCAGCCGTCGCCGCCTTCGTCCAAGCCGCCCACGACGTCGCCGCCCACCACCCCGACCACCTGAACGCACTGGCCTACTGACCGGGGGCACTCACCCGTCCCGCTATGGCGATCACCGCAGGACCAGTGTCAGACCACCACCAGTGCGAAGAAAGGCCGGCACCCCCTCACCCGCCACCGCCATGTGCTGTTACCTCCGAGTCCGTCCGGGCCCGACGTGGTTCCAGTCCGGAGCGGGCAGGGACTGCGCAGTCATCTGAACCAGCGTCTTTGGGGGGAGAGCCGGCGATACCAAGGACCTCGAAGAGTTCTGGCGAGGTTCTCGACCACCTCGATCGTAAGCTCGCGGGAATCGTCCTCAAAGCACCTGTGAACCTCGGACAAGGCTCTTCTGGCAGGCCCGCCATCGAAGAGTCGGGCATCGGCCTCGACTCCGGATCTCCCCTTAAGGATCTCATCGCGGAGCTTGTCATCGTTCGACGCGGAATGAGCGAATTTCAGCAACAGTGCTACGTGCTCCCGGTATTGCCGCGCCAGGTAGCCTGCACGGGCACGCGACCGTTCGAAGAACGCACCAAGGACCAACCCGACAGCCGCACCGGCCACTCCGACAATGGCGACCGTGATCCGTACATCCACATCAGCAGGTTCGGGTCACAGTGCGTCATTTGCAAGGAAGCTCCCCCACGCACTCGACGGCGACAACACCGGCCCATTGCACGCTCCACCCGTGCCGCGCCACCATCCGGAATCCGGAACTCCTCGTGTAGAGGGCGGACCGCCCCCTGCCGCCCCGCACGTGCAGTACGAGACCGACGCGCGGGACTGGCATCGTCGCGGTCTTCCGGGTCTCCTCCAGGTCCCGCAGGGTGGGTGCTTCGAGCCCATCCCGTACCGGGCCAGTGCCGTCACCGGACCTCCGGCTCCGCGGCGGAGAACTCCCGGTAGCCGAACGTGCCTGCCCGGCGGTGTGGTGCTTCTTCTCCGTCGCGGTGCCCGTCGGAGCTGGCCGCCGGGCAGGTCGCCGACTGTCAGTCGATGCCTTCGATGATGCGGAAGTCGCGCTCGACGCCGTCGGAGAGCGCGACCAGCGCCTCCTGGTAGGCCTCACTCTCGTGCGCCGCGACGGCCTGTTCGAAGCTGTCGAACTCGATCAGGACGGTGCGCTCGGCGATTCCGGCGTCGTGTGCGACGACCCGACCGTCACGGGCGAGGGTCCGCCCGCCCCCGGCCCGGACGGCCGGACCGGCCAGCTTGTTGTAGGCAGCCAGCTTCTCAGGGTCTGAAATGGTGCGGTAGACACTGACCCAGTAGCCTTTTGGCACGGAACCCCCCAGTGTTCGTGTGAGCACATCTGACTTCGAATATGTAATTCAGATCGATCGTACCCAACGACGGGACGCCGGGGTGGTTCGGAGAGCACGCCGGTCAGCCGACCCGGCGGTCGCCGTGCGGAACTCGCGGTCAGCATCCTGAGTAGTAGGCAGCGTCGGCGACCGGCCGGGTCCCGTTGCGCATCGGCCGCAGGCACAGCGTCCGCGCCAAGCACGCCATGCGGTGCAGTGACAGGGGCGACGCCGAACACCGTCACGACATCCGGCTCCACCCCGCACATCCCGACCAGAACCTCACCATGTACGTACAGCGGATCGAACTGGCCGGCTGGCACCTGGTCGAACAGACCTTCAGCGACGACGGCGCCGACCGCCGGTGCTCGCTGCGCTTCGCCTGCCCCGAGGGCTGACCACGACGCGGCCCGGATTGCCGGCATACGAGCTGGAGGAAGGGGCCTGACCCCCGCCCGCCCATGGCCCGGTCCTCAACCCGACCTCCTGGGACGTGCTCCTGGAGCCGCCCGCACGAGAGTGACGAACGCCCTCCGGCGCCACTGTCCCCGATCACGGCCTCCGACAGGCTCACGGGAGCAAGGTGGCGCGGCCGAGCAGGAGGTCAGGAGGAGAGGACGCTGCGGAGGACGGCTCGAAGATCCGCCGCCGTGTCAGTGCCGCGCCAGGCCACGTGTCCGTCGGGGCGGATCAGGACTGCTGCCGCGCCGCTGTCGGTGCCGATGAGGCGTTCCCACTGCCCCGGGGTGCGTTCCCCCCGGGTGCCGGTGTTGACCGCCTGGACGTTGAGGGGGATTCCCTCCTTCTGTGCGGCTTCGGCCTGTCGCCGCCACGCCGGGCTGTCCGTCGCGGTGAGCAGGGTGAAGCCGGGGCCGACGAGATCGAGGGTGGACGTCACGCCTGCGGGCCCGTCGCTGAGGCGGACGTGCGGCATGCGCGCTCCCGGACGGGAGACGGGACGGTAGTAGCCGCCCGGATGCAACGCCGCGACCTCAGGCGCCGTGTCCGTGTCCGGGACAACCGCGGTCGAGGCGTAGGCGGCGGTCAGGAGGAGTTCGTCGTCGATGCGGTAGCCGGCACGGGCTCGGGCGTTGGCGGTGGAGATGTCGATGACCTGGCGGGCGACGGGCCTGCGTTCGGCCTCGTAGGTGTCGAGCAGGGCGTCGCCGGCGTAGCCGGCGGTGACGGCCGCGAGTTTCCAGGCGAGGTTGTCCACGTCGCCGATGCCGGTGTTCATACCGTGCCCGCCGGTCGGCGGGATGAGGTGGGCCGCGTCGCCCGCCAGCAGGACGCGGGAACGGCGGTAGGCGGTGGCGAGCTGGGCGTCCATGCGCCAGGTCATCGTGTCGCGGACCGTCACGTCCAGGTCCGGGATTCCCGCGGCAGTGCGGATGAGCTCGGTCAGGTGCCCGGGGTCGGACGGATCCACGGCCGGCTCCGCGTCCTGGGTGAGCGGGTACTGGTAGATCCAGTGCCGGTCGTTGTCGACCGCCATGAAACCGCCCCGGCCGGGGGCGGTGAGGAAGTACGAGGCGCTGGCACGGTCGGCCACCACCGGGCCGAGCGGCGCCTCGAAGCGGATACTCAGATAGCGCCCCAGACCGGTGGGCCCCTCCATGGCGATCCCCGCCCCGTTTCGGACAGGGCTCGCGGCGCCGTCGCAGCCGATCAGCCAGTCCGCGCGCACCTCGCGCCGGGCCCCGGTGGCCGCGTCCTCCACCACGGCCAGCACACCCCGGCCGTCGTCCGCGAAGGAGACCAGCCGCGTCCCGAACCGGATCCGAGGGCCGGCCAGGGCCTCGGCGCACCGCAGCAGGACGGGTTCCAGGGCGTCCTGGGAGCAGATGATTCCGGGCGAGGGCGTGCGCTCATCACCGTCGTCGGACTGCTCGGCGAGGCCGGTGCGGACGAAGCCGGGATCGACGAGGTCGTGGCCGCGGTAGAAGTAGACCTGCTCGCCCGAAAGGCCCGCGGAGCGGACAGCTTCTTCCAGGCCGATGCGCCGGAAGATCTCCATGGAACGCGCCGAGACGCCGCGGGCCTTGGGGTGGCTCGAGGTCGCCCCGCGGGCCTCGACCAGCACATGGTCCACCCCGTACCCGGACAGCAGGACCGACAGCGTCAAACCGACCGGCCCGCCCCCGACGACCAGCACCGACGTCTGCGACACAGCCATGGCAAACCCCTTCCCCCACGGGATGTAACGTCTAAATTCAATTTAGACGTTAACATAGGCGTGGGAACCTCGACCTGCCACGGGAGACACGGATGCACCAGGGATTCGACGACGACAATCCACGCGGCCTGTACTTCCTGGCCGACCTGGTCAACACCGTCCAGGACCAGGCCGAGACCACCGCGGCCGAACTGGAGGCCGTGACACAACGACACGGCGGCCCGCCCCTCCAGCTCACCGACACCGCAGCACGGGAGATGCGCGAAGCCACAGCGACCATCGCCGCCATCCTGGACATCAAGGACGAAGACCAGGCCGCCGACGCCATCAACGCCCTCCTCGACCAGTACCCCGCCAGGCCCCGACTCGTCCGCCTGCCCGAACGCCGCTGGTCGCTCCACGCCCAGGCCCCGGATGACGCGCAACCAGCTCACTGGCTCCTGTCCACCGCCGCCCTCGCACTGGCACTCTGGCTCGGCGAACGCGGCTACTGCGCCTGGGGCCGCTGCGCCGCCCCAGGATGCGACCGCTACTTCATCGACACCGGCCGACGCACCCCACAGCGCTACTGCTCCACCCGCTGCGGCACCCGGGTACGCGTCGCCACCCACAGGAACCGGAACGGGCGATGAGCCGAAGCTCCTCCCAACGCAACAAGCTTCAAGAACTCGGCCGCTCTTCGCCCCGAGGCAGTGCCGTCCGTGAGCGCGAACATCGTGAACGCCAGCGGCCACGGCCAGGCCTCGGCTCCGTCGGTCGTTGCGGACCACGTACGGGATCTTGAGACCACGAGCAGCCCATGGCAGGCTCATGCCGCATGATCGATGAATTCGCGAAGGACAACCTGCACACGAGACTGCGGCGGGACCGCGAAGCACTGCTCTGGAAACTCGACGGCTTGTCCGAGTACGACGCCCGCCGACCTCTGACAGCAACCGGGACCAACCTCCTCGGCCTGGTCAAACACGTCGCCACCGTCGAGGCCAGGTACTTCGGCGAGGTCTTCGACCGCCCTTCCCCGGAACCGCTGCCCCGGTGGCAGGACCACGACGGCAGCGACCAGTGGGCGACCGAGGACGAGACCCGCGATCAGATCATCGCCTTCTACCGGCGCACGTGGGAACACTCGGACGCGACGATCAACGAGCTGTCCCTCGACGCCCCCGGCCACGTGCCGTGGTGGCCGGAGCCCCGTCCCAACACCAACCTGTTCGCCGTCATGGTCCATGTCCTCGGCGAGTCCAACCGGCATACCGGGCACGCCGACATCCTGCGCGAGGGCCTCGACGGCCGGACCGGGGTGCGCGCCGAATACGAGAAGCAGATCGACGAGGAAGCCCGTGCGGCCCACTACGCGAAGATCGAGCAGGCCGCCAGGTCGGCCGCACCGACCAAGGCCTAGTGCAGCGCCCCCGTTGCGCGGGAGGTGCTGATACCTGGTCAGGACGGGTGCGGGTGGTTCGACGGCCACTGGTTCGACCGTCGCCTGGTCAGCGTAGTGCTTCGCCTCCTACCCGCCGGGGCTGAGCCGGCCGAGGCACCCTTGGATGCGGCGGGTGTTGTACCAGCCGTCGATGTAGCCGAACGGGGCGAGGTCGGCGTGTTCTCCCGGCAGGTCATGCTCTCCGACACGCTCGACCCCGAGGGGATCACCGCCGACTACGACGCCGGCGTGCTGACCCTGAGGATCCCGGCCGCGGAGAAGGCCAAGTCCCGCAAGTGGCTGACGCCGTCGGCGACGACCTCATGGAGAGTGTCCTGTTCCAGCTGCCGCCCGGCTACGACGTCCTGTTCGCCTGCCCTGTACCCGGCCACCGACCCCAGCGCGACCTTGCCCGCAAGGCCAAGGGCTCCAACAACCGGGCCAAGGCCC
>NZ_JBEOSA010000072.1:0-46368 GCF_040302625.1 Kitasatospora sp. NPDC097643 | reverse complement strand
CCAACCGACGTGGTCGGCGTGCAGGTGGGTGAGGATCACCAGGTCGACGGACTCCGGGGGGAATCCGGCGGCGGTGAGACGTTCCAGGAAGTCCGCCCCGACGGCCGGGCGGTTCTGTCGTGTGGTGGCCCAGCTCGAAAGGGCTGGAGCGCAATCCGCACGTGGCCGGTGGTGTGCGCCGGGAGGCGTGCGGAAGGTGGGGTGCTCCGGTGTCACTCGGGTGGGGGCTGTTGGGGGTGGTGGGCGGGTCATCAGGGTGGCGGTATGGATGCGGAGGATGCCTGGCGGGCTGGTCAGTTGCGGCGTGCGGCGGTTGCGGCGTTGATCGGGACGGCGATCGAGTTCTACGACTTCTTCCTGTACGGCACGGCTGCGGCGTTGGTCTTCGGGCCGGTGTTCTTTCCCGAACTCGGCGCGGTGGGGGCGTTGTTGGCGGCGTTCTCGGTGTACGCGGTGGCGTTCCTGGCGCGGCCGTTGGGGGCGGTGCTGTTCGGGCACTTCGGGGACCGGCTGGGGCGGAAGACGACGTTGGTGGTGTCGCTGCTGCTGATGGGGGTGGCGACGGCCGCGGTGGGGGTGTTGCCGGGGTTCGGGGCGTGGGGGTGGTGGGCGCCGGTGGCGCTGGTGGTGCTGCGGGTGTGCCAGGGCGTGGGTCTGGGCGGGGAGTGGGGTGGGGCGGCGCTGCTGATCGCCGAGAACGCGCCGACCGCGCGGCGCGGGCGGTACGGGGGGTTCCTGCAGTTGGGGCCGACGAGCGGGTTCGTGCTGGCGAACGGGGTGTTCCTGGTGCTGCAACTCGCGCTGGACGAGGGGGCGTTCCGGGAGTGGGGCTGGCGGGTGCCGTTCCTGGCGTCGCTGGGGCTGGTCGCGGTGGGGCTGTTCGTGCGGCTGCGGATCGAGGAGTCGCCGGTGTTCCGGGAGTCGGCGCGAGCCGAGGAGGCCCGGGGCGGGCGGGCGCGGGTGCCGGTGGTGGAGGTGCTGCGCG
This sequence comes from Kitasatospora sp. NPDC097643, assembly GCF_040302625.1. Taxonomy (NCBI): domain Bacteria; kingdom Bacillati; phylum Actinomycetota; class Actinomycetes; order Kitasatosporales; family Streptomycetaceae; genus Kitasatospora; species Kitasatospora sp. NPDC097643. Next base: position 45,383 of record NZ_JBEOSA010000072.1, on the reverse strand, counting down.
GGCACTGGCGGGTGGTGCTGGCGGGCTGCGGTGCGATCACCGTGGGGTACGCGCTGTTCTACCTGACCACGACGTACGCGCTGGCGTACGCGACGACCGGGCTCGGGGTGTCGAGCACGCTGGTGCTGTCGATGCTGCTGGTCGGCGCGGTGGGCAAGGGCGTGATGGTGTGGGTGAGCGCGGGCCGCAGTGACGGCTGGGGTCGGCGGCGGACGCTGGGGTGGGCGACCGGGCTGGCGATCGGGTGGTCGCTGGTGCTGTTCCCGCTGCTGGAGACGGTGCGCCGGCCGCTGATGTTCGTGGCGCTGGCGGGGGCGATGCTGGTGCTGGGGTGCATGTTGGGGCCGGTGGCGGCGTTCCTGCCGGAGCTGTTCCCGACCCGGGTGCGCTACACGGGTGCCGCGCTGACGTACAACCTGGGCGGGGTGGTGGGCGGTGCGACGACGCCGCTGGTGGCGACGCGGCTGACCGCGGCGTACGGGACGGCGGAGCCGGTCGGCTGGTACCTGGCGGGGCTGGGCGTGGTGGCGCTGGGGTGCCTGTGGCTGCTGCCGGAGACCGGTGGTGCGGAGCTGGCGGCGGTGGACGGCGGACGCCGCCGGGTGCCCGCCCTGGGGGCGGACCCGGCGGCGTAGCCGAGACGGTGCGGGCCGTTCGGACGGCGGACCGACCCTCAGGCCGTGGCGAGGGCGGCGCGGCCGGCCAGGACGACGGCGGTGTGCCGGGCGACGCGCTCGCCGAGGTGCTCGGCGGTGGCGATGTCGGCCTTGTGCACGGCCTCCGGGCCGGCGTCGGACGGGGAGGAGGCCGCGGCGCCGGTGAAGAAGCCGAGGCGGTTGAGGTCGTTCTCGCTGGCGGTGGTGGCGTTCCAGCCGGGCTTGAGGCCCAGGTTGACCCAGTTCATGCCGTGCTGGGCGGCGAGGGTCTGGAAGAAGCCGAGGGTCTCGCCCTTGTCGCCGCTCTTGGAGGCGGAGTTGGTGAAGCCGGCGGCCACCTTGTCCTTCCAGGCGTCGGTGAACCAGCGCTTGCTGCTGGCCTCGGCGAAGACGTGGAAGGCGCCGGAGGCGGTGCCCATGTAGGTGGGGGAGCCGAAGACGATCGCGTCGGCGGCGTCGAGCTGGGCCCACTGCTCGTCGGTGATCGTGTCGACGGCGATCACCACGACCTCGGCGCCGCCGGCGGCGGCCCCGCGGGCGACGGCCTCGGCGATGACGGCGGTGTGGCCGTAGCCGGAGTGGTAGGCGAGGGCGACGGTCGGGCGGGCGGCGGTCATGGCGGGGCACTCCTGAGGGGTGTCGTGGGCAGGGCAGGGGAAGGGCGCCGGCCGGGTGGTGCCGGGCCGGACTGATGGTCTCCAATATAGACCAGGTCTCCATTGGTAACCAAGGATGGATTGGAGACCGACCCCGTTACCCTGGAGGGCATGACGACGCAGCAGCGGGCCCGGGCGCGGGAGCGGGGCCAGGACGAGGACCAGGGCGACGGTCGGGAACACGAGCTGGCGCGGGACGTCTTCGCGCAGTTCTGTCCGAGTCGGGCGATGTTCGCCGAGCTGGCCGACAAGTGGTCGATGCTGATCCTGATGAGCCTCGGTGAGTTCGGTCAGCAGCGCTTCTCCGAGTTGCAGCGTGCGGTCGACGGGGTCAGCCGCAAGATGCTCACCCAGTCGCTGCGCGCCCTGGAGCGCAACGGGTTGGTGCGCCGCACGGTGTTCCCGGAGACGCCGCCCCGGGTGGTCTACGAGTTGCTGCCGCTGGGTCGGGAACTGGCCGAGCTGGTGGCGCCGCTCGGGCGGTGGACGGAGCAGCGCACCCCGGAGATGCTCGCCGCGCGCGAGGTGTTCGACGAGGCGCACACCGAGGCGTGAGACGGCGGTCCCCGGGATCGGACAGGTCGGTCCCCGGGATGCGGCGCGGCGCCGGATCGGACGGGGTGACGGGGCCGATTTCCCTTCCGGGCCGACGGCCGTGTAATGTCTTCCTTGTTCGACCGGCCCGGTGAAAACAAACCGGCAAGCCCCTATAGCTCAGTCGGTAGAGCGTCTCCATGGTAAGGAGAAGGTCTGCGGTTCGATTCCGCATGGGGGCTCCACTGAAAGACCCTCGCCTCGCGGCGGGGGTCTTTCGCGTTTCCGCGGGCCCGTGCCGCGCCCGGGCGGGGCGGCCTAGCGGGTCGGGTACGGAATGCGCTGTGATGGTGCGTCATCGGCCGCCCGCCCGAGGGGTGCGGGCGGGCCGGACCCCGACCGGGAGGGCGTCATGGGCGTTCGACTCGTGGTGGTCGACGACCATCGGCTGCTCGCCGAGGCGCTGGCCACCGCGTTGCAGCTGCGCGGCCACCGGGTGCTCGCGGTCGGCTGTCCGGCCGGCGTCGCCGCCGACCTGGTGGCCGGGCGGCGCCCCGAGGTGTGTCTGCTGGGCGTGGCCGCGCCGGGCGAGCCGGGGGCCTTCGACGGGCTGCGCCGGATCCGCCGGGAACGCCCCGAGGTGGCCGTGATCGTCCTCGGGCCGGTGGGTGAACTGCGCGGGGTGGCGGGCGCGTTCGCCGCCGGTGCGGCCGGGTACGTGCCCAGCGACGAGCGGATCGAAGTGGTCGAGCGGGCGATCGGCCGGGCCCGGGCGGGGGAGGCCGCGGTGGCGGTGGACGTGCTGCGCGGCGCGTTCGACCAACTGCTGCGGCCCGCCGCCGAACCGGACGACGAGGCGGTCCGGCTGCTGCGGCTGCTGACCCGCCGTGAGGTGCAGGTGCTGGCCCGGATCGCGGACGGCGAGGACACCGCGGCGATCGCCGCCGGGATGCGGATCGCCGCGAGCACCGCCCGGACGCACGTCCAGCGGGTGCTGATGAAGCTCGGCGCGCGGACCCGGCTGGAGGCGGCGGCGGTGGCGGCGCGCACCGGTCTGCTGGAGCGGATGTCCGGCGACTGAGCGGGGCCGGACGGCCTGGTCGGGCGGTCCGCGCCGGCTCCGGCGGGCGGGTCCGGTGGTCCGGAGCACCCCGGCGGGCAGGGAGAATGGTGACCGTCGTACACACGTCGTCGATGGCCCCCGCCGACCTGGCGGACCATCGCCCGCTGGAGGTCTCATCATGAGTAAGTACCTGGTCACCGGTGGTGCCGGCTACGTCGGCAGTGTGGTGGCCGCCCACCTGCTGGAGGCGGGTCACCAGGTGACCGTCCTGGACGACCTCTCCACCGGCTTCCGCGAGGGCGTCCCGACCGGCGCCGAGTTCGTCGAGGGCCGGGTCCAGGACGCCGGCAAGGTGCTGGACGGCTCCTTCGACGGCGTGCTGCACTTCGCCGCCTCCTCGCAGGTCGGCGAGTCGGTCGTGGACCCGGAGAAGTACTGGCGCAACAACGTCGCCGGCTCGCTGGAGCTGGTGAGCGCGATGCGCGCGGCCGGCGTGCGCAAGCTCGTGTTCTCGTCCACCGCCGCCGTGTACGGCGAGCCGGAGGTCGTGCCGATCCTGGAGACCGCCCGGACCGCGCCGACCAACACCTACGGCGCCAGCAAGCTCGCCGTCGACCACCTGATCACCAGCGAGGCCGTCGCCCACGGCCTGGCCGCCGTCTCGCTGCGCTACTTCAACGTGGCCGGTGCGTACGGCGAGTACGGCGAGCGCCACGACCCCGAGTCGCACCTGATCCCGCTGGTCTTCCAGGCCGCGCTCGGCCAGCGCCCGCACATCGCCGTGTACGGCGACGACTACCCGACCCCGGACGGCACCTGCATCCGCGACTACATCCACGTCGCGGACCTGGCCGAGGCGCACCTGCTGGCGCTGGACGCCGCCAAGCCGGGCGAGCACCTGATCTGCAACCTCGGCAACGGCAACGGCTTCTCGGTCCACGAGGTGATCGAGTCGGTCAAGCGGGTCACCGGCCGGGAGATCCCGGTGCAGATCGCCGGCCGCCGGGCCGGCGACCCGGCCGTGCTGGTGGCCTCCGCCGGCCGCGCGCACGAGGCCCTCGGCTGGACGCCGCGCCGCCCGAACCTGGACGACATCGTCGCGGACGCCTGGACGTTCACCCTGAAGAAGAGCGGCCAGCAGTAGGACGTACGACGACCGCCGCGGGCGCCGCCCCCGAACCTTCCGGGGGCGGCGCCCGCGGCGTTCCCGCCGCAAGGCCGCCCGCGCACGCCCTTCCTGACGAAACTTCACCAAACCACCACGAGGGCTTACCCGGGCCCGTACGCTGAATGCGGTACCGGTGGGGGCCGGCGCCCTTTTCGGCCTCACCGGCCACCGGTGGGCGGCGGAGTGACGGGCCCGGATCACGGGTGCCGGACCGGTCCCCGCCTCCCGGGCTCGGACCGGTCTGAGCAGGGGGGTAGTGACGATGGGGCGGATCCGCGTCCTGGTGGTCGACGACCACCGGATCTTCGCCGAGGCGCTGGCCGCGGCGCTCGCCGCCGAGCCCGATGTGGAGGTCGGCGCGGCGGGTAGCGGGGCCGCCGCCGAACGGGCACTGGAACGGGCCGCCGTCGAGGGCCGGGCCTTCGACGTGGTGCTGATCGACGCCGACCTCGGTGCCGAGGCCGGGCTGCCGGGCGGGCGCCGACGGCCCGGCGCGGACCCGGTCGATCCGGCCCGTCGGCGGCTGACCTCGGCCGTGCCGCAGCCCCGCCGCCCGGCCGTACCGCCCGCGCCGCCGCCCGGCGGTCGCTCGGTGGACCTGCTGCGGCCGGACGTGCTCCGGCCCGAGGGGTTGCGGTCCGATCCGCAGCGGTTGGACCCGCGCACCGCCGACCAGCTCAGGCCGGCCGCCCCGCCGCCCGACGGCATCACCTTGCTCGCCCGGCTCCGCCGGGGCCACCCCGGGCTGCGCGCCGTCGTCCTGGCCACCGCCGACGACCCGCACCGGGCCGCCCGGGCACTGCACGCGGGCGCCACCGGCTGGGTGGCGAAGGAGAGTTCACTGGCCCGGCTGCTCGCCGTGGTCCGGGGCGTGCTGCGGGACGAGACCCATCTGCCGCCGGCGCTGCTCACCGGGGTCATCCGCGAGCTGACCACCGCGCGGCGCGACCGGACGGAGAGCGAGCGCCTGGTCGACACGCTCACTCCGCGGGAGAAGCAGATCCTGCGCTGCATGGTCGCGGGGCTGGGCCGGCAGGCCGTCGCGGAGCGCCTCTACCTGTCCCCGCACACCGTCCGCACCCACATGCAGAACGTGCTCGGCAAGCTCGGAGTGCATTCCACCCTGGCCGCGGTGGCGGTGGCCCGTCGGGCCGGGGTCAGCCCCGCGGAGCCGGCCGTGCCGGCGTCACCGTCGGTCGCCTCGACCACCGTGCCGGGCACCGGGTAGCCGGGAGTCGGGTAGCCGGGTAGCCGGGTAGCCGGGTGTCAGCTGGTCGGGTGCCGGCGGCCGGCGGCCGGGTCCTGCCGCCGGCCGGGTTCAGCCCGGGATGTTGTCGAACGGGGCGACCAGCAGCCGCAGCAGCGCGGCGAGTTCGCCCTGCTGGCCGGAGGTGAGCTGGGCGAGCAGTTCGCGCTCGTGCGCGAGCAGCCCGGCGAGGGCCTGGTCGGCGCGGTCGCGGCCGTCGTCGGTGAGCCGGACCAGCACGCCGCGGCGGTCGTCCGGGTCCGGCAGGCGCTTGACCAGGCCCTTGCCGGTCAGGCGGTCGATCCGGTTGGTCATCGTGCCGGAGGTGACCAGGGTCTGGGTGAGCAGCTGTCCGGGGGAGAGCTGGTACGGGGAGCCGGCCCGCCGCAGGGCGGTCAGCACGTCGAACTCCCAGGGCTCCAGGCCGTGCTCGGCGAAGGCGGTGCGACGGGCGCGGTCGAGGTGCCGGGCGAGCCGGCTGACCCGGCTGAGCACCTCCAGCGGCTCCACGTCGAGGTCGGGGCGCTCCCGACGCCACGCGGCAACCAGCCTGTCGACCTCGTCCTCCATGACGATCAGTGTATCGGTGGATGTGTCGATGTGAAGTCTCTTGACATCGAGAAATCTGCCGAGGAGGCTGTGACTGGATATCTTGATATCGAGATACCTGTGAGGTGCACCATGACCACCCCCGTCTGGGACCCGGCACAGTACCTGCGGTACGCCGACGAACGCACCCGGCCGCTGCACGACCTGCTCGCCCGCGTCCCCGCCCTCCCGCACCCGGAGGAGCCGGTGATCCTCGACATCGGCTGCGGCCCCGGCAACTCCACCGCCGTCCTGCGCCGACGCTGGCCCCGGGCCCGGATCACCGGCATCGACAACTCCGCCCCGATGCTCGCCACCGCCCGCACCGACGGCGAACCCACCGCCGACTACCTCCTCGCCGACGCCCGTACCTTCGACCCGGGCCCCGCCCGGCCCGACCTGATCGTCTCCAACGCAGCTCTGCAGTGGATGGACCCGGAGAAGCGCCGGCCCCGACAGGGACCCTCCTCGCCGAAGGCGGGCGAGGAGGGACGGATCGACGGCCACCTCGGCCTGCTCCCCCGCTGGGCCGCCGCCCTGCGGCCCGGGGCCGTCCTCGCCTTCCAGGTCCCCGGCAACTTCGACGCCCCCAGCCACACCCTGCTCGCCGAGCTGCGCCGCCGCCCCCGCTGGCGCGACCTGCTCGGCGAGGACGCCGTCCGGCCCGGCGTCCACCCGCCCGAGCGGTACCTCGACGCGCTCGCCGGGGCCGGCTGCGCCCCCGACGTCTGGGAGACCACCTACCGCACCCTGCTGCCCGGCCCGGACCCCGTCCTGGAGTGGGTCAAGGGCACCGCCCTGCGGCCCGTCCTCACCCGGCTCGCCGACCCCGCGCAGCGGGCCGCCTTCCTCGCCGAGTACGGGGCGCTGCTGCGCCGGGCCTACCCGGCCGGACCGCACGGCACCGTGTTCCCGTTCCGGCGGATCTTCGCGGTGGGTACGAAGGCCTGAGCGGCGCACGGGAGGCCCGAGCGGCGGACGGAGCCCGAGCGGCGGACGACGGGCCCCGGATCAGCCCTTCCGGTCGCCGACCAGCTTCGGGTGCCGTTCCAGGCCCTCCAGCCCGTGCCAGGCCAGGTTCACCAGGTGGGCCGCGACCTGGGCCTTGTCCGGCTTGCGGACCTCCAGCCACCACTGCCCGGTCAGCGCCACCATCCCGACCAGCATCTGCGAGTACATCGGGGCCAGCCGCGCGTCGAAGCCCCGCGACTTGAATTCCAGCCCCAGGATGTCCTCCACCTGCGTCGCGATGTCGCTGATCAGCGAGGCGAAGGTGCCGGTCGACTGGGCCACCGGCGAATCCCGCACCAGGATCCGGAAGCCGTCCGTCGAGGTGTCGATGTAGTCCATCAGCGCGAACGCCGCCTGCTCCAGCAGCTCCCGCGAGTGCCCGCCGGTCAGCGCCCCGGTCACCATGTCCAGCAGCAGCTGCATCTCGCGGTCCACCACCACCGCGTACAGCCCCTCCTTGCCGCCGAAGTGCTCGTACACCACCGGCTTGGACACCCCGGCGCGCTCGGCGATCTCCTCCACCGACGTGCCGTCGTAACCGCGCTCCGCGAACACCGTCCGGCCGATCTCCAGCAGCTGCTCACGCCGCTGCTTCCCGGTCATCCGGACCCGGCCGCCCCGCCGGCGCGGCGCGGGCGCAGTCGCACCCCCCGGCGCGGACCCGGCCGCCGGTGCGGCGACCCGCGGACGGGCCGGCGCCGCATCGGGCGCCGCGTCCGTCCGCGTGCTGTGGTGGCCGCCTGTGCTGTCTGCGCTGCTCCCGTTCACCCCTACATCATGCTGGAAGCGCCGCCTCATGCGGCGCGGCGGGCGGCGATCCGCTGGGCGTCCGGCCAGCGGACGTCCCGGACCCAGCCGGCCAGCTCGAACCAGCGGATCAGCCGGGCCGAGGAGTCGATCTGTCCGCGCAGCACGCCGTGCCGGGCCGCCGTGGGGTCGGCGTGGTGCAGGTTGTGCCAGGACTCGCCGCAGGAGAGCACCGCCAGCCACCAGACGTTCCCCGAGCGGTCGCGGGAGCGGAACGGGCGCCGGCCCACCGCGTGGCAGATCGAGTTGATCGACCAGGTGACGTGGTGCAGCAGCCCCACCCGGACCAGCGAGCCCCAGAAGAAGGCGGACAGCGCGCCCGTCCAGGACAGCGTCACCAGGCCGCCGACCAGCGGGGGCAGCAGCAGCGAGATCGTCGTCCAGAGCCAGAACAGGCGAGAGATCCGCCGCATGGCCGGGTCGCGGACCAGGTCCGGGGCGTACTTGAGCTGCGGGGTCTGCTCCTCGTCGAACATCCAGCCCATGTGCGCCCACCACAGGCCCTTCAGCAGCGCCGGGATGCTCTCCCCGTAGCGCCAGGGCGAGTGCGGGTCGCCGTCCTTGTCGCTGAACCGGTGGTGCTTGCGGTGGTCGGCCACCCAGCGCACCAGCGGCCCCTCGATGGCCAGGCTGCCGGCGATCGCGAGCGCCAGCCGCATCGGGCGGTTGGCCTTGAAGGCGCCGTGGGTGAAGTAGCGGTGGTAGCCGACGGTGATGCCGTGGCAGGTGAGGAAGTACATCGCGGTGGTGATCGCGACGTCCGTCCAGCCCATCCCCCACCCCCAGGCCACCGGTACGGCGGCCAGCAGGGCGGCGAAGGGCACCAGGATGAACAGGGCGAGCGCGAGCCGCTCGGCGAACCCCTGCTTCTCCCCGCCACGGGTGGCGGACAGCCGCGCGGGGGCGGGATCGGAGGATCGGGCGGAGTCGACGGGGAGCGCGGCGGTCCCGGCGCGCGCTTCGCTGCCGGCCTGGATGGTCATGGGCGTCCCTTTGCAGCGGCCCTGAACGGGAGCGGAGCCTACGTTGGCGTAACTTACGGCATCGTAGGTTCGGCGCCGCCGGGAAGGGAACACACTGCCGCGCGGCGCTTGAGTGAATTCACCCGACTGGATGGATGAACCGCCCGCCGGTCGGTCGTGTCGTCCGCGGGCGCCGGAATCCGCTGGAGGATCGCCAGGGAGGGCGCTACAGGTGGTAGATGTAGCGCGCGCTACACCGTAGTCTTGGGCGAGCGCGCCGCCGGGCACCGAGGGCGGGAGCGTCGGTCCCGGATCGTCTAAGGGCAGGACAGCTGGTTTTGGTCCAGCTTATGGGGGTTCGAATCCTCCTCCGGGAGCACATCGAGTGGCTGTGGCCCTGCTTCTGCGGGCCGGGGGCTGGCAATCGGGTCAACTGCCTCGCACTATGCTCGAATCGCCGGGGCACGTGTGCGGATCCACGCCCTGGCCGCTCTGCCCTCTCTGTGAACCGACTGAGGAGCCTCCCCGCATGGGTGCCAATTCGCTTGCCGCCGTTGTCGTGCTTGCCGCCGGTGGCGGGACTCGGATGAAGTCGAACGCGCTGCCCAAGGTGCTGCACGAGGTCTGCGGGCGATCGCTGGTGGGGCACGCGGTGTCGGCGGCCGGGGAGCTGACGCCGGGGCAGCTGGTGGTCGTGGTCGGGCACCAGCGGGAGCAGGTCGAGGAGCACCTGGCGGCGCACTACCCGGTGGTGCGTCCGGTGGTGCAGCACGAGCAGAACGGTACGGGGCACGCGGTCCGGACGGCGCTGGAGGCACTGGCCGCCGACGGCGTCGTGCTGGACGGCACGGTGATCGTCACCGCCGGGGACTCCCCGCTGCTGACCGGGGAGACGCTGCGCCGCCTGGCGAAGGCGCACGAGGACCAGAGCAACGGGGTCACCGTGCTGACCGCGGTCGTCCCCGAGCCCTTCGGCTACGGCCGGATCCTGCGCGACGAGGACGGCACGGTCGCCTCGATCGTCGAGGAGCGGGACGCCACCGACACCCAGCGCACCATCGCCGAGATCAACTCGGGAGTCTTCGCCTTCGACGCGAAGCTGCTGACCGAGGCGCTGGCCGAGCTCACCACCGACAACTCGCAGGGCGAGGAGTACCTGACCGACACCCTGGAGATCCTGCGCACCGCGGGCCACCGGGTGGGCGCCGTGGTCGCCGAGGACCACCGGGACATCCTCGGCATCAACGACCGGGTGCAGCTGGCGCAGGCCCGCCGACTGCTGAACGACCGCCTGCTGGAGCGGGCGATGCGCGCGGGCGTCACCGTGGTGGACCCGGCGACCACCTGGTTCGACGTGCAGGTGACGTACGAGCCGGACGCCGTGGTGCTGCCGAACACCCAGCTCCAGGGTGCCACCCACCTGGGCGAGGGCTGCGAGGTCGGCCCGAACTCGACCCTGACCGACACCCTGGTCGGCGCCGGCGCCCGTGTGAGCAACACCACGGCGGACCGCGCCGAGGTGGGCGAGCTGGCCACCGCCGGCCCGTACGCCTACCTGCGACCGGGGGCGAAGCTGGCCCGCAAGGCGAAGGTCGGCACCTACGTCGAGGTGAAGAACTCCGAGCTGGGCGAGGGCGCCAAGGTGCCGCACCTGTCCTACATCGGGGACGCCACCATCGGCGAGGGCACCAACGTCGGCGCGGCCTCCGTCACCGTGAACTACGACGGCGTGAACAAGCACCGCACCGTGATCGGAGCGCACTGCCGCACGGGCTCGGACAACATGTTCATCGCCCCCGTCACCGTCGGTGACGGCGCCTACACCGCGGCCGGCTCGGTGATCACCTCCGACGTCCCGCCGGGCGCGCTCGGCGTGAGCCGGGCGCAGCAGCGCAACATCGAGGGCTGGGTGGAGCGCAAGCGCCCCGGGACCGCATCGGCGCAGGCCGCGCAGGCTGCGACGGACGGGGCCGCGGAGGCCTGACGGGGCGGGCGGGAGTCCGAGGGGCGGTCCCGGGGCGGACGCTTTCCGCACGGGCGCGTAACCTTGGGGACATACGTGCGCCGCTGGGCTTACCGCCCGTGTCCAGGCGCACGACCATTCCCCGACCCCATCTTGCGTGCGGGCTGCGCCTGCCCGTGTGAGGTGGACGGGTTCAGCGTCCGCAACGCGAGGAGACGGTGCAGTGAGCGGGATCACGACGTCGGGTGAGAAGAAGCTGAAGCTCTTCTCCGGCCGTGCCCACCCGGAGCTGGCGAGGGAGGTGGCCGAGTCCCTGGGGACCGAGCTGGTCCCGACCAAGGCCCTGGACTTCGCGAACGGCGAGATCTACGTCCGCTTCCTGGAGTCGGCGCGCGGCGCGGACTGCTTCGTGATGCAGAGCCACACGGCTCCCATCAACCAGTGGATCATGGAGCAGCTGATCATGATCGATGCTCTGAAGCGGGCCTCCGCGCGGAGCATCACCGCGATCCTGCCGTTCTACGGGTACGCCCGGCAGGACAAGAAGCACCTGGGCCGCGAGCCGATCTCGGCCCGTCTGGTCGCCGACCTGCTGCGCCAGGCGGGTGCCGACCGGCTGATGGCCGTGGACCTGCACACCGCGCAGATCCAGGGCTTCTTCGACGGCCCGGTGGACCACCTGTTCGCGCTGCCGCTGCTGGCGGACTACGTCGGCGGGCGGGTCGACCGCGCGAAGCTGACCATCGTCTCGCCGGACGCCGGCCGGGTGAAGGTGGCCGACCAGTGGTGCGACCGGCTGGACGCGCCGCTGGCGATCATCCACAAGCGCCGCGACATGACTCAGGCGAACACGATCCTGTCCGCCGAGGTCGTCGGTGACGTCCAGGACCGGGTCTGCGTCCTGGTCGACGACATGATCGACACCGCCGGCACGATCTGCGCCGCGGCCGACGCGCTGTTCGAGAACGGTGCGGCGGACGTCCTGGTGGCGGCCACCCACGGTGTGCTGTCCGGCCCGGCGGCGGACCGGCTGAAGAACTCGCGGGTCAGCGAGTTCGTGTTCACCAACACGCTGCCCACCCCGGCGCAGCTTCAGCTGGACAAGATCACCACGCTGTCCATCGCCCCGTCGATCGCCGCGGCGATCCGCGAGGTGTTCGAGGAGGGTTCGGTCACGAGCCTGTTCGAGGGCGTGCACTGACGAAGCCCGACGGCGGCGGCCCCGGTCCGGTGCGGACCGGGGCCGCCGCCGATTTCGCGGGAGGCCGCAGTTGCGGTTAGACTCGTGAAACTGCTCGGCGAGGGATGCCGTGTGCCTGCTTGCCGGGCGCCGGTTCCGTGATCGACGCGCTGCCGGTGCCGGATTCCCGTCCGCCGGCAGAGGCCGTTTACCGCCGAGTGACCCCCGAACGTACTGAGGGTGTGGTCCCGGCGGTTTTTCGCGTTGCCTGCACCCCCGCGCCAGTTTCCACGAGGAGTGCAGTCGTGTCCGAGATCCGCCTTGCCGCTGAGACCCGTACCGAGTTCGGCAAGGGTGCCGCCCGCCGCGCCCGTCGTGCCGGTTTCGTCCCCGGTGTCGTCTACGGCCACGGCCACGCCCCGGTTCACCTGAACCTGCCCGGCCACGACCTGATGATGGCCCTCAAGACCCCGAACGCCCTGCTGGTCGTGCCGATCGACGGCAAGGACGAGTACGTGCTGCCGAAGGCCGTCCAGCGCGAGGCCATCAAGCGCGACATCGAGCACGTCGACCTGCTGCTGGTGAAGCGCGGCGAGAAGGTCACCGTCGAGGTTCCGGTGCACACCGAGGGCGAGCTGGCCCCGGGCGGCAACCTGCTGGAGCACGTCCTCCAGGCCCTGCCGATCGAGGCCGAGGCCACCCACCTGCCCGAGGCCGTCACCGTCTCGGTCGAGGGCCTGGAGGCCGGTGCCTCCGTCCACGCCAAGGACATCACCCTGCCGGCCGGCGTCGCCCTGGCCGTCGAGGCCGACGCCGTCGTGCTTCAGGTCATCGCCGCCCAGGCCGCCCCGGTCGAGGAGGAGGCCGCCGAGGCCGAGGGCGCCGAGGCCTGAGCCTCACGCCGTAGCTGATCAGGACCGCTGCCCCGGTCGCTCCCGTGCTGGAGCGACCGGGGCAGCGGTGTGTCCGGGAAGATGACGTTGACCGCGAGGACGAGGAGGAGCGGGGCGATGGCCGACGAGGCGTACGAGGGGCCGTGGCTGGTGGTGGGGCTGGGGAACCCGGGTGAGCAGTACGCCCGGAACCGGCACAACATCGGGTTCATGGTGGTGGACCTGCTGGCGCAGCGGATGGGTGCGAAGTTCAAGGCGCACAAGAGCCGGGCGCAGGTGGCCGAGGGACGGCTGGCGGGCCGCCGGGTGGTGCTGGCCAAGCCGATGTCGTTCATGAACCTGTCCGGCGGCCCGGTGACGGCGCTGCGGGACTTCTACAAGGTGCCCGCCTCGGCGGTGGTCGCGGTCCACGACGAGCTGGACATCGACTACGCGACGCTGCGGCTGAAGCTGGGCGGCGGGGACAACGGCCACAACGGGCTGAAGTCGATCACCAAGTCGCTGGGGCCGGACTACCACCGGGTGCGCTGCGGGATCGGCCGGCCGCCGGGCCGGATGGAGGTCGCGGACTTCGTGCTGAAGGACTTCTCCGGCGCCGAGCGCAAGGAGCTGGAGTGGTTCGTGGACCGCTCGGCGGACGCGGTGGAGGCGCTGCTGTCGGAGGGGCTGGAGCGAGCCCAGGGCACGTACAACTCCTGACGGACCGTCACGGTCGGGGCGGGCGCGCAACAGTCGTACAACGCTTGGGCGTCCAAACCTGAATCCATGTGAGAACCCTGTGCGGGATCGGATAGCGTCGGCCCGGTACGCGAGCGAGTCCTGGGGAGTTCTCGATGCGGAGTTTGCGTCCGGTCCGCCGTCTGCGGCGGCTCCGGGTGGTCCGGCTGAAGCAGCTCGGACGACGGGTCGGTACGGCCGGTGCGCTGGGGGCGGCCGGGGTGCTGCTCTCGGGCGGTGCGGTGGCGCACGCCGACCCGGTGGCGGATTCGGACCCGACGGCGGCCCCGGAGCCGGCGGCCGCGCAGTTCGCGCCGGTGCTGGGCGACTCGGTCGGCCCGGACGCGGGGCTGCTGGCGGTCGGCGGCGGCCTGGTGGTCGCGGCCGGCGGCGCGGCCCTGTGGGTGCGGCGCCACCGCGCGGGCCGGACCGGCGAGTAAGGGCTTCCCGGAGGCCCTATGAACGACGGCTGAGGGCCGGTGTCCACGGTGGTGGGCGCCGGCCCTCCGTGTTGTTCCCGGCCGGTGTCATCCGTTTCCGGAGGGTGGTGCGTCCTGTTGGTATGAAGCGCGAATCGATGCGCCCGGGGGGTGTCGACGGTGATCCGTTCGACGAGTTCGTCGCGGCGCGGTACCAGGCCCTGTTGCGCGGGGCGTACCTGATCACCGGGGACGTCCACGACGCCCGGGACCTGCTGCACGACGCGTTGGCGCGGGTGTACCCGAAGCGGTCGACGATCCGGGACCCGGGCGCGGCCGAGGGGTACGTGCGGACGGCGATGGTGCGCACCCACGTCTCGCGGTGGCGGCGGACCCGGCGGGAGGTGCTCACCCCGGAGCTGCCGGACGGCCCGGGGGAGCCGGTGGTCGAGCGGGACGAGCGGTTGGCGGGGGCGCTGCGGGCGCTGCCGCCCCGGCAGCGGGCGGTGGTGGTGCTGCGGTACTACGTCGACCTGCCGGTGGCGCGGGTCGCGCAGGAGCTCGGCTGCTCGGAGACCACGGCGAAGACGCACCTGGCCCGGGCGATGCGGGCGCTTCGTCAGGAGCTGGCACCGACGAGGGAGATGGTGGGGCATGGCGGCTGAGGGGCAGGACGGGTTCGAGGAGGAGCTGGTCGTCCGGCTCGGTGCGCGGGCCGGCGCGGTGGACGCCCGGCCGCCGCTGGCCGGGCTGCGGGAGGCCGGGCGGCGGCGGGCGCGGCGGCTGACCGTGGTGCGGGGGGTCGCGGCGGCGGCCGCGCTGGCGCTGGGCGTGGGGGCGCTCACCCAGCTGGGCGGGGGCGGGGGGACCGCCGAGGCGGCGCACCCGGTGGGGATCCCGACGGGCGGGCCGGGGGCGACGAGCCCGTCGTCGGGCCCGTGGGGCGGGGGCGGGGTCGGCCGGCTGGTGCTGTCCTGCACCAACGGGCCGACGGCGCTGCGGACGCCGGGGTTCCACCCGCCCACGGCCCGGCCGACGTGGACGGGGACGCCGTCCTGGCTCGCCTCGGGGCTGCCGTCGTCGGGCTTCCCCCCGTCGGGGCTGCCGTCGTCGGGAGGGCCGTCGTCGGGGCTGCCGTCGTCCGGGGGGCCGTTCACCGGCGTCCCGTCGGGGCTGCCGTCGTCCGGCGTGCCGTCCTCGGGGATGACGTTCACCGGTGGGACCTTGCCGAGGACCGGGCCCACCAGCTTCTCCGGGTCGCCGTCGCCGCTCTCCGAGGCCCAGTTGCGGCACCAGGAGGTGGTCCGGGAGGCCAACAGCGTCGCCGCGGCGGGGGACCACTTCCCGGACGTCTACTTCGGCACCTGCTTCGACTCCGCCACCGCCACCGTCTACCTGATCCGGCTCCCCGGCACCGGCCTGGACGCCGCCGCCACCCAGGCGCTGGGGGACCGGCCGTCGGTGCGGCTGCAGTTCGTCGACGCGGTCGGCTCGCGGACCGAACTCCAGGCGCTCGCCGACCGGATCCGCGCGGACTCCGGCTCCTGGCAGGCCAAGGGGGTGGAGATCCGGTTCGTCTCGGTCGCCAACGACGGCGCCGGCGTGGTGGTCGACTGCCCGCAGTGGGAGTCCGCCGGGGCGGAGATCAAGGCCAGGTACGGCCCGAAGGTGGTCGAGGTGCGCTAGCCGCCCGGGTGGGCGTACGCGAAGGGGCCGACGGCGGTGCGCCGTCGGCCCCTTCGCGTGCCCGTCGTCAGCCGGTGTTGCGCAGGCCGGCGGCGATGCCGTTGACGGTGAGCAGCAGCGCGCGGGCGCGCAGCGGGTCCTCGTGGCGGCCGGCCCCGACCTCCTCGCGCTGGCGGCGCAGCAGCGCGACCTGGAGGTAGGAGATCGGGTCGAGGTAGGCGTCGCGGACGGTGAAGGTCTGCTTCAGCACCGGGTTGTGCTCCAGCAGTTCGCTCTCGCCGGTGAGCCGGAGCACCTCGCGCAGGGTGAGCTCGTGCTCGGCGACGATCTGGTCGAAGATGTGGTGCAGCTTGGCGGGCACCAGCTGTTCGACGTAGTGGCGGGCGATCCGCAGGTCGGTCTTGGCCAGCGTCATGGCGACGTTGGACAGGAAGTTGCGGAAGAAGTGCCACTGGCCGTGCATCTCGTCCAGCACGTCGCCGAGGCCGGCCGCGCGGGCGGCGGCGAGGCCGGAGCCGACGCCGTACCAGCCGGGGACGATCTGGCGGGACTGCGTCCAGCCGAAGACCCACGGGATGGCGCGCAGGCCGTCGAGGCCGGCGCCGGAGTCGGGGCGGCGGGACGGGCGGGAGCCCAGGTGCAGCGAGGCGAGCTGGTCGACCGGGGTGGCGGCGAAGAAGTACTTCGGCAGGTCGTCCTGTTCGACCAGGGCGCGGTAGGCGGTGTGGGCGGCCTCGGAGACCTGGTCCATCGCGGCGTCCCAGCGGGCCAGTTCCTCGGGGGCCTGGCGCGGGGCGGTGTGCAGCGCGGAGGCGGAGAGGGTGGCGGACAGGGTCAGTTCGAGGTTCTCCCGGGCGAGGGAGGGCAGCAGGTACTTGTCGGAGATGACCTCGCCCTGCTCGGTGACCTTGATCTCGCCCTCCAGGGTGCCCCAGGGCTGGGCCAGGATGGCCTCGTGGGAGGGGCCGCCGCCGCGGCCGACGGTGCCGCCGCGGCCGTGGAAGAGGCGCAGCCGGATGCCGTAGCGGTGGGCGACGTCGCGCAGTCGGCGCTGGGCGCGGTGGATCTCCCACTGGGAGGTGGTGATGCCGCCGAACTTGGAGGAGTCCGAGTAGCCGAGCATGACCTCCTGGACGTCGCCGCGCAGCGAGACGAGCAGGCGGTAGGACGGGTCGGAGAGCATGTCGTCGAGGATGCGGTCGGCCTTCTGGAGCTCCTCGGTGGTCTCCAGCAGCGGCACGATGCCGATCTTGGCGATGCCGGCGTGCAGGTCGATCAGGCCGGCCTCGCGGGCCAGGACGGTGGCGGCGAAGACGTCGTCGGCGCCCTGGCACATGGAGATGATGTAGCTCTCGACGATCTCGTCGCCGAAGCGCTCGAAGCCCTCGCGGATGGTGCTGAAGACGCCGAGGGTCTTGGTGCCGGCGGCGTCGAGCGGGGCCGGGGTGGGGGCGAGCGGGCGGCGCGAGCGGAGCTCCTTGGCGAGCAGTCGCTGCCGGTACTCGCGCGGCATGTCGGCGTAGCGCCAGGCCTCCTCGCCGAGCCGGTCGAAGAGCTGGCCGAGAGCGTGGTGGTGGGCCTCGGCGTGCTCGCGGACGTCCATGGTGGCGAGCTGGAGGCCGAAGGCCTCGATGGTGCGGACGGCGCGGGCCAGCCGGCCGTCGGCGATGAGTTCGCCGCGGTGGGCGCGCAGCGAGTCCTGGATGAGCCGCAGGTCGGCGAGGAGTTCGCGGGTGCCGAGGTAGTCGCGGCCCTCGATGTGCGGGGTGCCCTGGGCGAGGCGTTCGCGGGTGTTCTCCAGCTTGAGCCGGACGCAGGTGGCCTTGAGGCGGTACGGCTCCTCGGCGTTCATCCGCTTGTAGCGGGGGCTGAGTTCGGGGAGCCGGTGCAGGTCGGTGTTGAGCGAGGCGAGCAGGTCGACGGAGGCGCCGGCGAGCCGCTCGGAGGTGGAGAGGGTGTTGCGCAGGTCGTCGACGGCGTCGAGGGCGTCCTTGATGCCGTACTCGTGCTGGAGGTTGAGGACGTCCCAGGTGACCTGCGGGGTGACGTTGGGGTTGCCGTCGCGGTCGCCGCCGATCCAGGTGCCGAAGGTGAGCGGGCGCACGCCCTCGGGCAGGCCCAGGCCGACCCGGGCGAGTTCCTCGTGCAGCTCCTCCAGCACCTCGGGGACGGCCTCGCGGTAGAGCTCGTCCAGGTAGTAGACGGCGTTGCGGGCCTCGTCGGTGGGTTCGGGGCGGGCGATGCGCAGTTCGTCGGTCTGCCAGAGCAGGTCGATGACCTCGGCGAGGCGGCGGTCGGCCTGGCGGCGGGCGCTGCTGGTGCGGGCCGGGTCGGCGTGGGAGAGGCCGGCGGCGATCTCCTCGCGGTGGATGCGGTCGAGGAGTTCGCCGATCCGGCGCAGCTTGTTGAGGACGCTGCGGCGGGCGGCCTCGGTGGGGTGCGCGGTGAAGACCGGACGGACCGCCAGGTGGGCGAGGGTGTCCGCGAGGTGCTTGGGGTCGGCCTCGGCGAGCTGGTCGGCGGTCTGGGCGAGCAGGGAGCCTTCCCGGGCACGGCGGGTGGCGAGCTCGCGGCCGCGGTGCACCTGCTCGGTGACGTTGGCGAGGTGGAAGTACGTGGAGAAGGCGCGGACCAGCTTGGCGGCGGTCTCCAGGTCGATGTCGGAGAGGAGTTCGGCGGTGGCCTCGCCGTCGGTGCGGCTGAGCAGGCGGACCTGTTCGACCAGGCCCAGCAGCTGGGGGCCCTCCTGGCGGACCAGTGTCTCGCCGAGCAGGTCGCCGAGGCGGCGGATGTCCGCGCGCAGGGCGGCGTTGTCGGCGATGGCAGTGGGGCTGTCCGCCGGGTTGGGGACCGGAGCGGTCACGGCTGGCTCCCTGTGGTGGTGGGGTTCGGCAACGGCTCATCGTCACAGGTCCGCCCGCGTGAGGCGGGTGTGACACTTGCGGACCGCGCTGTCCGTCGCGACCAGCATAGGTGTCGGGGCGGTCGCTGTCCGCGATGTGGCCGGATGGCGGACATGATCACCGGGGACTCCCTGTGGTCTGGACCACTTGGGAGTTCCGGGGGGTGTGAACCGCAATCCCGGTGGGGAGGGGAGGGGGTTGCCGCTTAGGCTGTCCGTCATGAGCAAGTCGCCTGGGGAGCGCGCGCACGTCCGGTCGTTCTGGTGGTGGAAGCGGCCGCGCAGTGCCTTCCTGGACATCGGGCTGGCGGTGCTCGCGGCGCTGGAGTGCGCCTTCAGCACGATCTCCTTCCTGGGCGCCCGGGTGCAGCTGGGCACCGCGGGGGTGGCCGGGATCGCGCTGCTCGGCGCGGTGGCGGGCGGTTCGCTGGTGCTGCGCCGCCGCTGGCCGGCCGTGCCGGTGCTGGTGACCCTGGTGGCGATGCCCGGGATGCTGGGCGTGCTGCTGCTGGTGGTGTCGCTGTACACGCTCGCGGAGACCTGGGAGTGGCCCTCGCGGCGCTGGCGGGTGGTCTCGCTGTCCGCGCTGGCCTTCGCCGAGGCCGTCGCCGTGATGATGGTGTCGATGCTTACCCCCGGCGACCCGACGGTGGAACAACCGCCGCTCTGGGGCCAGGTGTTGATATCCGTGCTGGTGGCGGTCGGCCTGACCGTCCCGCCGGTGGTGACCGGTCTGTACGTGGGCGCGCGGCGGCGGCTGATCGAGTCGCTCAAGGACCGCGCGCACGGCCTGGAGGCCGAGCTGGACCTGCTGGCCGAACAGGCCCAGGAGCGGGCCCGCCGGGCCCGGTTGGAGGAGCGGACCCGGATCGCCCGGGAGATGCACGACGTGGTCGCGCACCGGGTGTCGCTGATGGTGGTGCACGCCGGGGCGCTGGAGCGGATCGCCGGCAAGGACCCGGAGCGGGCCGCGCAGAGCGCCAAGCTGATGGGCGAGGTCGGCCGGCAGGCGCTCAACGAACTGCGCGAGATCCTGGGCGTGCTGCGGATGGACGACGAGCGGCCGGCCGAGCCGGACTCGCTGACCGTGCTGCCCCGGCTGGTCGACCAGTCCCGGGCGGCCGGCATGGCGGTGACGCTGACCGTCAGCGGCGGCCGGCAGGAGTTCACCGCCGAGGCCGAGCAGACCGCCTACCGGGTCGTCCAGGAGGGCCTGACCAACGCGCACAAGCACGCGGGCGGCGCCCAGGTGTCCGTCCTGCTCGCGTACGCGCCGAACGGGGTGCGGGTGAGCGTGGTGAACGCCTGCCCGGGCGGCGAGCGGGGCGCGGCGAAGCTGCCCAGCGGCGGCAACGGGCTGGTCGGGATGCGGGAGCGGGTGGTCGCGCTGGGCGGCACCTTCTCGGCCGGTCCGGAGGCGGACGGCGGGTTCCGGGTCGAGGCGGTGCTGCCGTCCCGGCTGGCGGTGCGGGCCGACCCGCTGCGGTAGGACGCGCTCCGGGAGCCGGGTCAGTGCTCGTCGGCGGTGCGCAGCCGTTCCGGGGCGGTGCCCAGGACCAGGGTGGCGATCGCCTGGTCGATGCCGTGGCCGAGGAACCACTCGCCGGTGTGGTCCAGGCTGTAGACGCGGCCCTCCTCGTCGATCGCGAGCAGTGCCTGGCCGTACGCCTCCTCGCCGAGCGGGGCGAGCCGGGTGTCCAGGGCGCGGCCGAGGTCGGCCAGGGTGCGCGGCTGGTGCAGCCCGCACAGCGGGTCGATCAGGAACGGGGTGCGGGCCACCTGGCGGCCCGGGCCCGCCAGGTCGAAGGCGAGACCGCCGAACTCGGCCCAGGCCTCCACCGCCGCCGGGAACACCGCGTGCGGGACGGGCACCCCTCCGCCGTGCGCGACCAGGGCGTCGGCCCACTCCTCGGCCTGCTGGATCTGCCAGCGGCCGGGGTGCCAGCCGGCCGCCTTGAGCTCGGCGGCGACGTCGGCGGGGAAGCGCGGGCGGGTCCGCCCGGTGGTGCCGGCGGCGAGGGTGGCCGGCGGGGGCGGGGGCGGGCTGGGCGGATTCAGGACGGGCTCCAGGGGACGGGGACAGGGGCGTACGAGGGGCGGCCGGTCAGCGCGCGGGCGGCCCGACGGCGACGCTCTGCACGGTGAAGTGCTCCAGCATCGGGACGCAGGAGCGGCACGGCGGGGCGTGGGTGCCGTGCGCCGGATCGTCCTCCTCGCGGATCCGGACGGTGGTCATCCGGGAGCCCTTGAGCGCCTTGCGCGCCTCGTTGAGGCTCATCGGCTTGCGGGCGGCGCGCTTGGAGCGCCTGCCGTCGACCGTGGTCAGGTACTGGGAGAGCAGGACGGCCTCCGGGCAGCGGCCGGTGAACCGTTCCCGTGCCTCGACCGGCAGGGTGTCCAGGAAGTCGCCGACCAGTGGGTGCAGGACCGGGCGCCGGGCGTCCTTGTCCCCGGCCAGGGTGTGCACCTCGCCGCCCTTGAGCGACAGCGCGGCGGCGACGGCGGGCAGCAGGCTGTCGCGGTGGTGGCGCAGCACGGGCGGGCCCGCCGGCTCACCGGTGGTCATGCGTCGTCCTCCTCCTCGTTCCCGCTGACGGACGGACCGGCGGGGGCCGGTCCGGGGCAAGCCTGTCAAACGACACCGACATCCGTACAACCGGGGTGCGGGGGTGGGCGACGGTTGTGGGGGAGGTGTCGGACGGTCACCCGATCCTGGCCGAATCCGCACGGCTCCGTCATGACTTGTCCAATGATTTCCTGAATCCGGCCCAGGTGCGCGGCGCGGCCGGTACCGTTCCGGCGGCCGCCCGGTTCCGTTGTGGTTGGAGCCGTCCCCGGTCCTCCGGGCGGGGGTCCGGCGCCGGGGGCGACCCCCTACCCTGGTGTCCAGCAAGCGCACCGAGAATTTGCAGCAGCCAGTGGGGGCTCCCAGATGACGACAGGTCGGCCCGGCGTCGCCGCCGCACCGAACGCGGCGTACGCAGGTCAGGTGGTGCAGTTCCCGGATCCGGTCCGCGCGGAGCGACACCCCGGCGGGGTCCGGGTGGACGAGTACGGCTTCCCGGACTTCGGCCCGTACGCCGCCGCGGCGGCCGAGGTCGCCGACCCGCCGGAGGGCTTCGGCGTCGACGAGCTCCGGCTGACCGACTACGTCTCGGCCAATGCCGCGCTGTTCACCCAGGGCCACCCGCTCTGGGCCGACCTGGAGACCGCCGTCGCCACCCCGCCCGGCTGGACCTGGCACCACGCGGTCGGCCGGGCCGCGCCCGGCTGGCGCCGGATGGAGCTCGTCCCGGTCGAGGTCAAGGCGCTGCTGCGGCACCACGGCGGCCTGGCCACCTCCTCCGCCGACCACAACCGCCGCGGCACCCGCCCGCTCCAGGAGCGGCGGCCGGTGCACTTCTCGCTGGCCAAGGACGGCGGCGACCCGATCGGCGTCCCCGAGGACCTGGTGCAGCGCGCCGAGGAGCGCCTCGGCTACCGGCTGCCCGGCGCCTACCGGACCTTCCTCAAGCTGGGCGGCGGCCGCGCCCCGGTCGGCGTCGCGCTGGACACCGAGCTCGGCATGCTGCTCGACCAGCCCTTCCTGACCCTCAGCGAGGAGTACGGCACCGAGGACGTCGTGTACGCCAACAAGTGCCTGCGCGACCACCTCACCAAGGACTACCTGGGCATCGCGTACGCGCAGGGCGGACTCGTCGCGCTCAAGGTGCGCGGCGACCGGATCGGCTCGGTCTGGTTCCACCTGTACGACGACGCCCGCGACTCCGGTGCCCCGGAGGCCCCGGAGGACCGCTGCGCGCGGCTGCTGCTGCCCTGCGGCGAGGACTTCGACGCCTTCCTGCTCCGGCTGGCCGGCAGCCCGCCGGAGCTGGAGACGGTCGCGGAGCTGATGGTGGACGGCGGGTTCGCCCGGGCCGTCCCGGTGGGCTGACGTGCCCGTGGGGACGGCGGAGTTGGAACGAGCGGGGACGAAGGGGACAGGGGTGAACCGGGCGTGGTGACGTACGCGCAGGCGCAGGAGCTCGCCGAGGAGTGGATCAACGGCGGGGTGCCGCGGTCGCAGCAGCGCGAGGTGCGGGTCCGCGAGTTCGACCTGGGCTTCGTCTGCTGGGCGGTGCAGCCCGCCGATCCGGCCGGTGGCGCCGGGTCGGACGGCTCGGCCGGTGAGGCGCGGCTGGTGATCGCCCGGGACTCCGGCGCCAGCACGCTCTGGCCCGCGCTGCCCGTCAACGAGGTGGTCCGGCAGTACGAGGAGGTGTACGGGCGGCCGGTCGCGGCCAACCCGGCCGGGGCGGCCAAGCCCGCACCGGGGCCGGTCGAGGCGACGTCCTTCCTGCTCAGCCCGCCGCAGTGGTTGCAGGAGGCGGGCGCGGCGGCGCTCGCGGCCGAGGCGGAGCGGCTGGGGGGTGCGTCGGCTCCCGAGCCCGCCCCGGTGCCCGCGCCCGCCCCGGCGCCTGCGCCCGCGCCCGCCCCGGTGCCGCCGGCGCCGGCCGTGCTGACCGAGCCGCCGGTCTCCGACCGCCCCGCCGGGGACGCGCCGACCATGCTCGCGCCGCCGCCCGGTCACGGGGAGCCCGTCGTACCGCCGCAGGTGCAGTCGGCCCCGCCGCTCCCGGCACCGGCCGCGCCGGTCGGCGCCGAGGCGGCGACCGTCCTGATGCCCGAGGGCCTGCGGATCACCGGCTCCGACCGGCCCGAGGCGCCCGCGCCGTCCGGGGCCGAGGCCGCGACCATGCTGATGCCGCCGACCGGCGGCGGCCCCGGCCTGCCCCAGGTCCCGCCGCCCGGCGCCGGCGCCCCCGCGCCCGCCGCCGAGCCGGCCCCCACCCTGCTGGCCCCGCCCGGCGGCCTCCCCGGCCTGGACGGGCTGCCCGGTGCGCCGGGTGCCCCGGCCGCCGGTGGGGTGGAGCACGCGCCGACCATGCTGGCCCCGCCCGGGGGCGCGCCCGGTCTAGACGGGCTGCCCGGTGCGCCCGGTACCCCGGCCGCCGGTGGCGTGGACCACGCGCCCACCATGCTGGCCCCGCCCGGCGGGGTCCCCGGTCTCGGCGGCCTGCCCGGTGCGCCGGGCACCCCGGCCGCCCCGGCGGCGGGGGAGGCGCCGCAGGGCGCGCTCGGCCGTAGCCCCGGCTCGGCCCCGCCGCCGCCCCCGCCGGCCGCGCTGCGCGGCGGCCCCGGCGGTGCGTCCGGCCCGGGCGCCGCCCCCGGTGCGCTCGGCCGCAACCCGGGCTCCGCCCCGCCGCCGCCCCCGCCCGCCGAGCTGCGGCACACCCCGGGCTCCGGCACGCCCGGCGCCGGCCCCGGCGGCCGCTCGGCCGCTTCGACCCCGCCGCCCCCGCCCCCGGCGGGCCTGCGCGGCGGCGAGGCCCTGGCCCCCGCGGGCACGCCGGCCGGCGGCACCCCCGCGCCCGGCGCCGGGGTGGCGTACGAGGCGACCCAGCTGGCGAGCGCGATCGACCCGGCGCTGCTGGGCGGTCCGGCCCCGGTGGACCCGGGCACCCCGCCGTCCGGCGGCCCCGCCGTCCCGCCGCCGCCCGGCGGTCCGGCCGCCCCCGCCGCGCCCGCGGCCGGGTACGGCTACCCGAACGCGGGCGCCCCGGCCGGGGCCGTCCCGCCGGCGCCGGTGCCGCAGCAGGCCGCGGCCGCCGTGCCGCCCGGCGTGCCCGCGGTCGGCCCGGGCTACTTCGCCGCGCTCAGCTACCGGGGTCCGGACGGCTCCGAGCAGAAGCTGCTGCACCGCAGCGAGCCCGGCACCCCGCACCCGGAGTGGAAGATCCTCCAGGACCTGCGCCGGCTGAACGTGCCGCCGGAGCAGGTGCTGGAGCTCTACACCGAGCTGGAGTCCTGCGACCTGCCGGGCGGCTACTGCCACCGCATGATCGCCTCGTCCTGGCCGAACGTCCGGCTCACCCACACCGCCGCCTACGGTCGCGACCACGCATCCCGGCAGGCCGGGATGGCCGAGCTGCTCGACCACCTGGACGAGCTGCACCAGCTGGCCTCCGGCGCCCAGCGGGTCCGCCCGTTCCGGGTGCCGCTGCCCGCGCCGGGTACCGTCCCGGCGCTGCCGCCGATCCCGCCGCAGCAGCTCGCCCAGGAGCTCCAGGCGGCCTTCGGGCCCAACGTGTTCCGCTTCGAGCAGCGCGCGGTCTCCCGCCAGGGCGTGCCCGAGCCGGTCGCGCAGACCCTGATGTGGGCCGGGCTGCCGCGCGACTTCGGGCCGTTCTTCTGGGCGCAGGCCCAGGAGGGCCGCCCGATCCCGACGCTCGCCGAGCTGGCCGCCGAGCGCGGCCTGGTGGGGGGCCCGGACTTCGGCGGCTACCTGGTGCTCGGCAACGACTACGGCCGCCAGCTGTGCGTCCAGTACGGCACCGCGCACGTGGTCGCCGTGGACCTCGACGGAACCGGTCAGCCGCCCCGCTTCGTCAACAGTGGTGTACCGGAGTTCGTCCGCGCGATGGCCCTGCTGGGCCGGATGTGGCGGCTGCGGTACGGGCTGACGCCGGACCAGGCCGGTCGCTGGACGACCGACTTCCAGGCCCAGCTCGCCGCGATCGACCCGGCGGCCCTGCAGAACGCGGACACCTGGTGGGCCGTGCTGCTGGAGCAGTTCTGGGACGGTCTGCTGTAGCGGACCGTCGCGGATCCTCGCAGGTGGGGAGGGGTCGTTCCGGTGTCCGGAACGACCCCTCCGGCATGCCGCCGTGGCTGTGCCTCGTTGGGGTTTCGCCCAGATCAGCGCAAAATAGGTCAAGAGGATGGGTCTATTCGACCGGTCCTCGACATTTTTCGATCCGCTTTCGATCCGCCCGACGATCGAATCCGGCCGCGGTTCCCGAACCGGTTCCGGATCCGTCCGTTCCGACCGATCATGGGCTCCGCAGCCCGCGAAACGAGGGGAAGAGCCCATGAGCGACGCCGTCCCCCAGTACGGCTTCACCGCTGCCCGGCGTGGTTACGCGCCCGAGCAGGTCGACCGAGCCCTCGCCGCCCTCACCGCGCAGCGTGACGAGGCGTGGGAACGGCTGAGCGTCCTCGGCGCCGGGATCCGTCAGATGGAGGGTCGACTGGCCGAGATCCGCCAGGCCGCCGAGGACGCCCCGGCCCCCGACTACCAGGTGCTCAGCGAGCAGGCCGCCGGACTGGCCGCGATGGCCGAGAACGAGGCGCGCGCCGTCCGCGAGAAGGCCGAGCGCTTCGCCGAGGACCTGCGGGACGAGGTCTACGAGGCCGGCCAGGCGCTCGACCGGACCGCCAAGGAGTACGCCGCCACCACTCGCTCCGAGGCCGACCAGGCCGCCCGGCGCACCGAGGAACGCACCCGGGCCGAGGCCGAGGGCACCCGCGCGGAGGCCGACCGGGAGAGCCGCACCGCCCGGGACACCGCCACCGCGTACGCCGCCAAGGTGCGGGTCGCCGCCGCCGAGGCGAGCGAGCAGGCCGAGGCCGAGCTCGCCGACCGGCGCCGCAAGGCCGACGAGACCTTCGCCCAGGCCCAGGCCAGGGCCGACGCCGAGGACGCCGAGGTCTCCTCGACCGCCGAGCGCCGGGTCAAGGAGGCCGAGCAGCACCGGGAGACCGTGCTCGGCCGGATCAAGCAGCTGGAGACCGACGCCCAGGCCAAGGCGGACCAGCTGATCGAACAGGCCCGCCGGGAGGCCGAGGCGATCAACGCGGAGAGCGAGCGCGAGCAGCGCGAGTTCGACACCAAGCTGGAGACGGTGCAGAAGCACCTTGACCACATCAAGGGCACCCTGGCCTCGCTCACCGGCGCGGCGGTCGGCGCGATCGAGCCCGAGGCGCCGGCGGACGCCGGCCCGGCCGACGGCGCGCCGGCCGGCAAGGCGCCGGACGCGGACGCGGTGGCCGATGCCGTCGCGGACGCCGCCGTGGACGCGGTGCCGGTGGACTCGGAGGCGGACACCGGGGAGATCGCGGTGGCCGACCTGCGCAAGCCTCCCGCGCCGACGGCACGGGACAAGGCGACGGCGGTGCTGCGGCTGCCGCCCACCGTCGGCAGGCCCGAGGTCCCGGCCGGCACGGCGGCCGGCGAGCGTGGCAAGGCCGAGGAGGCGAGCGGCAAGGCCGAGGATGCGAGCGGCAAGGCGGAGGGCGAGGGCGGCAAGGCAGCGGGCCCGGCCGGCAAGGCCGGCGGTGCCGCGCCCGCTCCGGTGGTGACCGGGCCGGTCGCGCCGGCCGTGGTGCCGCCGAAGCCGACCACGCCGCCCAAGCCGGTCGCCGAGCAGGCCGACGGAGCGGCCGGGGAGACCGGCGAGACCGACGAGACCGACGAGACCGGTGCGAGCGAGGAGGGGCAGCAGGAGGACGAGACCCGGATCATCCCGAAGATCGTCATCGTGGACGACGGCAGCGACTACGCCACCCCGAACACCGTCTCCTACCGCCGCCGCTGAGCTCGGCATCGCTGAGCCCGGCGGCGCCGAGGCCCCGGCCGTCCGCGCTATGACGTGCCCGCCTCCGCGATCAGCCGGGTGAGCTTCGCGTCCTGGGCCCTGACCGCCTCCCGTTGGGCGGTCAGGGCCTCCGCGTTGCGGTCGATCAGCTGACGCTGGTACCCGGCGAGGACGGCGAACCAGAGGCCGGCCAGGTTGCTCCGCGCCGTGCAGTCGGCGTCCGCGCGGGCGGCGGCCAGCTCGGCCGGGGTGATCTCCGGGGTGCTCTGGAACCGCTGCGGCAGCGCCTCCGGACCGGTGACCTCGAAGCCGGCCGTCGTCATGCAGCCGGCCCACTCCTTCGTGGCCGCCACCACCCGGGCGTCCTGCCCGGCGGCCTTCAATGACTCCTGGAACAGCCGGCCGACCAGCTCGGTGCCCGGTCCCTGCGGCGAGCCGAGCCGCTCCGCCGCCTGCCGGTCGCAGTCCACCCGGGCGGTGTCGTAGGCCTCGCCGGAGCCGGCCGGGGCGGCGTCCGGCCGGGGGAGCGTGTGTTTGGGCGGGTGGAAGCCCAGGGTGGTCGCGGCCTCCGTCCCGAGGTACCCCCAGGGCCCGGCCGGCAGCGCGGTCGCGTTGTCCGGCGGCTGCGCGGGTTGCAGGCCGTCCGAGTCGAATGCGGTGAAGCCCGCCCGGTGCATGCACGAGACGACCAGTGCATTCCGGGCCTGAATCTCTTTGACGGCGCCGTCGTCATCGGCCCGATAAGCGGAGAGCGGGAGTCCGGTCAGGCCGCCCCGACCGGATTCCGGGGCGTTCGTCGAGATGATCTCCGGCGGGGTCGGAGCGGATTCCGCGGTGCCGCCCCCGGAGGTGCTGGAACAACTCGCTGATAAAACCGAAAGAGTGGCCGTCAGGGCAATGGCGGTGAATCGTCCGAATTGCGCGGGGCGTGCCAAGCGTTGCTCCGATCCTCAAGCGCGGCAAGAGTGTTCGGACCCTAGCGCATTGCCGCCCGGCGCGTTCCCGAGCCGCTCTCCAGGGCCTGGCTTGGCCGGAAAACACCTGTCCGGGGTTGTCCCGCCGTGAAAATCTCTGGAGTCTCGACCGCTACCGATGGAGGGGTTTCATGATTCGCCGCGCAAATCCCCGAACGAACCGCCGGAACGGAAATGTCAATGTGCGTCGACTGGGCGTACTGGCGGCGCTGACGGCCGCCGCCGCGACGCTGCTGCCGGTGGCCCAGGCAAATGCCGTGAACCGGGTCGACTGCGGAAATCGGAACGATTTCGCGAAGGTGTACAACTACGGCTACAGCGGCCAGCTCTGCTTCGCGAACGACGGGTGGATGGCCGTCCGCATCTACAACGTCGACCGCATCGACGCCGGCGACAACCGGGTCGTCACCTACCTGGGCGGCGGGCTCGGCTCCTGGACCGTCTTCAACTGGGAGCGGTACGACTTCAACGGCAACCAGGGGCACGAGGTGATGATGTACGACATCAACCTCTCCCGCTGGTAGCCGCCGGGCGCGAAGGGGTGCGGCGCGAAGGGGCCCGGGGGTGAAGGGGCGGGGCGCACAGGAGTGAGGCCGAGACCCGTGGCGCCCTCCAGGAAAGGGCGCCACGGTTCCCGGCGCTTGGGCGGGCGCCCCCACCCAGGGTCGCCCGGCCTCGCACCTCCGACCCCCATCGGGGGTGCGACAGTGCCGCCACAGCCATCCCCCACGGTTGGGTGCGGCGGGCACGTTCACCATGGTGCGCGATCTCCATGGACGGGCAGTGACAGGAGTATGTCCAGTTCGTGGCGGATCACGGAGCCGGGCCCGACCGGTGGTTCGTCCCCGCCCGGCCCGCCGTCGGACCACGCTCCGCCCCCGCCCGGCCCCGCCGTGGCCGTACACCGCGTACCTGTCGGTACCGCGGCGTAGGCTGGAGACCCCCGGCCGCTCGGCGTGCCGGGCCGTTCGCGTTGCCCCGGCGGGCCTTCGCCGCCCGGGGGCAGCACCAGCCACGGGACGAAGAAGAGACCCCAGATGAGCCTGACCGGACTGCTCGATGTCGTCGCGCGGGACGCGGCGCTCGCCGAGGCGATCGAGGCGGCGACCGCCACCGGAGCCGCGGCCGGTGGCCGCCGCCACCTGGACCTGGTGGGTCCGCCCGCCGCCCGGCCGTTCGCCATCGCCGCGCTGGCCCGCGCGCTCGCCGGCCAGGCGGCCGGCGAGCGGGGCCGTCCGGTGCTCGCCGTCACCGCGACCGGCCGGGAGGCCGAGGACCTGGCCGCCTCGCTGCGCTCGCTGCTGCCGCCGGACGCCGTCGCCGAGTACCCGGCCTGGGAGACCCTGCCGCACGAGCGGCTGTCGCCCC
Organism: Kitasatospora sp. NPDC097643; assembly: GCF_040302625.1. NCBI lineage: Bacteria > Bacillati > Actinomycetota > Actinomycetes > Kitasatosporales > Streptomycetaceae > Kitasatospora > Kitasatospora sp. NPDC097643. The sequence continues at coordinate 16,173 of NZ_JBEOSA010000072.1, read as the reverse complement.
GCTCGGACACCGTCGGCCGTCGGCTGGCCGTGCTGCGCCGGATCGTGCACCCGCGGCTTGGGGGCACCTCCCAGCCGGAGGCCGGGGGAGACCCGGCGGCCGGGCCGGTGCAGGTGATCGTCGCGCCGGTTCGCTCGGTGCTCCAGCCGCAGGTCAAGGGGCTGGCCGAGCTGGAGCCGGTGGCCGTGGGCCGCGGGGAGTCGCACGACCTGGAGGAGGTCGCCCGCCGGCTCTCCGCCGCCGCCTACGCGCGCGTCGAACTGGTCGAGAAGCGCGGCGAGTTCGCCGTTCGCGGCGGCATCCTGGACGTCTTCCCGCCGACCGAGGAGCACCCCCTCCGGGTGGAGTTCTGGGGCGACGACGTCGAGGAGATCCGGTACTTCAAGGTCGCCGACCAGCGCTCGCTGGAGATCGCCGAGCACGGCCTGTGGGCGCCGCCCTGCCGGGAGCTGCTGCTCACCGACGAGGTGCGGGGGCGGGCCGCCGAACTGGCCGCCGAGCACCCCGGGCTGGCCGAGATCCTGGACAAGATCGCCGAGGGCATCGCGGTCGAGGGCATGGAGTCGCTGGCGCCCGTCCTGGTCGACGACATGGAGCTGCTGCTGGACGTGCTGCCGCTCGGCTCGGTCGCGGTGGTCTGCGACCCGGAGCGGGTCCGCACCCGGGCGGCCGACCTGGTGGCGACCAGTCAGGAGTTCCTGCACGCCTCCTGGGTCGCGGCCGCCGCCGGTGGGGACCGGCCGATCGACCTGGAGGCGATCGACGTCTCCGCCGCCTCGCTGCGTTCGCTCGCCGAGGTGCGCGAGCACGCCGCCGAGATCGGGCTGCCCTGGTGGTCGGTCAGCCCGTTCGCGACCAGTGAGTCGACGGTCGACGGGGTGCTGGAGTTCGATGCCAACACGCTGACCCTCGGCATGCACGCCGTCGAGGCGTACCGGGGCGACACCGCCCGGGCGATCGCCGACGCCAAGGAGCGGCTGGCCGCCGACTGGCGGGTCGTCATGGTGACCGAGGGGCACGGTCCGGCCTCGCGGCTGGCGGAGGTCCTCGGCAACGAGGGCATCCCGGCCCGGCTGGTCGCCGACCTCGCCGAAGCGCCCACCCGGGACGTCGTCTACGTCTCCTGCGGCTCGATCGAACACGGCTTCGTCGACGAGGCCCTGAAGCTCACGGTCATCACCGAGACCGACCTGTCCGGCCAGAAGTCCTCCACCAAGGACATGCGCCGGATGCCGTCCCGGCGCCGCAACGCGATCGACCCGCTGGCCCTGGCCGCCGGCGACTTCGTCGTCCACGAGGCGCACGGCGTCGGCCGGTACGTCGAGATGGTGCAGCGCACCGTCCAGGGCGCCACCCGCGAGTACCTGGTGCTGGAGTACGCGCCGGCCAAGCGCGGCCACCCCGGCGACCGGCTCTTCGTGCCGACCGACCAGCTCGACCAGGTCACCAAGTACGTCGGCGGCGAGGCCCCGACCCTGCACCGGCTCGGCGGCGCGGACTGGGCGAAGACCAAGCAGCGGGCCAAGAAGGCGGTCAAGGAGATCGCCGCTGACCTGATCAAGCTGTACTCGGCCCGGATGGCCGCGCCCGGCCACACCTTCGGCCCGGACACCCCGTGGCAGCGCGAGCTGGAGGACGCCTTCCCGTACGCGGAGACGCCGGACCAGCTGACCACCATCGCCGAGGTCAAGTCCGACATGGAGAAGTCCGTCCCGATGGACCGGCTGATCTGCGGCGACGTCGGCTACGGCAAGACCGAGATCGCCGTGCGGGCCGCGTTCAAGGCGGTGCAGGACGGCAAGCAGGTGGCCGTCCTGGTGCCGACCACGCTGCTGGTGCAGCAGCACTTCTCGACCTTCGCCGAGCGGTACGCCAACTTCCCGGTGACGGTGAAGGCGCTGTCCCGCTTCCAGACCGACAGCGAGGCCAAGGCCGTGCTGGAGGGGCTCTTCGAGGGCTCGGTGGACGTCGTCATCGGCACCCACCGGCTGTTCTCCTCGGAGACCCGCTTCAAGGACCTCGGCCTGGTCATCGTCGACGAGGAGCAGCGGTTCGGTGTCGAGCACAAGGAGCAGCTGAAGAAGCTGCGGGCCAACGTCGACGTGCTCACCATGTCGGCGACCCCGATCCCGCGCACCCTGGAGATGGCGGTCACCGGCATCCGCGAGATGTCCACCATCACCACGCCGCCGGAGGAGCGGCACCCGGTGCTGACCTTCGTCGGCCCGTACGACGAGAAGCAGATCTCGGCCGCGATCCGGCGTGAACTCCTGCGCGAGGGCCAGGTGTTCTACATCCACAACCGGGTCGAGTCGATCGACAAGGCGGCCGCCCGGCTCAAGGACCTGGTGCCCGAGGCGCGGATCGCCACCGCGCACGGGCAGATGGGGGAGACCCAGCTGGAGAAGGTCGTCGTCGACTTCTGGGAGAAGGAGTTCGACGTCCTGGTGTCGACCACGATCGTCGAGTCCGGCATCGACATCTCCAACGCCAACACCCTGATCGTCGAGCGCGGCGACACCTTCGGCCTCTCCCAGCTGCACCAGCTGCGCGGCCGGGTCGGGCGGGGCCGCGAACGCGGCTACGCCTACATGCTGTACCCGCCGGAGAAGCCGCTCACCGAGACCGCGCACGAGCGCCTGGCCACCATCGCCCAGCACACCGAGATGGGCGCCGGCATGTACGTCGCGATGAAGGACCTGGAGATCCGCGGCGCCGGCAACCTGCTCGGCGGCGAGCAGTCCGGGCACATCGCGGGCGTCGGCTTCGACCTCTACATGCGGATGGTCGGCGAGGCGGTGGCCGAGTTCCGGGAGTCGCTGGCGAGCGGCGGCGAGCCGGAGGAGGAGCCGCTGGAGGTGAAGATCGAGTTGCCGGTGGACGCCCACGTGCCGCACGACTACGCACCCGGCGAGCGGCTGCGGCTCCAGGCGTACCGCTCGATCGCGGCGGTCAACTCGGAGGCGGACATCACCCAGGTCCGGGACGAACTCGTCGACCGCTACGGCAAGTTGCCCGAGCCGGTGGAGAACCTGCTGCTGGTCGCGGCGCTGCGGCTGTACGCCCGGCGGTGCGGCATCTCGGACATCACCCTGCAAGGGGCCAACGTCCGCTTCGGGCCGGTGGAGCTGCGGGAGTCCCAGCAGCTGCGGCTGAACCGGCTCTACCCGCGCAGCCAGGTCAAGGCGGCGGCCCAGCAGCTGCTGGTGCCGCGCCCGAGCACGGGCCGGATCGGCGGCAAGCCGCTGGTCGGCCGGGAGCTGCTGGGCTGGTGCAGCGAGTTCCTGTCGGCGATGTTCGACGACCTGGCGGGGTCGAAGAAGTAGCCCCGACGGCGAGCCGTGCCCCGGAAGCCGGTGGGGCCGACTTCCGGGACGGCGGCGGGTAGGTTCGGGGTGTGACGACGAATGTTCCGGGCGCGAAGTTGATTCTGCTCACCACGACCCACCGGGTGGCTCCCGGGTTGCTGGCGTGGCCGGCCTGGGAGGCGCTGCGGTCGGCGGGGCGGGTGCTGGTGGGGGATGCCGGGCACCCCCAGCTGGCCGCGGTGCGGCAGGCCGGGGTGGCGGTGGAGGTGCTGGCCGCCGGATCGGCGCCGGCGCTGGCGCGGCTGCTGACCGGGCAGCCGGCGGAGGCCGGGCCGACGGTGTGGCTGGGCGGCCCGGACGGCGATCCGGGGCTGACGGACGCGCTGGCGCGGCTGGCGGTGGAGCACGCGGGCGAGGTGCCGGAGATCGAGGTGCTGCCGGGTTCGTACGACCTGCCGGGGGCGCGGCTGCTGGACCTGGTCTCGGTGATGGACCGGCTGCGCTCGCCGGGCGGCTGCCCGTGGGACGCCGAGCAGACGCACGCGAGCCTGGTGAAGTACCTGGTGGAGGAGGCGTACGAGCTGGTCGAGGCGATCGAGGAGGGGGACCGGGAGACGCTGCGCGAGGAGCTGGGCGACGTCCTGCTCCAGGTGTTCTTCCACTCCCGGATCGCCGAGGAGCACCCGACGGACGCGTTCTCGATCGACGACGTGGCCGGTGACATCGTCGAGAAGCTGATGTACCGGCACCCGCACGTCTTCGGCGACGTGGAGGCCGGGGACTCCGCCGAGGTGGAGGCGAGCTGGGAGCGGCTGAAGGCGGCCGAGAAGACGGACCGCGAGTCGGTGCTGGACGGCGTGCCGGCCGGGCTGCCCTCGCTGGCGTACGCGGCGAAGCTGGTGTCGCGGGTGCGCCGGTCGGGCTTCGCGGGTGTGCCGGACGAGCCGTACGAGCTGCCGGCGGAGCTGACCGCGGAGTCGACGGGCAGGCTGTTGCTCGCGGTGGCGCAGCGGGCGCACGACGCCGGGGTGGACGTGGACGCCGCGCTGCGCTCGGCCGCGCGCGGTTACCGGGACGTGGTGCGCGCGGCCGAGGGGCTCGAGCCGGACGAGGAGTAGCCGCGCAGGGCGGCCTCAGGCCGCCGTGGCGGTGTGCTCGACCGGGTGCCGCTGCGGCGGGACGGGCGGGACGACCTCGCCGATCGCCTCGCCGACGAGGGCCAGGAGTTCGGCGAGGCGCTCCAGGTCGAGGTGGTCGGGCAGGTCGGAGAGGGAGATGATCCGTTCGCCGCCGGGGCCGGCGACGCAGAAGAGGTCGATCGGTCCGAGGTGCTTCTCGGCGGTGTCGACGAGGGCCGCGACGTCGCTGGGGCGGCGGATGTCCCCGCTGACGCCGACGACGGGGCAGCCCGTCCGGTCGAGCTCGGTGGCGAGGTCCTCGGCGACGCCGACGTGCTGGTCGGCGATCAGCATTCCGGCGGCGCCGGCTGCGGCGAAGCGGCGGGCCAGGTCGGCTCCCGACCCGCCGTCGAGTACCGCGATCACGACGACTGCCCCGCTGACCCTCATTGGTCGCTCCTCCCTGTGGGCGGCACCGCACCGGCGCCCACGATTTCTGCGGAGGATCGTAGGCAGGTCCTGACCCTCCGCAACAGGGATTACCCCGCAGGTGACCAGGCTCACGCCCACCGCACGGTTAAGAGCTGTCCAAGGAGGTTTCCCGACCCGGCCGCGCCCGACCCCGCCCCGACCCGCGTCCGAGCCGCGCCCGACCGGGAACCGACCCCGCCCCGAGCCGTCCCCGAGCCGTCCCCGGGGCGGGTGACCCACCGGATACCGTCGACCCATGCCAGTTCAGCCCGACCCCGCCGCCCCGCAGCTCTTCACCTGGGAGTTCGCCGCCGACCCGTACCCCGCCTACGCCTGGCTGCGCGAGCACGCCCCGGTGCACCGCACCACCCTGCCGAGCGGGGTGGAGGCCTGGCTGGTGACCCGGTACGCGGACGCCCGGCAGGCGCTGGCGGACGGCCGGCTGTCGAAGAACCCGGCGCACCACAGCGAGCAGGCGCACCGCACCGGCCGGGTGGGCATCCCGGGGGAGCGGCAGGCGGACCTGATGACCCACCTGCTGAACATCGACCCGCCGGACCACACCCGGCTGCGCCGCCTGGTGTCGAAGGCGTTCACGCCGCGCCGGGTGGCGGAGTTCGAGCCGCGCGTGCAGCAGCTCACGGACCGCCTGATCGACGGCTTCGCGCAGCGCGGTTCGGCGGACCTGATCCACGAGTTCGCCTTCCCGCTCCCCATCTACGCGATCTGCGACATGCTGGGCGTGCCGGCCGAGGACCAGGACGACTTCCGCGACTGGGCCGGGATGATGCTGCGACACACGAAGCCGGGCCACGGCGGCGCCCAACGCGGCGGCGTGGGGCGGGCGGTGAAGCGGATGCGGGCGTACCTGCTGGAGCTGATCCACCGCAAGCGGGCGGACCTGGGGGACGACCTGATCTCGGGGCTGATCCGGGCGAGCGACCACGGCGAGCACCTGACCGAGAACGAGGCCGCGGCGATGGCCTTCATCCTGCTCTTCGCCGGCTTCGAGACGACCGTCAACCTGATCGGCAACGGCACGTACGCGCTGCTGCGCAACCCGGAGCAGCGGGTGTTGCTCCAGGAGTCGGTGGCGCGCGGCGAGACCGGGCTGCTGGAGACCGGGATCGAGGAACTCCTGCGCTACGACGGGCCGGTGGAGCTGGCGACCTGGCGGTTCGCGACCCGTCCGCTGTCGATCGGCGGGGTGGACATCCCGGTGGGCGATCCGGTGCTGGTGGTGCTGGCGGCGGCCGATCGCGATCCGGCCAGGTTCGCGGACGAGAACACCCTGGATCTGGCCCGGACGGACAATCCGCACCTGGGTTTCGGGCACGGCATCCACTACTGCATCGGCGCTCCGCTGGCCCGCCTGGAGGGGCGGAGTGCGCTGGCCACGCTGCTTTCCCGGCTGCCGGATCTGCGGTTGGCGGAAAGCCCGGAGAATCTGCGCTGGCGGGGTGGCCTGATCATGCGTGGGCTTCGTGAACTTCCGGTCGAATTCAGTCCGGAAACCCACTCGCCGCACGCCCGCCCCGACGCTCCGACACGCTGACGGGGCGTCGCCAACGCTCTCCTTACCCCGGTATGAACACCCATCAATCCGGACAAACAGCCTCCGTTGGTAGGCGATCGACCACGGGCCGTAATTTCTGTGTGATGTCGGTGATATGAGCTTGTGATTGCTCTGAGGATCTGTCTACTCTCCGTGGAGTTCGCAGCTGCGGACCTCGTGCGCGGAACGCCGAATCCTGCCCGCCGCGCCACGGGAAACCGACCAGAACCCTGGGCAGGGGCGGGGGAACCAGGTTTGTTGCCGTCCTCCACGGCTTGGGGTGAAGCCGCCCGAGCGGAATCGTTTCCGCTCACCGGCGGCCGGGCCACCTCCCGGTCCGAACCCGACAGCTCACCTCGCAGGCGTGCGGAGAGGGACCCTTCATGCTGTTCGTTGGAACTGGCCGTCACCGTCGTCGCACCCAGGCCGAGAAGGCCATCGCCGTCGCCGGTGTGGCCGGCGTCGGACTCGCGATGCCGATCCTCACCGCCACCGGTGCCTCCGCCGCCCCGGCCTCCACCTGGGACGCGGTCGCCCAGTGCGAGAGCGGCGGCAACTGGAGCATCAACACCGGCAACGGCTTCTACGGCGGCCTGCAGTTCACCTCCGGCACCTGGAAGGCGTACGGCGGCACCTCGTACGCGCCGCAGGCCAACCAGGCCAGCCGGGCGCAGCAGATCACGGTGGCCGAGAAGGTGCTGGCCTCGCAGGGGCCGGGCGCCTGGCCGGTCTGCTCGCAGAAGGCCGGCCTGTCGAAGGGCGGCGCCCCGGCGGCCGTCGACTCCGCGGCCGAGGCCCAGCCCGCCGCCCAGCCCGCCCAGCAGGCCCAGCCTTCCCAGCCGAAGCCGGCTCAGAAGCCGGTGCAGCAGGCCAAGCCGCAGGCCCACGCCCAGCAGGCCCAGCCGCAGCAGTACGCCCAGCCCCAGGCGCAGCCGCAGACCCAGGCCCCGGGCTTCTCCGGCAAGGCCGGCTGGGACGCCGACGCCAAGGTGTTCTGGTACCAGAACAACGGCGCCTGGTACTGGACCAGCCACCAGAGCGTCTACCAGCAGTACGCCCCGCAGGCCGCGGCCCAGCCCCAGTACGCCCCGCAGGCCGCCCAGGCCCAGCCCGCCCCGGCCCCGCGCGCCGCGGCCCCCGCCGCCGCCCAGCAGGCCGGCCACGACTACACCGTCCGGGCCGGCGACACCCTGTCGGGCATCGCCACCGCCCAGGGCGTGTCCGGCGGCTGGCAGTCCGTCTACGAGGGCAACCGCGCCACCGTCGGCGGCGACCCGAACCTGATCGTGCCCGGCCAGGTGCTGCACCTCGGCTGAGCCCGCGCCGGTCCGGCGGGTGAGCGAACGAACTGACGACCTGGCGATCTGACGAGCGGACGAGGGGGCCACTCCGGGCAGGACCCGGACCCCTTCGTCCGTCTTCGCCCCTGATTCGCCCACTTCGGTGGGACAACCAGGTGAACTACCGGTGGGTAGTCGGGCCACACGCTGAGACGGTGCCGAGGCCGACGTGGCCCCGGGAGCCCGGGCGGTTAGGCTCTGGTCGTAACGACTCCGCAATCATCCGGCCGACATCACCACCGTCGGCCGGACCCTGCTTCCGCAAGGAGATGCCTCGTGCCGTCCATCGATGTCGTCGTAGCCCGTGAGATCCTCGACTCGCGTGGCAACCCCACGGTCGAGGTCGAGGTCGGCCTCGACGACGGCAGCACCGGCCGTGCCGCTGTCCCGTCGGGTGCCTCCACCGGCGCCTTCGAGGCGCTGGAGCTTCGCGACGGTGACAAGAACCGCTACTTCGGCAAGGGCGTGGAGAAGGCCGTCCTGGCCGTCATCGAGCAGATCGGCCCGGAGCTGGTCGGCTACGACGCCACCGAGCAGCGCCTGATCGACCAGGCCATGCTCGACCTGGACGCCACCCCGGACAAGTCCTCGCTCGGCGCCAACGCCATCCTGGGCGTCTCCCTGGCCGTGGCGCACGCCGCCTCCGAGGCCAGCGACCTGCCGCTGTTCCGCTACCTGGGCGGCCCGAACGCGCACGTCCTGCCCGTCCCGATGATGAACATCCTCAACGGTGGTTCGCACGCGGACTCCAACGTGGACATCCAGGAGTTCATGATCGCCCCGATCGGCGCGGAGTCCTTCTCCGAGGCCGTCCGCTGGGGCGTCGAGGTCTACCACACCCTCAAGGGCGTGCTGAAGGACCGCGGCTTGTCCACCGGCCTCGGCGACGAGGGCGGCTTCGCGCCGAACCTGGACAGCAACCGCGAGGCGCTGGACCTCATCATGGAGGCCATCCAGAAGGCCGGCTACGTGCCCGGCCGTGACGTCGCGCTGGCCCTGGACGTCGCCTCCTCCGAGTTCTACAAGGACGGCGCCTACCAGTTCGAGGGCAAGGCGCTGTCCGCCGCCGAGCTCATCGAGTACTACGCCGAGCTGGTCGCCGCCTACCCGCTGGTCTCCATCGAGGACCCGCTGGACGAGTCGGACTGGGACGGCTGGAAGGCCATGACCGTCAAGCTGGGCGACAAGGTCCAGCTGGTCGGCGACGACCTGTTCGTCACCAACCCGGCCCGCCTGGCCAAGGGCATCGAGACCGGCACCGCCAACGCGCTGCTGGTGAAGGTGAACCAGATCGGCTCGCTGACCGAGACCCTGGACGCCGTCGAGCTGGCCCAGCGCAACGGCTACCGCTGCATGATGTCGCACCGCTCCGGCGAGACCGAGGACGTCACCATCGCCGACCTGGCCGTCGCCACCAACTGCGGCCAGATCAAGACCGGTGCCCCGGCCCGCTCCGAGCGCGTCGCCAAGTACAACCAGCTGCTGCGCATCGAGGAGATCCTCGACGACGCCGCCGAGTACGCCGGCCGCGGCGCCTTCCCGCGCTTCCGCTCTGCGGAGTAACGAGCACAGCCGCTCCGCGGAGTAGTCGGTACGGTCCGTCCGAGGGCCGAGCGCGCCAGGTGGCGCAAGCCTGACCGGTGCCCCGCCGTTCACCCCGTAGGGTGGACGGCGGGGCACCGTCGCGACAGGAGGGGACACGGGAGATGGCAGGCTGGAGGATCCCGGGCTTGGCGGCCCGACCCCGGTTCACGAGCCGGGCGACCGTCCTCGTCCTGGTGCTCTGCTCGCTGGTGGCGATCCTCGCCTACCCGACGCGGCAGTTCATCTCCCAGCGCGCCGAGATCTCCGCCCAGCGGGCGAAGGCCGACCACGCCCGGCAGCAGGTCGAACAGCTGCGCCGGGAGAAGGCCCGCTGGCAGGACCCGGAGTACGTCAAGGCGCAGGCCCGCGCCCGGCTGCACTACGCGATGCCGGGGGAGACCCCGTACATCGCGGTGGACCCGGCCGCATCCGGTGCCGCCCAGCCCTCCGCGGCCCCCGGCTCCGCCTCCGCCGCGGCTTCCTCCTCCGTCGGCGCGGCCACCGGCCCGGTGAAGGCCGCCACGCCCTGGTACGCCAGCATCTGGGACTCGGTGGACGCCGCCGCCACCGTCGCGCTGGCCCCCGCCTCCCCCCGTCCGCTTTCCCCGTCCTCCGCTGGAGACCGCTCCCCCCATGACCACTGAGAACCACCCCACCGTCTCCGACGCCGACGTCGCGGCCATCGCCGCCCAGCTCGGCCGGGTGCCGCGCGGCCTGCGCGGCGTGGCGCACCGCTGCCCCTGCGGCAACCCGGACGTCGTGGAGACGGCCCCCCGGCTGCCGGACGGCACGCCGTTCCCGACGCTGTACTACCTGACCTGCCCCAAGGCCGCCTCGCTGATCGGCACCCTGGAGGCGGACGGCGTGATGAAGGAGCAGAGCGCCCGGCTCGCCGAGGACCCGGAGCTGGCCGCCGCCTACCAGAAGGCGCACGAGGACTACATCGCCCGGCGCGACGCCATCGAGGTGCTGGAGGGCTTCCCGAGCGCCGGCGGCATGCCGGACCGGGTGAAGTGCCTGCACGTGCTGGTCGGCCACTCGCTGGCGGCCGGCGAGGGCGTCAACCCGCTCGGTGACGAGGCGATCGGGATGCTGGAGGACTGGTGGGCCAAGGGCCCCTGCGTCTCCCCGGCCGAGGTCGCGGCGGCCGGTGAGCGGGTCGTCCGCAACCGGGCCAAGGAGCAGGACCACGAGGCCGTGATCGCGGCCAAGCAGCAGAAGACCGCCGAGCGCGCCGCCAAGAAGCGCGCCGCCGAGGACGCCGAAGCGGAGCAGGAGTCGCAGTGAGCATGACCCGGGTGGCCGCGATCGACTGCGGCACCAACTCGATCCGCCTGCTGGTCGCCGATCTGGATCCGGCCACCGGGGAGATCACCGACCTCGACCGTCGGATGATCATCAACCGGCTGGGCCAGGGCGTGGACCAGACCGGGCGGCTGCACCCGGACGCGCTGGCCCGCACCTTCGCGGCCTGTCGCGAGTACCGGGAGATCATCACCGGCTTCGGGGTCGGCCCGGAGCGCACCCGCTTCGTCGCCACCAGCGCCTCGCGGGACGCCGAGAACAGCGACGAGTACGTCAAGGGCGTGCGCGAGATCCTGGGCGTTGAGCCCGAGGTGGTGAGCGGCGAGGAGGAGGCGCACCTGTCCTTCGTCGGCGCCACCAAGGAGCTGACCGGCGGCCAGTTCCCGGCGCCGTACCTGGTCTTCGACCTCGGCGGCGGCTCGACCGAGTTCGTGCTGGGCGGCGAGGACGTGCAGGCGGCGCGCTCGGTGGACATCGGCTGCGTGCGGCTCACCGAGCGCCACTTCGGCGGGGTCGAGCTGCCCTCCGCGGAGCAGATCGAGGCCGCCCGGGCGCATGTGCGGGCCGAGCTGGACAAGGCGGAGGAGGTCGTCCCGCTGACCGGTGCGGCCACCCTGGTGGGCCTGGCCGGCACGGTCACCACGGTGTCCGCGATCGCCCAGGGCCTGCCGGGCTACGACTCGGCGCTGATCCACCACTCGCGGCTCAGCCGGGAGCGGGTCGCGCAGATCGCGGCCGAGCTGCTGACCGCCACCCACGCCGAGCGGGCGGCGATCCCGTCGATGCACCCGGGCCGGGTGGACGTGATCGCGGCCGGCGCGCTGGAGCTGCTGGAGATCATGACCCGGACCGGTGCCGCCGAGCTGGTCGTGAGCGAGCACGACATCCTGGACGGCATCGCCTGGAGTATGGCCTCCTGACCACCCGCGCGCCTTACCCGACCGGCCCCGGCGCCCCTTTCGGGGGCCCGGGGCCGGGGCGCGCCCGGGCCGGTGCGGAAAAGTTCGTGAATTTCTTCACATGACGAGCCCGCCATTCGTCGGAGCTGCCGGTCCGCTACGTCCGAAATGCGGGACTGAAGGTGTGCCGTCCGTGACGCCCGCTGGATCGCAGGTCAGGCCTCGTTTGAGGTTTGAAAATCGAAATCGCGAGCGGGAACCCGGGCCCTATACGGATCGTTGCTGCTCAGCAGGGTGGTTGCCGCGCGCATGCTCACGGGGGGCCGCCGGGGGTGGTGAGGTGTCGCCCAGGGGGCCGATTTGTGGCCGCGCAGTGTAGCACGGGGTGTCCAGCAGCTTGTGACCGGGCTCACGAAGGCTGCTCCGAACGGTGCTGGATACTTTCCGATATGAGCACCACGGAGCGTCCTCGCATCCTCATTGTCGGCGGTGGTTACGTCGGCCTGTATGCCGCGATGCGCATCCTCAAGAAGATGCGCTACGGCGAAGCGACCGTCACGGTCGTCGACCCGCGGTCGTACATGACGTACCTGCCCTTCCTCCCGGAGGCGGCCGGCGGCAACGTCGCGCCTCGCAACCTCGTCGCGCCGCTGCGCAGCGCCCTCAAGAAGGCGGAGGTGCTCACCGGTGCGGTCACCGGTGTGGACCACGCCCGCAAGGTCGCCACCATCCAGCCCGCGGCGGGCGACAGCTACGAGCTGCCCTTCGAGTACCTGGTCGTCGCGACCGGCTCGGTCTCCCGCACCTTCCCGATCCCGGGTCTGGCGGAGCACGGCATCGGCATGAAGACGGTCGAGGAGGCCATCGGCCTCCGCAACCACGTCATGGCCCAGCTGGACAAGGCCGAGTCCACCACGGACGAGGCGGTCCGCCGCAAGGCCCTGACCTTCGTCGTCATCGGCGGCGGCTTCGCCGGCGTCGAGACGATCGCCGAGGTCGAGGACATGGCCCGCGACGCGTCGAAGCTGTACCGGACGGTCAGCCGCGACGACATGCGCTTCGTCGTGGTGGAGGCGGCCAACCGCATCCTCCCCGAGATGGGCCCGGACCTCGGTCTGTGGACGAAGGAGAAGCTGGAGGAGCGCCAGATCGAGGTCTACATCGAGACCTCGATGGACTCCTGCGTCGACGGCCACGTCGTGCTGAAGAACGGCCTGGAGATGGACGCGTCCACCATCGTGTGGACCGCCGGCGTGAAGCCGAACCCGGTGCTGGCCAACTTCGGCCTGCCGCTGGGCCCGCGCGGCCACGTCGACACCGCGCCGACCCTCCAGGTCCAGGGCTTCGACTACGTCTGGGCCGCCGGCGACAACGCCCAGGTGCCCGACCTCGCCGCCGGCGAGGGCGCCTGGTGCCCGCCGAACGCGCAGCACGCCTGCCGTCAGGCCGTCGTCCTCGGTGACAACGTCATCTCGGGCATGCGGGGCTTCCCGCAGAAGAACTACGAGCACAAGAACCTCGGTGCGGTCGCCGGTCTCGGCCTGCACAAGGGCGTGGCGATCCTCTTCGGCAAGGTGAAGCTGAAGGGCCGTCTGGCCTGGTGGTTCCACCGCGCCTACCACGGCGCGATGGTGCCGACCTTCAACCGCAAGGTCCGGGTCTTCACCGACTGGACGCTCGCGATGTTCCTGAAGCGCGAGCTGGTCGGCCTCTCCCAGATGGAGAAGCCGCAGCTGCCGATCCAGGAGGTCACCCCGCCCACCAAGCCCGTCGAGGCCGCCAAGCCGGCCGCCGACAAGGAACTCGCCAGCAAGTAAGCGACCGGACCCCGGCGTGGGAGCGCCGGGGTATGAGTCGGAGGCCCTCCGCCCGGCAGTGTTGCCGGACCACGACCTCCGTGGTGCTCAGCCGGTTGTGCGACCGGGCGGAGTACAGAAGTTGGAAGGCCCCTGCCGAACCCTCTCGGCAGGGGCCTTCCGCGTGTGCGGGACCGGGGTCAGTCGGTCTTGATGCTCGCCAGGATGTCCAGCTTGGCCGCCCGGCGGGCCGGCCAGAGCGCGGCCACCAGGCCGACCAGCCCGGCCAGCAGCAGGAAGAGCGCCAGCTGACCGTACGGCAGCACGGTGGTCAGGCCGTTCAGGCTGGACTTCAGCGTGCTGTTGATCGCCCAGGCGATGAAGCAGCCGAGCAGGATGCCGATGCCGGCGCCGAACAGCGAGATCACCACGGACTCCAGTCGGACCATCCGCTTGATGCCCCGGCGGTCCAGGCCGATCGCCCGCAGCATCCCGATCTCGCGCTTGCGCTCGAAGACCGACATGGCCAGCGTGTTGATCACACCGAGGATCGCGACCAGCACCGACATCGCCAGCAGGCCGTACATCAGGTTCAGGATGACGGTGATGGCCTGGCTGAAGCCGTCCCGGACGTCCTGCTTGGACTTGACCTCGATCACCGGGTTGGCGCCGGTGGCGTCCTTGAGCGACTGCTTGAGCGCGCCGGTCGCGCCGTCCTTGCCCTTGACCAGGACCTCGGAGATGTGCGGCTTCGGCTCGTGCTTGACGATCTCGCTGTTGGCCAGGACGACCGGGCCGACCATGCCGGCCTTCTCGTACACGCCGCCGACGGTGAGCTGTCCGCTGGACCGGTCCGGGTAGGTCACGGTCATGGTCGAGCCGGTGGTGACGTTGAACCTGGTGGCGACGTCCTGGTCGACCAGGAGCTGGCCCTGGCCGAGTGCGGCGGTGGAGCCGCTGGTCAGCTTGACCGAGGTGAGCTGGTCGAAGCTGTCCGCGTTCAGACCGCTGATCGACTTGGTGACGCCGTTGAGCTCCCAGTAGACCGAGGTGAGCGGCGAGGAGGCGGTCACCCCGGGGGCCTTGGCGATCTCGGCGGGCACCTTGTCGGACAGGTCCATGCCGTTGGCGGCACCGACCAGGTAGTCGGCCTTCATCGAGCTGGTGACGGCCTTGTCGATCGCGCCGGTGACCGAGGCGCCCATCACGGTGAGGCCGCTGACCAGGGTCAGGCCGATGGTGAGCGCGGCGGCGGTGGAGGCGGTGCGGCGCGGGTTGCGGACGGCGTTCTGCTGGGCCAGCTTGCCCGGGGTGCCGGCCAGCTTGCGCAGCAGGGGGCCGACCAGGGCGATGACCGGGCGGGAGAGCAGCGGAAGCAGGACGAACACGCCGATCAGGGCCAGGAAGGCGCCGAGCGCGACCGGCATCCGGCCGCTGTCGTCGCCGGTGGAGGCGCCGAAGCCGATCAGCCCGAGACCGCCGGCGGCGAGCAGTGAACCGATCGTGTTGCGGACGACCAGGCCCTTCTGACTGGTCGGCTGGTCGCCGCTGCTCATCGCGGCCACCGGGGCGATCCGCGACGCACGCATGGCCGGCAGCAGGGCCGACAGCACCGTCACCAGGACGCCGACCGCGAGGGTCACGGCGACGGTGAGCGGCTTGATCACCAGCGAGCCCTGCGGCAGGTTCTCGTTCAGCGTGCGGATGAGGGACTGCATCCCGGCGCCGATCCCGACGCCGGCGAGCAGACCGGCCACGGCGGAGACGGTGCCGATCGCCAGGGCCTCGACCAGGACGGAACGGGTGACCTGCTTGCGGCTGGCGCCGATCGCCCGCAGCAGCGCGAGCTCCTTGGTGCGCTGGGCGACCAGCATGGTGAAGGTGTTGGCGATGATGAAGATGCCGACGAAGAGCGAGATGCCGGCGAACGCGAGCAGCACGGTGCGCAGGCTGTCGGTGCCCTTGGTGATCATCTCCTGCTCGTCGGCCTTGAGCTTGGCTCCGGTCTCGATGACGAACTGGTGACCGGACGGCACCTTGGGCTCGGCCTGGGCGAGCAGTGCGTCCTCGTCGGTGCCGGGCTTGGCGGTGAGCACGATGCTGCTGTAGCGGCCCGGCTCCAGCAGCAGCTGCTGGGCGGTGGCGCGGTCGAACAGGGTGAGCGTGCCGCCGGTGTTCACCACCGGGTCGTCGGTGGTGAAGATGCCGGTGAGCTTGGCCTCGACCACCGGGCCGTTGGCGGCGACCCGGACGGTGTCGCCGACCCGGTAGCCCGCCTTGTCGGCGGTCCTGCGGTCGAGGGCGATCTCCTTGGCGTTCTTCGGGCCCTGGCCCTCGGCCATCGGGTAGCGCGGGTCCTTGCCGTCCTGGCCCGGGGCGAAGTTGGCGCCCCGGGCGGACCAGAACTGGCCGATCAGGTTGCCGCCGCGGTCGGCGACGCCGGTGAAGCCGCTGACCACGCCGCGGGCGTTGGCGGTGCCCGGCAGCGCGGCCAGCTGCTGGACGGTGGCGTCGGTGAGCGCGGCGGAGCCGCTCTCGCTCTTCTGCCGGGCGGAGGCGCGGGAGCCGGCCGCGTTGTCCACGACCTGGACCGAAACGTCCGAGTAGCTCTTGGAGTTGCTGTCCCGCATGGCCTTGCCGAACGTGTCGGAGAAGATCATGGTGCCGGCGACGAAGGCGGTGCCGAGCATGACGGCCAGCGCCGTCATCAGCAGTCGGCCCTTGTGGGCCAGCACGTTGCGCAGTGCGGTGCGATACATGGGGTGTCCTGGGGAAGGTCGTCGAGCGGGCTGGCGGG
>NZ_JBEOSA010000071.1:0-48949 GCF_040302625.1 Kitasatospora sp. NPDC097643 | reverse complement strand
CCTCACCAAGCGCGCCGACTTCCCGCTGATGAACGAGGCCTACTCCGAGTTCATCGAGGCCGGGGGCCGGGTGGACCGGTACGGGTCCGGAGGAGCAGGTCCGGGGGCCGGGTCCGGAGGAGCAGGTCCGGGGGCCGGGTCCGGAGGAGCAGGTCCGGGGGCAGGTCCCGGGGGCGTCCGGCAGGCGGTCACCCCCACCGCGCGGGATCACCCCCGCAGTAGGATCGGCGGCGTTGTCATAAAACCGCCGGTAGGAGGCAATTCCATGGCTCAGGTCACGCTGAAGGGCAATCCGGTCCAGGTGGGCGGCGAACTGCCCGCCCCCGGTACCCAGGCCCCCGCGTTCACCCTCGTCGGCGAAGGACTCGCCGACAAGTCCCTGAAGGACTACAGCGGCCAGCGCAAGGTCCTCAACATCTTCCCCAGCGTCGACACCCCCACCTGCGCCACCTCCGTGCGCACCTTCAACGCCAAGGCCGCCGCCCTGGCCAACACCGTCGTGCTGTGCATCTCCGCCGACCTGCCCTTCGCCCAGGCCCGCTTCTGCGGCGCCGAGGGCCTGGACAACGTCAAGAGCCTGTCCACCCTGCGCGGCCGTGACTTCCACGAGAACTACGGCGTCGCGATCGCCGACGGCCCCCTCGCCGGCCTCACTGCCCGCGCCGTCGTCGTCCTCGACGAGAACGACACCGTCCTGCACACCGAACTCGTCACCGAGATCGCCGAAGAGCCCAACTACGACGCCGCCCTCGCCGCCCTCCGGTAACACCCCCTCCCGGCCCGAACACCAGGACCAGGCACCCGGGCCGGACACCACACCCGGGCACCAGGAACAGGACAGCACCGTGCGTGGGAAGTCGGCACACCCGACTTCCCACGCACCCGCCTGCCCCGGCCCGCCGAACACCGGGCCGGGGCAAGCGGGCGACGTCCACGCTCGACCGAGTCCACATCGACGGCGATGCCGTTCGGGTCGACGCGTACAGCAGGTGCTCGGCGGCCACCTGCCCACGTCGCCGCCACGGACCGCAACCGCCGACGCTCTCGCGGACCGCACCGCACCGCACCGGTGGGCCAAACCCGCCGGCGGCCGTTCAGCTCTCCGGGCCGCAGACGGCACCGCCGGGACCTCGGCGGGAGTACCGGACCACAGCGCTCTCCGAGACCGCCGGCCCGCCGCCGCCGGCCGGGGCGAGGCTGTACGAGACCGTGATGGAACCCTCGACAACGGCATCCAGGACACCGTCCCACGGGATCGTGTAATCGACCGCGGTGGTGTCAGCGGTCACACTCACGACGCCCCGCACCATGGCGGCCGGGATCCGCCCGTCGACGTCACCGCAGACCGTCACGTCGAAAGCGACCTCGTCCCCGGCCGCGAAGGGAATCCGGCCTGCCCTGACGAGGACACCGTCCCAGGGCCTGTGCCGGCAGGTGATCCAGCCGACAGGCTCCTCACCGGGAAACTCCGGAATATCGGACTCGACCGACACGCGGCCTCCTGACCGTCGACGAGCAGAAGCGGCAGCTCCCACCCCCGCCCCGCGATCATGGCGCAACCCCCGACCCGAGAACAGCCAGTCAGCCAGTCAGCCGGTCAGCCGGTCCGCCCGTACAGCCGCTTCCGTGCAGCCCGGCCCCGCCCCCCCGGTCCCCGATGCGGTGACCGCACACACTCACCGAGGGGGCAGCGGTGAGTCAACGGCCCTGCGGCCAAAGGCGCCAGACACGGTGCCGGGTCGGCCCGCCAGCAGCCGCCCTGGCCCGTCAGCCGAATCCACGGGGCAAACGCGGGTCCAACACGTCGTACCGGCACATCCGGGACAGCACCCCCGCGACCTCGGCCCCGCCATGCGCCCGGGCCCACACGCGGATCAGCTCCTTCACGGCACCCTGACGCCCGGCGACCACGCACAGCGGCACGACGACGCCGGCAACCACCTCGCCTTCCCGCATGCCCCCGCCGTCGACAGCCCCAGCCCAGCCGTCGTCCACCACCGCGGCCCTGACCCGGCCCTCCCCCATCGAACCGAGCACCGACACGACCGCGTCCGTCCACTCCGGGAACGGGAACTCCCGGCCGCTCAGCGTCAGCCACACCGGGCCGTCCACGAAAGCGGACCACGGGAATCGATCTCGAGCCTGCCCCACACGACCTGCACATCGCACAACTGCCGCCGCTCCCCCGTACGCGAAAACCGCACCGGCTGCGGCCCCTGTCTCCAGCCCAGATCCGCAACCGAGAGGCCCGCCACGTCCCCCGATCACACAACGAACGCTGGCCCACCGCCCCGACAAACCCCTCCCGCGCTGCCGATACAGGCCCGCTCCCTACTCCGGGCAGCCAGGACAACCAGGTCGCGGGCGATGACACCACGCCACCGCACGCAGCGGTGCAGCCCGCGGGCCCGGACCACGCCACCCGGACCAGGAACTGCCGGGCCCGCACCACACGCGGCCCAGCACACCGAACTCGTCACCGAGATCGCCGAAGAGCCCAACTACGACGCCGCCCTCGCCGCCCTCCGGTAACACCCCCTCCCGGCCCGAACACCAGGACCAGGCACCCGGGCCGGACACCACACCCGGGCACCAGGAACAGGACAGCACCGTGCGTGGGACGTCGGCACACCCGACTTCCCACGCACCCGCCTGTCCCGGCCCGCCGAACACCGGGCCGGGACAGGCAGGCGACGTCCACGCCACACGACACCGCAGCGCCGCACCGGGCGAAAAACCCCGAAGGACCCGGAACCGGCCAGGCCCCGGCAGACCCGGCAATGCACCGGGCGCCAGGGCCCAGCAGGGGCAGGGCAGGGGCAGGGCAGGGGCAGCCGGAGCCCGGACCAGGAACTGCGAGGCCCGCACCACACGCGGCGCCCGGCCGGGCCCGGAAACGGCCCGACCCCGGCAGACCCGGGGATACGCCGGGGGCCAGGGCCAGGACCCAGAAGGCCCAGAAGACAGGGGCAGCGGGCCCGGACCAGGAACTGCGAGGCCCTGACCACACAGGCCGCCCGACCGGGCCCGGAAACGGCCCGACCCCGGCAGACCCGGGAGTACGCCGGGGGCCGGGGCCAGGACCCAGAAGGCCCGCAGGAGGGGCAGGGCCCGTCCAGAAGGCCCGCAGGAGGGGCAGGGCCCGTCCAGAGGGCCTGGAAGGGGCAGGGCCCAAAGAGCCGGGACCCCGGGGGGCGGGGGTCAGGTGATGGAGGCGCCCGAGTCGATGCTCAGGACCTGACCGGTCATACAGTCCTGGTCCAGGAACAGCGTCACCGAACGCGCCACCTCCGCCGGCGTCACGAACCGCGGCACCGGCACCTTCTCCCGCATCCCCGCCACCACCTTCTCCGACAACGTGTCCGTCATCCCCGTGATCATGAACCCCGGCGACAACGCGTTCACCGTCACCCCCCGACGCCCGCACTCCGCCGCGAGCGTGCGCGTCAACCCGATCAGCCCCGCCTTCGACGCCGCGTACGCGGTCTGCCCGGCGGTCGCGATCAACGCCGACGGCGACACGATGTTCACCACCCGGCCCCACCGCGCCCGCAGCATCGCCGGCACACACACCCGCGACGTGTGGAACGCCCCGATCAGGTTCGTCTCGATCACCTGCCGCCACTGCGCCGGATCCTGCATCGCCATCAACGCGTCCTTGCGCACGGCCCCGTTGTTGACCAGCACATCCACCGCACCCAGCCGCGAGACGATCTCCTCGTACATCGCCGACACCGCAGCGAAGTCACCCACGTCACCGGTGACCACCACATGGTCGTTCACCAGCTTGGCCGCGACCTCCTCGGCCCCCGCACGCGCACTGTTGTAGTGCACCGCGACCCGGCAGCCCGCCGCGTCCAGCGCCAGCGCCAGCTCCCGCCCCAGCCCCCCCGACGCCCCCGTCACCAGGGCCACCGGGGAAACCGGCCGCTCACCGAACACCTCCCGCCCGCTCACCGCGCCCCTCCCCACTCCACCAGCAGCGAACCCCACGTCATCCCCGCACCGAACCCGGCCAGCAACACCTTGTCGCCCGCCCGGATCCGACCCGCATCCAGCGCCTCCGCCAACGCGATCGGCACCGAACCCGACGCCGTGTTCCCGTACCGCTCCAGATTCGTCACCAACCGGTCCTGCGGGATCCCCGTGTGCGACAACACCGAATTGATGATCCGGATGTTCGCCTGATGCGGCACCACATGATCCACATCCTCCGGCGCCAGCTTCGCCTGCTCCAGCGTCTCGCGGATCGTGCGCACCGAATACCGCACCGCGTTCAGATAGATCTCGTTCCCGTTGATCTGCGCATAGTGCAGACCATCGGCCACCGTCTGCGCGGTCGTCGGCATCCGCGAACCACCCGCCAACACCTTCAGCGAGTTCTTGCACGACCCGTCCGCGCCCAGATTCCACGCCAGCACCCGGTCCACCTCACCCGGCGTCAGAACCAGCGCACCCGCACCGTCCCCCACCAGAATCGACAGATCCCGATCCGCCGGGTTCGCGGTCAGCGTGTGCGTGTCCGAGCCGATCACCAGCACCGGACGCGGATCCATCCGCATCAACCCCGCCGCCGTCACCAACGCGTACACGAACCCCGCACACTCCGCATTCACATCGTGCGCACTGCCCGCGACACCCAGCTCGTCATGCACGAACGCGGACGTCGCCGGCGACGGCTGCTCAGGCGTCGCCGTCGCCACGATCAGATGCGCCACATCCGCACCCGACATCCCCGCCCGCTCCAACGCGCGCCGGCCCGCCTCCACCGCCATCGACGCGGTCGTCTGCCCCGCACCCACCACCCGCCGCTCACGGATCCCGCACCGCGACACGATCCAGTGCTCATCCACACCGAACCGCTCGGCCAGCTGCGCACTGGTCACCACACGCTCGGGGACGAACATCCCCCACCCGGCGACATCGAAGCCACTCATACCGGCACGCCCCCGCTCAGACGCCCGAGCCCGCCACGAGCGCCACAATCCGCTCGTGCACCACCCGCAACGTCGTCGTGTCATCGATGTCCGCGAACAACGACTCATCCGCCGGAATGTGCGGGTACTGGTTCTGGAACCCGTACAACCACTCCATCAGATCCAGCGAATCCACATCCGCGATGTGCTGCAACGCCGCGTCCGCATCCACCTCCCGCGCACCCGACACCGCCTGCAACTGCGCCGCCAGCTCCTCCACCGACGGAACCACAACCTCAGACATACCGAACCCCTTCCCTCTCGAAGGACACGAAGCACCCCCGGGCCACCACACAAGCAACCCGCACAAAAAGGGCACCCCAAACGAACGAACAGAACAGAACGAACGAACCGAACAGACAGACCGAACCGAACCGAACGAACCGAACGAACCGAAACGAGCCGCCCGGAACGACGGAAACGAAACGGAACCAACGAACGGAACGAACGGGCGGAACGAACGGACGGACGGAACGGAGAACACCGCGACACGGAACACACACCCGACCCCCCAGAGGCACAAACCCACCCCGGGAAACACCGGAAAACCACCGGGACCGGCACACCGCATCCCGTGTCACAACCGCATCAAACCCGCCCCCACGCAAAAACCCCGCAACCCCCCACCCCCACCCCCGCTTGCGCCCCCCTTGCGAGCCACACGCTTACCTGACCCACAACACACCCACACCCACACCCACCCAACCCCCCAACCCCCGGCCGGCCCCGGCCCGGCCCCGGGCGACGGGCCCCGGATGCACCAACACCCGTACCGGACACGGTAGTTCACGCCGAACACCGGCCAGACAACACCGAAAACCGTCAACACCGGCACAGGCCACGGAAGTTCACGCCGAACACCGGGCCAGGCAACGCCAACACCGGCACGGGACACCGCAGTTCACCGCAACAACCGGCCGGACAACGCCAACACCGTCAACACCCGTACGGGACACGGCAGTCAACGCCCAACACCGGCCAACCCGCCGCCGCGCCGGCCCGCCCCCCACCCCGGGGGGCGCCCCGACACGACAGCACCACTCAACACGCCACACGTGCAGCCCAACCGACCAACCGACCAACCGACACTCACGCAGAAAGGCCCCACCCATGACCACCGTCGAAGCCCGCACCATCAACCCCGACGTCGAAGCCATCCGCCACCACTACGAAGTCGGCAACGACCTGTACCGCCTCATCCTCGGCCCCACCATGATGTACTCCGGCGGCTACTGGGAGGACGGCGAAGACCTCGTCGCCACCCTCGACGAAGCCCAGGAACGCAAGCTCGACGTCTTCACCGACCTCGCCCAAGCCGCCGGCAAGGCCAAGGTCCTCGACATCGGCTGCGGCTGGGGCACCATGCTCAACCGCCTCACCACCGTCCACGGCGTCCACCAGGCCGTCGGCGTCACCCTCTCCCGCACCCAAGCCGACTTCGTCCACAACCTCGGCAACCCCAACATCCACGCCCGCGTCGAAAGCTGGGAAGACCACAAGGCCGACGGCGACCCCTACGACGCCGCATTCTGCATCAACGCCCTCGAACACTTCGTCCTCTCCACCCTCACCCCCCGCGAACGCACCCAGCGCTACCGCGCCTTCTTCAAGCAGGTCCACTCCCTCCTCAAGCCCGGCGCCCGCTTCGTCCTCCACACCATGACCGTCGAAAACCCCCCACTGCGCCGCCAACTCCTCGACGACCTCAAGTTCCTCCAGCGCGAAGAATTCGAAGGCTGCCACATCCCCCGCCTGCCCGAACTCGCCGCCGGCCTCGACGGACTCTTCGAAGTCACCGAAATCCGCAACGAACCCGAATCCTTCGCCCGCGCCTGCCGCGCCTGGCTCCAACACATCGCCACCCGCCGCGACGAAGCCCTCACCCTCGCCGACGAAACCACCGTCGCCCGCTTCGAACGCTACCTCGACATCTTCGCCTACACCCTCGAAGACCACATCTTCAACAACTTCCGCGTCACCCTCACCCGCCGGGCCTGAAAGGCAACCACACCCCCATGACCACCACCACACCCAAACCCACCGGCACCGGCACCACCACCGCCAGCGCCACCACCACCGCCAGCGCCACCACCGCACCCGCCAGCGCAACGGCCCCCGCCACGGCCCCCGCCCCGGCCTACACCACCGACACCACGGCGCCGGCCACCACGGCCACCACGCCCACGGCCGACACCACCCCCGCCCCCACCAACACCGCCATCCCCACCGACACCACCCCCCTACGCCACCTCAAAGTCGCCATCATCGGCACCGGCTTCTCCGGCCTCGGCACCGCCATCCGGCTCCTCCAAACCGGCACCGACGACTTCCTCCTCTTCGAACGAGCCAACGACCTCGGCGGCACCTGGCGCGACAACACCTACCCCGGCTGCGCCTGCGACGTCATGGCCCACCTCTACTCCTTCTCCTTCGCCCCCAACCCCAACTGGAAATCCACCTTCGCCACCCAAACCGAAGTCCACACCTACCTCAAAGACTGCGCCCACCGCTTCGGCATCAACCCCCACATCCGCTACAACCACGACCTCACCGCCGCCCACTGGGACGACACCCACCACCACTGGCACCTCACCACCACCGGCGGCACCTACACCGCCCAAATCCTCGTCACCGGCACCGGCTACCTCAACGAACCCGCCATCCCCCCCATCGAAGGCCTCGACACCTTCACCGGCACCATCTTCCACTCCAGCCAGTGGAACCACGACCACAACCTCCAAGGCCGCAACGTCGCCGTCATCGGCACCGGCGCCAGCGCCATCCAATTCGTCCCCCACATCCAACCCCACGTCGCCCACCTCGACCTCTACCAACGCACACCCCCCTGGATCGGCCCCAAACCCGACAAACCCAACACCAAACTCCAAACCTGGCTCCTCCGCCACCTCCCCGGCTACCAAAAACTCCGCCGCAACTTCAACAAAAACGGCCGCGAAATCCTCGCCTTCTTCCTCTCCCGCCCCACCCGCACCACCGGCATCCACAACATGGCCACCAAACACCTCAAAAAATCCGTCCCCGACCCCACCCTCCGCACCCAACTCACCCCCGACTACACCATCGGCTGCAAACGCCTCCTCTTCTCCAACACCTGGTACCCCGCCATCCAACAACCCAACGTCACCATCATCCCCACCACCATCAAAAACATCGGCCCCACCCACATCACCACCACCGACAACACCACCCGCCACATCGACACCATCATCCTCGCCACCGGCTTCCAAGCCACCAACCGCCCCATCACCCACCGCATCCACGGCCGAAACGGCACCACCCTCGCCACCACCTGGCAAAACGGCATGCAAGCCCACCGCGGCACCACCATCCACGGCTACCCCAACCTCTTCATGCTCCTCGGCCCCAACACCACCCTCGGCCACTCCAGCCAAACCCTCATCATCGAATCCCAAATCAACTACCTCATCCACGCCCTCCACACCATCAACAAAAACAACTACACCACCATCGAACCCCGCCAAACCGCCCAAACCCACTACAACAACACCCTCCAACAAAAAATCAAACACACCGTCTGGACCACCAACAACTGCAACAGCTGGTACACAGACAAAAACGGCAACAACACCACCATCTGGCCCCACACCACCCACAAATTCCACAAACAAACCAACCACCACGACACCCACAACTACCAAACCACCACCCACACCACCCACAACAACACCAACGAATAACAGCGCCACCGCAGGGTGGATGTGTCGTACGAAAAAAGCACCTGCTCAACCGCTCCACTCCCCACGGGATGGCCTCCCCCCGCCGGGCCTCCCCCACGAACCACTTGACGCCGAAGGCCTGTCAGCGACAGGCCTTCGCGCCATTTCGGGCCGGGTCCGCGGAGGCGTCTCCAAGGCGCCGATGGCGCCCGATCGGGACTCGCCGCAAGGCAGAATTCTTCTGCGGCCGGCCAACGACAGCTCGGCACGCCGGAACGCCACCCCCAGGGCGATGTCGTTCCGACGTTCTGTCCGGCTGGACCCCGCTTCAGGCGGCTTGCGTGGCAGCGTAGTTACTCAGGTTGACCCGTGAGGGCGCGCAACCGTCCACTCACATCAGGACTCCGCGCGGGCCGCGTCAGCTGCCCGGGCGGGAGGCCGCCCAGCCGTGTTCGAGCAATGCGAAGGCCTCGTCGGCGGCGCGGCGCGGCTCGGCGTGCCGCAGGATGAATCCGCGGGCCTCGATGGCGAAATGAGCCAGGGCGGCGCAGCTGACGTCGTCCTCGGGGGCGCCGACGGCCTCGGCGATGGCCCGCGCCAGGGCCGCCTCGTGGCGCGTCCACATGCGGTGAGCGTAGTCCCGCAGCGCAGGGGTTTCCTGCACCATGCGCGTGAACTCGGCGAACCGCGGGTCCGTGGCATGGACGGCGAACTGGGTCTGCTTCAGCAGGATGTGCTCGCGGAGCGCCTGCGGGATCGACGTGCCGGGGGTGCGGTCGCGCACGGCGGCGACGAGCGCCGCCTCCAGGTCGTCGTCCTGGTCGAAGACCAGGGCTTCCTTGCCGGAGAAGTGCTTGAACAAGGTGGTCACCGAGACGTCCGCGGCGTCGGCGACGTCCTTGACGCCGACCTGGTCGTAGCCGCGGTCGAGGAAGAGTTCGAGTGCGGCGTCGGCCAGGGACTGGCGGGTCTGGGCCTTCTTGCGCTCGCGGCGCCCGGTCGGTTCGGTCACCTGCATACCGTACCCGACGGTGAATCGATGACAAAAGTTGAGTCGTTGCACTTATTTAGTGAGTGTGCTTTCTTGGTGAGGCCGGACCTCCCGGCGGTTCACCCACCTCTCGAGGGACACTCCCATGCACCCTGCTCATCCTCCCCGCATCGCGATTGTCGGCGCCGGCCTCGGCGGCCTCACCTGTGCCCGGGTCCTACAGCAACACGGCCGCTCCGTCACCGTCTTCGAACGCGAGACCTCCGCCGACGCCCGCCCGCAGGGCGGCACCCTCGACCTGCACGTCGACACCGGTCAGGCCGCCCTGCGCGCGGCCGGGCTCCTCGACCGATTCCACGCCCTCGCCCGCCCCGAAGCCGATGAGTGGCGCGTGCTCGACTTCACCAACGCCGCCGTCCTGGCGCATCAGGGTCCGCCCGCCGCCGGCGGTCGGCCGGAGATCGACCGGGGCCAACTGCGCGGATTGCTCCTGGACTCGCTCACCCAGGACACCGTGCGGTGGGACCGCGCCGTCACCGGGGTCCGCCCGCTACCGGACGGCACCTGCCGGCTGCTCTTCGGGGACGGCACCGCCGAGGACTTCGATCTGGTGGTGGGTGCCGACGGCGCCTGGTCGCGGGTCCGCCCGGCCCTGTCCAGCGCCGTGCCCGGCTACACCGGTGTCACCTTCGTCGAGACCGGATTCGACCACTGCGACACCCGCCATCCCGACCTCGCGCGGCTGGTCGGCAACGGATCGATGCTGGCGAAGGGCGCCGGCAGGTCCCTGGTCGCCCAGCGCAACAGCAACGGCCACATCCGCGCCTACATCGCGCTCCGCGCGCCGGAGGACTGGCACATGGCTGCCGGCATCGACCTCGACGACCAGCGGGCCGTGCGGACGCACCTGCTGAGGATGTTCGACGGCTGGGACGAGAGCCTGCGCTACCTCCTGCGCAACAGCGACACCGGGTTCATCAACCGGTCCCTCTTCGTCCTGCCCGCCCCGCACACCTGGGAGCACGTTCCCGGCGTCACGCTGCTCGGCGATGCCGCGCACCTGATGCCCCCGGTCGGGCTGGGCGCCAATCTCGCCATGCTCGACGGCTCCGACCTCGCCCACGCCCTCGTCACCGAAGCCGGCGTCGACGACGCCGTCCGCGCCTACGAGAGCATCATGCTGCCGCGCTCGATCGAGGCCGCGACGGGCAGTGCGCAGGGACTCGACCACCTCGTTCCCGCAGCGACTTCCTGACTCGACTCCCCCGCCCCCGCCGCGCGGCCGTTCCCGTGTCGATCATGCGTACTCTCCCGGCAGTCACATCCGCCCCAGGGCGGCCTTGCCAGAGGGCCTGTCCGGTTTGATCACGTGATGCCAGCAGTTCGGGGTCGCCGTGGGCGCGACGCGTGAACACATCCGGTCGAGGTCTGGCAGGGTTCGCCGAGATGCAGGAGGCCCTTGAGCCGCTACTGGAGCATCGCCGCCTACACTTGTGCGGTTTCGGACCTGTCCTTGCTAGGTTCCAGCGGTGCGATCCAGATCAAGAGATCCGGGCGTGCTGGGCTGGCGGGTGTTCTTCACCCGGCGTGAGCTCGGCCTGCCGCAGTCGAGCGCCCGCGTCCGGCGGGAGAACAGCGACCTGCGCAAGCTGGTCCGCATCTACGCCGAGGCGATCCGCCGGCTGACCATCGACAAGGCCGCCCTGGAGGACGAGCTGCAGGCGCTCAACGGGGTGACCGTCCTCACCGCGCGGCGCCGACACGAGACCTGAGAAACCTCTGTGCCAGCAGCTCGTCTCATCCAGGCATCCTCGTCCGGACCATCGGGCAGGCTGCCGGAGGTGGAAGGCGCCTACTGCGACTTCGGCGGCCAGTCGTACGGGGGCAGCCTGCGGTGCAGGGCGCGCCCGGTCCCCCCTTGCTTGTCCTCGTAGGTGGCGGCGCGGATCGTGCCGAAGGAGACCTCGCTGTCCCGCATCACGTCCACCCCCTCCACCCGGAAGGCGATCCATCCCGCGCCGGGCATGGGCCCTGACACCCAGGGGGTGACGACGCTGCGGACGTTGGTCTCGCCCGCCACGATGGTGCCCCTGTGGCCGTCGGGGTCGGTGATCTTCACTCCCGTGTCGGTGAAGGCGAGACGGCTCTTCGTGCTGTTGGGCCCCTCGACCCACTTCGCGGTCACACTGTTCAGATCCGCCGTGTCGGCCGAGACGGTGCCCCACACCTGGCCGCTGCCCTTGCGGACGTCGATACCGCTCTCGGGGAACTCGATCCAGCCCTTGCCGCCGTCGCGGTCGCCGACCCACGTGGTGTTGACGCTGTTGAGGTCGGCCTTGTGAGCGATGACGTCGCCCCGGTTGTTGCCGCCGTCGCGGTAGACGCGGATGCCGCTCGTGGGGAAGTCGATCCAGCCGTCGCTGGTGCTGCGGCCCTGGACCCACTTGGTGTTGACGCCGTCCACGTCGGCCTTGCCCGCGTGGACGGTGCCCCACGCGTCGGTGCCGGTTCCGCGGACGTCGATACCGTTCTCGGGGAACCCGATCCAGCCCTTGCCGCCGTCGCGGTCGCCGACCCACGTGGTGTTGACGCTCTGCAGGTTGGCTTTGCCGGCGGTGATGTCGCCCGGGGCCCCGTTGCCGTCCTTGTGGAGGCTCGCCCCGGACGGGGTGAACTCGACCCAGCCCGCGCCCGCGTCGCGGCTGCCCGCCCACTTGGTGTTGACGCCGTCCACGTCGGCCCGGGCGGCCGTGACAACGCCCGGGACGTTGGTCGGGCCGTGGTACACGTTGACGCCGCTGTCCGGGAAGGTGATCCAGCCGTTGTCGTTGGTCCGCCCCTGGACGAGCCTGGTGATCACCCTGTCCACGTCGGCCTTGTCGGCCGTCACCCTGCCCAGGTCATGCTGCGGGTCCCGGACGTCCACGCCGTCCGCGGTGAAGCCGATGCGGCCCTTGTCTGCCGTCCCCTCGACCCACAGGGAGCGCGTCCCGCTCCCGAACTCGGGGATGATCGCGTGGACGGTGGTGGTGAGAAAATATCCGTGCTGCTGCTGCCCTCCGTCGTTCGTCCCGGCGATCAGGGTGTAGGTGGTGCCACGCTTCGGGACGGGGACGGACCGGCTGTAGGGCCGGTCCGTCACCACGGAGCCGGGGAACGGCTCGATGTGGTCCACCGGGCCGTCCGGCCGGTGGATCCAGTAGTGGAGGTTGTCGGGACCGTTCCACCTCAGTTCGAGCTGCCCGCCCGTATCCCCGTCCACCAGGGCGGACGCCGGGTGGAAGTTGCGCGGGACCCGCGGCGTCTGCTTCACCACCGCGAGCGTGGTGGTGTAGGTGCCCAGTTCTGTCTTCGTTGGCCCCTCGCCGAGGCCGGTCTCCTCACGGATGGTCAGGAGAACCAGCCCGCCGTCCCGGGTGATGGGGATGTTGTCCAGCGTCAGCGTCATCGAGGCCTGGCTGGGAAATCTCTGCTTCGCTGTCGGCGCCTGGGGGACGTGGACCCGGAACGCCTGCTCGGTCTCGTCCCACTCGAACGTCGGATTCTCCAAGTTCAGGGGCGTGCTCCACGTGATGTCGACGTCCGGCTTGATCGCCGGACGGTCGTCCGTCAGGCGGTCACGTTCGGGGCCGAGCGGGACCGCCACATCGATGTACCTCCAGTCCACCTCCTCCTGGTGGGTGTTGGAGACGACGATGTACACCGTCCCCACGGACGGTGCCCCGTCGGCCGACGCCTGCAATGACGTCGGATCCGTGACGATCTCGTAGTGCAGCAAGGACGGCACAGCGCGGACTCCCTACCTCGGTGCTCCCGCGATGCGGGCAGACGACAGGACAGGTGCTACTGGCCCGTCAACCGTAGGCATCGCTTTGCCGACCGGGAGTCGCGATTCTGTGGAGCTGGCCCGAACAGGCTCTCCCTCTGGCTGGAACCGCCGTCGAAGGAACGATCGAGATTCTGGCGCCCGCCGGGGCCGGGCCGCGTCAGCCGGATGCTGAACGAAACCAAACCCGAGTCGCGCAGGTGGTAGCGCCCGGTTCGCGGAGCGGGACGACCAGTACGCGGTGGTTTGGGCTCAGCCCAGCACGGAGGCCATTCAGAGGCCAGGAACCAGGCGCTGGGCGGAGTGACCGGCCCTCACTGAACCCGTCTTTCATCATGACGAACAGCGGACAACGGACAGAACTGGTGGACCCACATAACGACTCCGCCATCATCCGCGCCCACCAGCTTGCGGCCGGCGCCCGTGCCGATCCGCCACCAGCCCTTGCGCCCGAAGGGGCTGGGCGGGGAAACACCAGGACGAGACACCGTGGCAGGGCCTCGTCGCCCGCCTGGTGGCGGAGGTGCGGGAGGTGGGTGGGGCTGCGCGCGACCGCCGGCCGAGGGCACGGGGAAATTCGGTTGCCGCGGGCCGCCGTCTCGATCACGATCTCCCGCATGGACTTTTGATGACTGCCACGTAGTACGTACCTGTCGCGCGATCGACCTCGGAGCCTGACGACCCGGCCCCGAGGCGATGGGTCGCGCCCCTCGTGAGCATCCGTCAGAGAGCGGGAGCCGCCGAGTGAGTTCGGCATGCCCTCCCGCTGAGTCCTGAAAGCACCCAACACACATGAATACCGACCGCAAGGCCCTGTGGGCCGTGCGTCAGTCCGCCCTGCCCACCGTCGTCCGGTCCTGCCCGGACTGCCCCGGCATGCGGCACCGCGCCTCGGGGAAGATCCGCGTCAACGCGAGCGGCAAACTGCTCGACGTCTGGCTGCTGCTGAGCTGCGCGACGTGCGACCGGACCTCGAAGGTGCCCGTCCACGAGCGCGTCCACGTCTCGACGCTGGAGCCGGCCCGGCTGGTGGCGTACGAGATCAACGACCCAGCAGCGGTGCGGGAGTTGGTGATGAGTGCGTCGCTCGCGGCGCAGAACCGGTACCGGCTCGACTGGACCGGGACGTGGGAGCTGGAGACCCGCATGCCGCTGTACGCGCTCGACGACCCGAACCCGCTCTCGGTGCAGGTGCGCTTCGAGCTGCCCGCGCCGGTCCGGGTGGAGCGGCTGCTCCAGCTCGGCCTCGGCCTGAGCCGGGCCGAGGTGCGCCGTCTGGTCGCGGACGGGCGGATCCGCCTGCCGTTCGCACCGGACGCCAAGGCGCACCGGGACTTCGAACTCAGCATCCACGGACCCGGTTCCGTCGATGCGGCCAAGCACGCGAAGTCCCTCGACGCGCCCGACGCCGAACGCACCGACCTGGCTCGGATCGGGCTGCCGCCCGCACCCGACCGGGAGCTCCCACGCCGGACGGCCCGCACGGCTGGGACCAGTCCGGTCGGTCATGTGCGGAGCCGGATGACGAGGGCGGCCGCGGTGACGGTTCCGAGCTAGACGTATCCGCGTTCGCCGTATCGGGTTGCGACTGCTCGGGCGTGCTTGAGCTTGTTGATGGCCCGTTCGACGGTGTTCCGGTTCTCGTACCGCTCCAGGTCGAATGCCGGTGGCCGCCCTCCGCGCGATCCCTCGCGCAGGCGGGCGGCCAGCCTGTCGGACTTCTCCGGCAGTCCGCACTCAGGTGGACCTTGGCGCCCCCCGCGAGCGGCCAAGGCCCTCACCTCCCTAGTTGTCGGCTCGGAGGTCGGCGGCGGGGTAGCGCTTGGTGAGTTTGCGGCCGGAGGCGGTGCGCAGGAGGAAGTACCACTGCTGGTCCTTGTAGTGCCGGACCTTGTCGCGGACGGTGCCGTGGTGCGGTGTGTGGTTGCGGGTGTTGACCACGACGTGGACGTGTTGGCCGGGGTGGAAGGCGGGTTCCGGGAGGTCGGCGGCGGGCGGGCTCAGGGCGGCTGCGCGGGCCGGGGCCGTGAGTTGATCCGCGTCCAGGGCGGCGTGCAGGACAGCGCGGGCGGCCGACCGTGGTGGGTCCCGAAGGAAAGCGTTCGTGCAGGTCGAAGCGCCTGGTCGGTTCGTCCCTGAGCCGGGCGACGCCGTACAGGTGGATCGGCACCTCGGGGTGGGACGGCAGCGACGTCAGCTCGTGCACGTTGACGGCGGGCCACCGTCTTCCTGCGTGCCGGTTCTCGGGTGTTCGGATGTCCGGACGGTAGAGCAGAGCCGTGCAGTGGGCCCGGCTCGGCGCGAGACCGGCGCGGGTCAGGGGTGGAGGAAGGCCCGGGTGTCGGTGGCGAGGGTGCGCAGTTGTTCGCCGGCTTCGAGGGTGGTCGTCACGGTGCACTCCCAGGGGTCGTTGGTGTGGATGCTGGTGCGGAGGGTCCAGCGGAGGTGGACGTGGCCGCCGGTGGTGTGGGTGGCGGTGAGGGTGAGGCGGCTGGTGTGCCAGGTGCGCTCGCCTTGCCAGCCGCGGAAGTCGGCGGCGAGGCGGTCCAGGAAGTCGGCCAAATCACCGTCGAGGTCGAGGACGGAGACGCGGACGGCGTCGACCCGGGCCGTGAGGCCGTCGGAGACCGCCTCCACCGCGAACACGGACTCGTACGCATCGCGACGGGACCAGTCGGTGAGGCGGATCCGGCTGGTCGGCGAGTCCGTGCTGCGGATGGACAGTTCGGGGCCGGCGTCGGGGTGGTTCATGCTGCCGGATCGTAGGGGACGGGATCGGCGCAGGTCACCGGGATTTCGGGCGCTGTGCGGTCAGTGGCCGCCCTTGGGTTCGGCGCAGCCGCCGTCGAGGTAGGGGCCGTGCGGGCTGATGTCGGCCTCTGCGGAGAGGAGGCCGGTGATGCAGGGGCCGGCTCCGGGGATCCAGAGGGAGAAGGTGGCGGGGGTGCCGGTGTCCTTGGTCACGATCTGGACGGCCGCGTCCTTGGTGGGGTAGCCGAGCTGTTCGAGGGTGGTGCGCAGGTAGGTCTCGGTGAGGGTGTCGGGCCGGCCGGCCTTCGCCAGGGCGTCCGCGATCCGGCCCGCGTGGGCCTTGCCCCGGCACTGGGCGTCGGCGAGGAGGGGGACGGTCTGCTTGTAGGCGTGGTTCTCCGCGTACTTGTCCGCCCACTGCTCGCCGCCCCCTCCCCCGCCGGGCGTGGCAGCGGGCGTGGCACCGGGGTCGGTCGGGGCGGAGAGCGGCAGGGCGGCCACCCCTGCGCACTTGGCCGCGACCTGGGGGAAGAGCCGGTTGTGGCGGGCGATCGCCTCGGCCTGCTCGGGCGTGGTGGTCGCCGGGGTGGCCAGTGGGCTGGCCGTCGTGACGGCGGAGCCGGCCCGCGTCGGGGCGTCCGCGTGCACCGAGCCGCAGCCGGTCAGGGCCGCCATGGCGATCAGGGCCGCCGCGGTCAGCGTCGTACCGGTTGCTGCGCGCCTCATCGTGTTCCCCCTTTTGGTCGTTGTCGCGCCCGCGCGGGTGGTGCACAGGGTCTGAATGATTGTCATATACCGGGGGTGGACGGGCTTCTGGGGGTCCGTTGTCAGTGGGGGCGTGCAGAATGCGGGAGGAAGAAGAGGAAGCAGACGTGGGGAGAGGAAGGAGTAGCGGATGAGCCGTCTGATCGTGTCGATGCAGGTGTCCATCGACGGGTTCGTGGACAGCGAGGTGCCGGGCAGCGCCTGGCAGTTGTGGAACTGGGGGCCGGAGTGGCCGTGGAGCGGGGATCTGCGGGCGGCGTTCAACGGGTTGCTGGCGGAGGCATCGGGGCTGGTGCTGAGTCGGCCGATGGCGGATGAGGGGTACCTCGGGCACTGGGGGCGGATGGCGCAGGCGCATCCGGATGATCCGGACTGGGAGTTCAGCCGGGCGATCTCGCGGCTGCCGGTGTTCGTGGTGAGTCGGACGGGCCGCCCGGAGCGGGAGTGGCCGCGGACGACGGTGCTCAACGGCGAGTTGGCCGACACGGTGGCGCAGGCGAAGAAGCAGGCCGAGGGGGATCTGGTCTGCTTCGGCGGCGCCGGGCTGGTGTCCGCCCTGCTGCGGGAGGATCTCGTCGACGAGCTCCGGCTGTTCGTCAACCCCGGATTCGCGGGCGCGGGGGCGACGGTCTTCGGTCCTCAGCTCACCGATCGGCGGTACCGGGCGGCCCGTTCGACGGCCTTCGAGTGCGGCGTCGTGGAGACGCGCTGGGTGCGGTGAGGGGAGCGGAGCGTGCGGAGGGTGCGGTGCAGGGGGTACGGGCCGGGCTCCCGCCGGGCGGGCGCGGCGGGAGCGCGGTCCTCAGCCGGCCAGGACGACGGTTTCGGCGGGGCCGGAGAAGCCGGCCAGCTGGGGGGTGCTGCCGGTGGCGGCCAGGCGGCGGTGTTCCTGCGGGCTGATGCCGCGGACCCGCTTGAAGGCGGCGGAGAGGGCGAAGGCGTTGCTGTAGCCGACCTTGCGGGCGGCGAACGCGACCGTGCACTCCGGTTCGCGGAGCAGGTCGGCGGCCATGGCCAGGCGCCAGCCCGCCAGGTACGCCATCGGCGGTTCGCCGACCAGGGCGGTGAAGCGGCGGGCCAGGCCCGCCCTGGACACGCCGACCTTCTGGGCGAGGTCGGCGACCGTCCAGGGGGTGGCCGGGTCGTCGTGCATGAGGCGCAGGACGGGCCCGACGACGGGGTCGTGCTGGGCGCGGTACCAGGCGGGGGCGCCGGAGTCGGGGGCGGCGAGCCAGGCGCGCAGCACGGAGACGACGAGGAGGTCCAGGATGCGGTCCAGGACGAGTTCCTGGCCGGGTTCGTTGCGCCCTATCTCGGCGGCGAGGAGGTGGACGAGGGTGTCGTCGGCGCCGGTGCCGGCCGGGCGGACCAGCAGGGCGGGCAGGCAGGCCAGCAGGCGCTGGCCGATCTCGTGCTCGGCCTGGTAGGTGCCGGAGAGGACGACCGAGGAGGCCTGGTCACCCTCCCTCCCCTGTCCCCAGGTGCGCACGCCCAGCGACATCACCTCGGAGACGTCCACGCCGCCCCGGGTGCAGACCTGGCCCGGGCCGACGATGACGTCCACCGGGGTGTCCGGGTCGTCGGCCACGGTGTAGGGCTCCGGGCCGCGCACGATCGCCACGTCGCCGGGGTGCAGCAGCAGCGGGGTGCCGCGCTCGGGCAGGATCCAGGCGTCGCCGCGGACCATCGTCACCACCGACAGCGGGGCCCGGTCCTCGATCCGCAGCGACCACGGCGGGGTGAGGATCGAGCGCAGCAGGAACGCACCACGGGCCTTGGGGCCGTCGAGGAGTCCCGTCAGAGTGTCCATGACGCCAAGTGTAGACGCCGGGACATTATTTGACGGCTCGTCATTTGAGAGGGTCTTGAGCGATCGAGGTGGCTCGGGCGGCGCGGATGCCGGATGATCGGTACACGGGGCGCACGGGGGTTGACCGGCCCGCACTGACCGGCAGGCGACGGCCGACAGGCGACGACCCGGATGCGGGGGCCGGGATGCGGGGCCGGCAGGCCAGGGCCGATGACAGACGACAGTGGATGAAGTGAGGGGCTACGAAGATGGAACTGGCACGCACACTCACCCTGGTGGCGGCCACCGTCACCTGCGGGCTGACCGCCGGCCTGTTCTACGCCTACGCGTGCTCGGTGATGCCGGCGCTCGCCAGGGTGGAGGACCGGACGTTCATCGAGGTCATGCAGCGCGTCAACGTGGCCATCCTCAACGGCTGGTTCGTCCTCGGCTTCGTCGGCGCGCTGCTGACCACGGGCGCGGCCGTCGCCGTCCACCTGCCCTCGGACGGACACCACGCGCTGGCACCGACCGTCGCCGCCCTGGTGCTGTACGTGGCGGCGATCGGCGTCACCCGGTCCGTCAACATCCCGCTGAACGACGAGCTGGCGGCCGCCGGGGCGCCCGAGCGGATCGGCGACCCGGCGGCGGTGCGGGGCCGGTTCGAGGCGCGCTGGGTGCGGTTCAACGTGGTGCGGGCGCTGCTGTGCACCGGCGCGCTGGCCTGCCTCGCCTGGGCGCTGATCCTGCACGGTCAGGCCTGACGGACAGGGCCGGGCGGACAGGCCCGAGCGGACAGGCCTGAGCAGCACCCGGGCCGGGGGACCGCACGGACGCCTCCGCCCGAGGCATGACCTGGTACGGCGGGCAGGCGGGCACGGCCGGTCGTGGGCGCCTAGGCTGGTCAATGGCGTCAGCGGCGTCAGCGGCGGCAGTGGCGCCAGTGGCGTCGGGCGAGCCACGGAGGGTTCCTTGGGCAGCGCATCGGAGGCCAGTGCATCGGAGACCGGCGGCCCCGTGCCGAGGCTGCGGTTGGACGAGCTGCTGGACGAGCTCCAGGCGCGGCTGGACGCGGCCCGGGGCACCCGCGATCGCGTCCACAGCCTGCTGGAGGCGGTGCTGGCGGTCGGGCGGGACCTGGAGCTGGACCAGGCGCTGAAGCACATCGTGGAGGCGGCGGTCACGCTGGTGGACGCCGAGTACGGAGCGCTCGGCGTGATCGGCGAGGACCAGTGGCTGTCCCGGTTCATCCCGGTCGGGGTCACGGACGAGCAGGTCAGGATGATCGGCTCGCTGCCGGCCGGGCACGGCCTCCTCGGCGAGCTGATCCGCCGTCCGGAGCCACTGCGCATCCCCCGGATCTCCGACCATCCGGCCGCCTACGGCTTCCCCGCGAACCACCCGCCCATGCGGACCTTCCTGGGTGTGCCGATCCGGATCCGGGACAGGGTGTTCGGCAACCTCTACCTGACCGAGAAGCGCGGCGGGGGCGAGTTCGACGCCGAGGACGAGTCGGTGCTGGCCACCCTGGCCGTCGCCGCCGGGGTCGCGATCGACAACGCCCGGCTCTACGACCGGGCCCGGCAGCGTCAGCGCTGGCTGGAGGCGAGCGCCGAAGTCACCAGCAGCCTGCTCTCCGGGAGCGCGGAGCAGGACGTGCTGGACCTCCTACTCGCCCGCGCCGCCGAGATCGCCCACGCGGACCTCGCCGTCGTCGCCCTGCCGCTGCCCGACACCGCGGAGCTGGAGGTGCGGATCGCCGTCGGCCTCGGCGCGGAGGAGCACCGCGGCCTGGTGCTCCCGGTCGAGGGCTCCTTCGTCGGCGCGGCCGTACGCACCGGCGGGCTCGTGGTGAGCCCCGACGTCCAGCGGGACCCGAGGACCGCCGTCGGCCCACCGCGCTGGGAGGGCCTGGGCACGGCCGTCGCCGTCCCCATCGGCACCACCGAGCGCGGTATCCGCGGCGTGCTGATGCTGGCCCGGGCGGCCGGCGCGCCGCTGTTCGACGAGGGCGAGTCCGGGCCGCTGCTGGGATTCGCGGGGCAGGCGGCGGTGGCGATGGAGCTCGCCGAGCGCCGCCGCGACTCCGAGCAGGTGGCACTGCTGCGCGAGCGGGACCGGATCGCCCGCGACCTGCACGACCTCGCCATCCAACGGCTCTTCGCGACCGGGATGACCCTTCAGGGCGCCACCCGCTTCATCGAGCACCCCGAGGCCACCGACCGCGTGCTGCGGGCCATCGACGATCTGGACGAGACGGCCAGGACCATCCGCGCCACCATCTTCGGGCTCCGTCTGCGCGACACCGGCCCGGCGGCGGCCGGTCTGCGCACCCGGTTGGTCGAGGTGGTCGAACGGGCCTCCCGTGCCCTCGGCTTCAGCCCCGCTCTGCGGATGAGCGGCCTGCTCGACGTCACCGTGCCCGCCGACATCGCGGACGCCGCCGTCGCCGTTCTGGAGGAGGCCCTCTCCAACGCCGCCCGCCATGCGAAGGCCCGCTCCGTCGAGGCCTCCGTCACCGCCGGCAGCAACCTCGAACTCACCGTGACCGACGACGGGGTCGGCCTCCCCGAGGGCGGCCGCCGCAGCGGACTCGTCAACCTCGCCGACCGCGCGACCGCCCTGGGCGGTACCTTCACCGCCCGCGCCCGCCCCGAGGGCGGCACCGAACTGCACTGGCGCGTCCCGCTGCCGCAGGCGTAGGCGTAGGCGTCGGACGCAGTAGGCATCGGACGCAATAGGCGTCGGACGCGCCGCAGCGATCAGGCGGATCCCGCTTCCAGCACGTCGCCGGCCGCGAGGCGGGGTGTGGGGGCGCCCTCGGGGCCGTAGCCGAGGCGGATCAGCATCTGGACGTAACCGGGGTGCCGGTGCGGGTCGCGGGCCTCCCGGCGCAGGTAGGGCCACTCCATCGCCTGGTGCAGCAGGGAGGCGCGGACACCGTGGACGGTGGCGGCGAGCAGGACGTGTTCCAGGGCGAGCCCGGCGCGCAGCCAGTCCTCGGGGGTGTCGTGCTCGGTGGTGAGCACGGCGATGCGCGGCTCGCGTTCGAAGAGGGCGGGCGCGTGGTGCTCGGTGGAACGGATGGCGGCGAAGTCGCGCATCGGGAGGCGGCCGGCCGCGTCCTGCGGACCGAGGGCCTCGGCCGGGATGCCGTAGGGCGGTACCGCTCCGGTCCGGATCCAGCTGCGGCTCTCGGTGCGCTGGGCCGGGTCGGTGGCGTTGCGGCGCTCGGCCTCGGCGGTGAGGTGCAGCAGCCGGGCCGTCTGCTCGTGGTCGGGCAGGTGGAGCACGGCGTCCTCGAACCGGGCCCCGGTCGCGAGTTCGTCGAGGACGGCCGCCGGGACGGGTTCCCCGGTGAAGGGCGTGCGGATGGAGTGCCGGCGCCAGATCGCCTCGTACAGCTTCTCGATGCCCGGGACCGACACGGTGGCCGGGGTGTCGAGCCGGACGGTGGCGAGCAGGTCCGGTTCGGCCGGGTCGGGGAGCAGGCGTACGTCGGGCGCCCAGCCGAGGTGGCGGGCGGCGACCCGCAGGTTCAGGACGGCCGCACCGACGGAGATGTGCAGCGCCCGGCCCTGCGGATCGGCGGCCGGGACGGCTCGGTTCCGGTCCGCGCGGACTTCCAGGGTCGAGGTGTCCGGCTGGAACCGGAAGCGCCACGGCTGGCTGTTGTGGATCGAGGGTGCGGCGACCGCCGCGGAGACGAGCTTCTCCAGGGTGGCGGCGTCGAGGGCGAGGGTGGGCATGACCGCCTCCAGGGGCGCGGGGTCAGCCGGAGGCGGGCGGCGGGGCGGCACCGCTGCGCAGGGCTTCCAGGCGGCTGCGGTACTCGTCGGGGTCGATCTCGCCGCGGGCGAGGCGCTCGGCCAGCAGCTGCTCCGGTGCGGGCCGTGCGGGCGTGGTCCAGTCGGGCACGGGCCGATCGGGCGAGGCCGCGGTGGACGTGGGTGCGGTGGACGTGGGTGCGGCCCGGCCGTGCTGCGTCGTCCGGCTCAGGTAGCGGAACAGGGCCACCCCGCCGAAGATCACGAGCGCCCAGAAGAGCAACATGCTCACGGTCATCAGGCCGATCCCCCAGCCGTTCATACCGTGATCGTTCCAGTACATCATCGCCGTCTCCTCGGCCGTGACGGGAGGTGGGTCACCTCCACCGTGCGGCCGTGGTCCGGGGCGGCGCTTGGGCCGATCGGCTCTGTCTCCGGGTCCACCCGGGCACGTCGTTCAGTGCGGGCGGCCGGTGTGGTGCGGCTGCTCGGGTCTCTCGGCATGGGCGGCGAGGACGGCGGCCTGGAGGCGGCGCTCCACGCCCAGCTTGGCGAGCAACCGCGAGACGTGGTTCTTCACGGTCTTCTCGGCCAGGTAGAGCTCCTGACCGATCTGCCGGTTCGTCTTGCCCTCTCCGACCAGGACGAGGATCTCCCGTTCGCGCGGGGTGAGCCCGGCGAGGGCGGCGTCGGTCTCGCTCTCCTCACGGTGGCGCAGGCTCTCCATCAGCTGGTGGGTGGTCGCCGGGTCGAGCATCGATTGGCCGGAGGCCACCGTCCGGACCGCGCTGACCAGGTCCGCGCCCTTGACCTGTTTCAGCACGTAGCCGGCGGCTCCGGCCATGATCGCGTCGAGCAGGGCGTCGTCGTCGTCGAAGGAGGTCAGCATCAGGCAGACCAGGCCGGGCATCCGGTCGCGCAGCTCCCGGCAGACGCTCACGCCGTCGCCGTCCGGCAGGCGCACGTCGAGCACGGCGACGTCCGGGCGCAGCGCCGGCACCCGGGCGAGCGCCTGCGCGCAGCTGCCCGCCTCGCCGACGACCTCGATGTCCGGCTCCGCCTCCAGGAGGTCGCGCACGCCGCGCCGGACCACCTCGTGGTCGTCCAGCAGGAAGACGCGTACGGGCTGGGGCGTGTCCATGGCGTGGTCCCTGGGTGCGCGGGCGGTGACACCACCGATTCTGCGCCGCCGTGCCGCCGGGCGCACCGTGCGGGCCGCGGTGCCGTCAGGCCGGCCCCGCGACACCCGCGACACCCGCGACACCCGCAACCACGGCACCGGACACGACACCGACACCGGCCCCGTCAACGCGGGCAATCTCGGTCAGGCCGGTGCGGCCAGCCGGAGCTCGACGCCGACCACGCCGGGCACGGAGCGCACGAGGCGTTCCAGCACGGGCGCCGCGACGGCGTCGGGCAGGCCGCCGGACAGGGTGATCCGGCCGTTCTCGGACCGGACGTCGGTGTCCACCGCGGCAGTCGGCCCGAGGGTGGCGACCAGTTCGAAGCGGACCCGGTCGGCGAGGTCCCGGTCGTCGCCGAGGTAGACCTTCAGCAGGTCGCCCCGGCTGACGATGCCGACCAGGTAGTCCTCCTCGTCGACCACCGGGAGCCGCTTGTAGTGGCCGCGGGCCATCGCCCGGGCGGCCTCGTTGAGCGGGCTGCCGGGGTGCACGGTGACCGCGGGGACGGACATCATCCGTCCGGCCGTCAGGGCGTCGGCGCGCACCCCGTCGCGGTCCTTGGCGGTGAGCAGGTCGGCCTCGGAGACCACCCCGACCACCCGGCCGTCGCCGGTCAGTACGGGGACGGCGCTGACCTGCCAGCGTTGCAGGGTCTCGGCGACCTCACGGAAGTCCGCGTCGCGGCCGACGGCCACCACCGCGTGGGTCATGACGTCGGCGACGGTGCTCGGTGTGCTGGTCACGGTGGCCTCCTAGGACGCCGCGCGGTAGGCGCGGGGGTGCTCCAGGGCGGGGTCGGTGTCGTCCTCGGACCAGTCGAGGGTGGTGTGGACGGCGACCACGCCGTCCACGGCACGGCAGAGCTGTTCGGTGATCGGGATCATGCTGCGGCGCGGCAGCCGCCCCTTCAGCGTGACGACGCCGTCGTGCACCGCCACCTCGACGTCCTCGGGGGCGAGCCAGAGGGTCTGGCCGAGCACGTCGTGGTTGATCTCGTCCCGGATGGCCGCGTCGTGGCGCAGGAAGACCTGGAGCAGGTCCCGACGGCTGACGATGCCGACCAGGCGGCCGATCTCATCGACCACGGGCAGCCGCTTGACCCTGTGCTTGTCCATGGCGCGGGCCGCCTCGGGCACCGACCAGCCGGGGCGGGCGGTGACGGCGGGGCTGGTCATCAGCCCGCCGGCGGTCTCGGCCTCGGCGCGGGCGCGGTCCTTCGCGTCCAGCCAGCGGCCCGGGTACCGGCCCTCCGGGTCCGGCAGCACGGCCTCCTTGCGGATCAGGTCGGCCTCGGACACCATGCCGAGCGGCCGGTGCTGGTCGTCGACGACGGGGATCGCCGTGATGTCATTGCGGTGGAACAGCGCCGCGACCTCCTTGAACGGCGTGTCGGGCGTGGCGGTGACGACCTCACGGGTCATCACGTCGTTGACGCTGCGGTGCTGCATCGTCCTCACTCCTCCTCCGGTGGTCCCGCCTTCACTGTCCACCCACCGGCGGCCGCCGGACAGGGCCGTACGGTCCCTGCCGCCAGGGGCGGTTCGACCCAGGACCACGCGTCCCAGGACCACGCGTCCGGGCGGCACCGCGCTCGGGCGAGCGGGTGCTCGTCCGATGAGCGGCATAGCCTGAGGACGGGCCCGACGACAGGGCGGGGCCCGACGACGCGGTACGGAGGTGCCGGTGATGAACCCCTTCGTCGTGGTGGGCGTGGACCCGTCGGAGCCGAACCGGGCCGCGGTCGACTGGGCGGCCGAGGAGGCCTCCCGGCGCCGGGCCGACCTGCGGCTCGTGCACGCCCGGGACGGCGGCGCCGACCCGGACGAGGCCCAGACGCTCGACCGCGAGTGGGTGCGGGTCGCCGCCCAGTACCCGGAGGTCACCGTCACGGCCGAGCTGGTGGACGGACCGCCGCGCGAGGCGCTGACCGGGTCGGCGGCGGGCGCGGCGCTCCTCGTCGTCGGTGCCCGGGGGTCCGGGGGCTTCGCCAGGCTCCTCGTGGGCTCGACCAGCCTCCATGCCGCCGCCCATGCGCCCTGCCCGGTCGTCGTGGTGCACCACGCACCGGGCGCCGTGGGCGGGGCCGAGGGCGGCGTGGTGGTCGGGGTCGAGGGCAGGGACGAGGAGAGCCCGGTGCTCGCGTACGCCTTCGAGACGGCGCAGCGGCAGTCGCTGCCGCTGGTGGTGCTCCACGCCTGGAGCAATCCGCTGGTGATGGGCCCCGGGCACGAGGTCCCGCCGGTGTACGAGAAGGAACACGTCGAGGCCGAGCACCAGCGCCTGCTCACCGAGGTGCTGGCGGGCTGGCGCGGGCGGTTCCCGGGTGTCGCCGTCACCACGTCGGTCGTGCGCTCCGGCGCGGCGAAGGAGCTGGTGGCGGCGGCCTCCGGGCACCGGCTCGTCGTGGTGGGTCGGCGTGGCAAGCCGAGCGGGCCGCTCGGCCGGCTCGGCTCCACCAGCCAGGCCGTGGTGCAGCACGCCGAGTGCCCGGTCGTGGTCGTACCGGTGTGATCCGGCCGGACGGCCGTCAGCGGGGCGGCGGCCCGGGGTCGTCGAAGTCGCCGTCTCCGAAGTCGCCGTCGTCGAAGTCCCAGCTGAGCCGGCCGGTCAGCGCGGTGAGGCCGTCGATGCGGGCGATCCGCAGGCAGAGGGCGGCGGCGTCGCCGCGGGTGCGGGTGCGACCGGTGACGGAGACCCGGCCGCGTTCGCAGCGGATGTGCAGCGAGCCGGGCACGAGGCCGGTGCCGGGGGTGAGGGCGAGGGCGAGCGCCTCGGCGCGGATCGC
Source organism: Kitasatospora sp. NPDC097643 (assembly GCF_040302625.1). Classification (NCBI taxonomy): domain Bacteria; kingdom Bacillati; phylum Actinomycetota; class Actinomycetes; order Kitasatosporales; family Streptomycetaceae; genus Kitasatospora; species Kitasatospora sp. NPDC097643. Next base: position 22,417 of record NZ_JBEOSA010000071.1, on the reverse strand, counting down.
CTCGTCGTCGCGGCGCAGGGCGTCCAGCAGGTCGTGCGCGGAGAGCAGGCCGATCAGCCGGCCGCCGCCGTCCACGACGGGCAGGTGGTGCAACGAGTTCCGGCTCAGCAGGGTGACCGCCGCGGCGACGCCGGTCTCCTCGGTGACGGTGATCGCCGGCGTGGTCATGAGGTCGCGGGCGCGCAGGTCCCGCTGCGGATCCTGCTGTGCGTAGGCGGCGAGGAGGTCGGAGGCGGCGACCACGCCGGTGACCGTGCCGTCGGCGGAGACCACGGGCACGATGCCGCGTCGGGAGGCGCTCAGCACGGCGGCGACGGTGGCGAAGTCGGTGTCCGGGGTGACGGCGACGCCGACGGGGAGCCCCGTGCCCGACGGCCGGGGGCGGCTGATGCAGGCGCCGACCGTGGTCCGGCCCGGGGGCCGTACGGGTCCGGAGGCCGGGAAGGTGTCGGCCGGCGAGCCGTCGAGGATGCTGTGCTTCACGGTGCTCACGTCCCCTCGGCCGCCGACGGGCGGCGGAGTCGTCGCAGGTAGGGGTCGAAGGACGGCCGGGGTTCGAGCCGGACCCGGGCGTCCACGCAGGCCGCGCCGTCTGCGCGGAGGATGACGGGGTTGAGGTCGGCCTCGACGAGTTCCGGGAAGTCCTCGGCGAGCCGGGACAGCCGGGCGAGGACGGACCGCACCGCGGCGAGGTCGACGGCCGGCCCACCGTACTGTCCGAACAGCAGTGGCGCGCTGCGCAGTTCGGCGACCATCGTGGTCAGGTCGCGCTCGCTCAGCGGGGCGAGCCGGGCCACCCGGTCGGCCAGCACCTCGGTGGCGGTGCCGCCCAGTCCGAGGACGACCAGCGGGCCGAAGACCCGGTCCTGGACCACGCCCGCGAGCAGTTCCACCCCGGGCGTGGCCATCGGCTGGACCACCGCGCCGGCCAGCTCCGGGCCGAAGCGGCGGGTGAACTCGCGGTAGGCGGTGCGCACGTCGGCGTCGGTGGCGAGGCCGGTGCGGACGGCGCCCGCGACGCTCTTGTGCACCTGCCCGGGCCAGTACGCCTTCAGCGCCACCTTTCCCTCGTACCCGAGCCGGCGCAGCCCGGCCGCGGCGGCGACCGCCGTGTGCTCGTCGCGGGCCCACACCGTGGTGGTCAGCGGCAGCCCGTAGGACTCCAGCAGCTCGGTGGTCGACACCGGGTCGAGCCAGCCGCCCTCGGGGTGGGCGGTGAGGAAGCGCTCCACCAGGGCGCGGGCGGTCCGCCGGTCACAGTCCGGGGCGGCGGCGGGCTCGGAGAACGGTTCGGCGAGCCAGCGGGCGCGGTCCCGGGCGTGGCCGAGGGCGCGGGCGGCAGCCGCGGTGTCCGAGTAGACCGGCAGCACGCCGCCGTCGGCGCAGCCCAAGTAGCGGACGGGGACCTGCTGGTCGAGCAGGACGGCGGCGACCGGGACGCGGCGCCTGGCCGGTCCCTCCAGCAGCGCGTGCAACGGGTCCTGGTCGCGACCGGTGCGGAGCGCCGTCGGCGCCAGGCAGACCAGGATCGCGTCGATGTCCGGCTCGCGCTCCAACGCTCGGAGGAAGTGGGCGAGTTCGATCGGATGCACGGCCGCCGTGGTGTCCACCGGGTTCCGGACGGAGGCGCCGGCGGGCAGCAACTCGGCGAGGTGCTCCGGGAGTTCGGGCACCATCAGGCCGGCCTCGGCGCAGGCGTCCGCGGCCAGGACGCCGATGCCGCCCGCGTTGGACACCACGGCGACCGCGCCACGTGGGGCGGGCAGCGGCTGGGCGTGCAACAGGGCGGCAGCCTCGACGAGTTCGTCGATGCTGCGGGCCGCCGTGATGCCGGCCTGCCGGAACAGCGCCTCCCGGGCGACGGTGGGGGTGGCGGCGGCCGCGGTGTGCGAGGCGGCGCCCCGGCGGCCGGCGGTGGAGCGCCCGGCGTCGACCGTGAGCACCGGGATCGTGCGGGTGACCCGGCGGGCGGTACGGGCGAAGGCGCGCGGGCTGCCGAAGGACTCCAGGTGGAGCAGCGCCAGGTCGGTGCGGCCGTCGGCCTCCCACCACTGGAGCAGGTCGTTGCCGCTCACGTCGTACTTGTCGCCGAGCGAGACGAAGCTCGACACTCCGACGCCCAGCCAGGCCAGCCGCTCCAGCAGCGCTATCCCGACCCCGCCGCTCTGCACGGCGACCCCGGCGGTTCCGGGCCTCGCGAACGCCCCGCCGAACTCGGCGTCCAGCCGGACGGCGGGGTCGGTCTGGGCGAGGCCGAGGCTGTTCGGGCCGACCACCCGCATGCTGTACCGGCGGCAGGCACGCATCAGCCGCCGGGCGTCCTCGCGGCCGAGTCCGGAGGTGAGCACCGCCAACGCCCGGACGCCCGCCCGGCCGCACTCCTCCGCCACCTCCCCCACCGCCGCGCTCGGGACGGCCAGCACGGCGAGGTCCGGCACGGCCGGCAGCGCGCCGACGGACGGGTACGCGGGCTCGCCGTCGATCTCCCCGCCGTGCGGGTTCACCGCCCAGACCGCTCCGGTGAAGCCGCCCTGCCGGATCTTCCCGAGAACGGTCCGCCCGACCGTGCCCTCCCGGCGGGACACCCCGATCACCGCCACCGAGGCCGGGCGCAGCAGCGCCGCCAGGCTCGCCACGTCGGCGCGGCGGCCGCGCTCGTCCACCGCCGTACGGTAGCGCTCGTCCGACTCGTCCAGCGGCACCCGGACCCTGACCTCGCCCTGCTCGACGTGGTGCTGAACGGGCAGGCCGAGGCCGGCGAAGACCTGGTGGACGGCCCGGTTGCCGAACAGGGTGTCGGCCTCGAAGAAGCGGATGTCGGCGGCCCGTGCGGCGTGCAGGAGGTGTTCCAGCAGCAGGGTGGCGACGCCCCGGTGGTGCCAGCGGTCGGCCACGGCGAGCGCCAGCTCGGCCGTCGCCGGCGGGTCGTCCAGCAGCTCGCAGTCCGCCTCGCCGATCAGTTCCCCGCCCGCCCAGGCGCCGAGGGCCAGCAGGCCGGGGCGCTCCGGCCCGCAGAGGCGGTCGGCCGCCTGTGTCGGCGCGTTGCGGCTGGCCCCGAAGAACCGCATCCGGCGGCTCTCCTCGGACATCCCGTCGGTGTGCAGGTCGAGGACGGCCCGGTGGTCCTGCGGGCCGAGCGGCCGGATCTCGACCGTGGTGCCGTCGGCCAGCAGCGCCTCGACGGCGGTCTGCGGCGGGTGGACTGTGGACATGGTGGGCATCTCCTCGGTCGTGGGCCCCGTGCTGCGCTTCCAGCGTCCACACCTGGTCCGGCCCCGGGGAGGGCCGTCCGGCCCCGCTGGTGCCGCCGAAGGGCATCGAAGCGGTGTCGGGCCCGGCAGGGTCCACCGGATGGGCCCTACGCGTCCGGCACCACGGCGACGGGGCATTCGGCGTGGTGCAGGACGGCGTGGGCCACCGGCCCGAGCCGACCCACCGGCAGGCAGCTCCGGCGGCCCAGCACCACGAACCGGGCCTTCGCCGAGGCCTCGACGAGCACCTGCCCCGCGCCGCCCGGCTCGCTGTCCTGGATCACCGGCACGTCCGGGTGCGCGTCCTGCCAGCGTGCGAGCGAGGCGGCGAGCAGTTCGCCCTCCGAGCGTCGCAGGCGTTCCCGTCGGGCCGGATCCCCCGGCGGCCAGGCGTGCAGCGCGCGCAGCGGCAGGCCGTGACGGTGGGCCAGGTCGAAGGCGAACTCGAGTGCGGCCTCGGCCGGCCGCCGGGCGTCCACCCCGACCAGGACGGCGTCCTGCGGGGCCGGACCATCCGCTCTGGGCACCACGACGACCGGACAGCCCGCTCTGGCCGCGACGTGGAGGGCGGTGGCCCCCACCCGCAGCCCGGAGAAGCCGCCGTCCCCGCGTGCGGCCAGGACGAGCAGCTCGGCGTCGTCCGCCGCCGCCACCAGCGCCGCGGTGGCGACGTCGTGCACCTCTTCCGCCCAGACCCGCAGCTCCGGATGGCGGACGGCCAGCACGTGCCGCACCTCCTCCAGCACGCCCCACTGGCCGCCCCGGGGCCGCGTGTCGCGCCCCGCCAGCAGGTGCGGCATGAACGGCAGGGCGTGCAGGACGCGCAACGCGCGCCCCCTCAGCAGCGCCTCGTCGGCGGCCAGAGCCGCCGCCCGCAGGCTCTCCGACGAACCGTCGACCCCGACGGTGACGGGGAGGTCCATGACCACCATCTCCTCTCGACGCGTGAACGGACGGGCCGCTCACGATGGGCGCCTCCATCGTCACGCTCCGCACCCGTCCGGCGACAGGACCGACCGGTGCCTTCGGGCCGGGACCACCGACCCCACGGCCGGGGACCGTTCGTCCTCGGCCGTGATCCTCCGGGGCGGGGTTCACCACGCAGCAGGGCCGTCGGTCCCTGGTCCGGCCGCCCCCCGTCCCGGGCGCGGGAGGCCTGCGGGTCCCGCGCCGACGTGCGGCTTCCGGGTCCGGAGCCTTCCGGGCGGGGCGCGTCCGGCGCAGGGCGCGTCGCGCCGGCGCGCGCTGACACCGCACAACCAGCAGGGACCAGTGGCCCGCGTCCGGGTCCATCGGGCCCTGTGTCGCCGTCAGCTCCGCCCGCGAGAGTGTCCAGGGCCGCCACCAGGCGCCGCCCCTCCGCGCGGCCGTCGCGCCCCTGATGAAGGAGTTCATGGACATGCGCAGCGCTTCGCGACCCACCCGGCCCACCGCACCCGTGCGTCCGGGGCGGCGTCACCTGCGCCGGGCCCTCGGCGTCGAACGCAACCCGCTCGGCCGGCCGGTGGACCGGTCCCGCAGCATCGCCCTGGTCCTGGCGGCGCTGGCCTTCGCCCTGGCCGCGGCGGCGAGCACCGGCGTCTCGCTGGTCGACCTCGCCCACGGCCGACGGAGCGCCGAACTGACCACGGCACACCGGCACCAGCTGGACGCCGTCGTCCTCTCCCCCGCACGGCTGGTGATCGGCGGCGCCTCCGCGACGCACTACCGGGCGACCGTCAGGTGGACGACGGCGTCCGGGCAGCACGCCACGGGTCCGGTCGACGTCAGCTGGCCCGCCCAGACCGGCACCGTCACCCGCGTCTGGGTGGACGACGAGGACCGGGCCGCCCCCGCGCCGCCCAGCCCGTCGGACCTCACCGCCCAGGCCGTCGCGCTCGGCCTGGCCGTGCTGGCCGCCCTCGGCGTCCTGATCGGGATGGTCCTCAGCGCGCGGCTGAGCGTGCTGGACCGCCGGGCCGACCGCCTCTGGCAGCGTTCCTGGACCCGGTTCGAACCGGTCTGGACCGGCCGCGGCACTCGCTGACCGCACCGACCTCGCCTCCACCCCGTCCGCCCCTCGCACGGCTCTCGATCTCGATCTCGACGCCGGCGGCAGCAGGCCGCAGGAAGGATCCGGAAATGCCGGGACAACCTCTCGACGACGGCATCGCGCACGCGATCGTCGCTGCGGCATCCGCCGCCCCGTCCATCCACAACTCGCAGCCCTGGCGGTTCCGTCTGGACGCGCGGCAGCGTGTCTTCGAGGTGTTCGCGGCGGAGCCGCACACCCTGCCCGACCCGGACCTGGACGCCCGGGCGGTCCACCTCTCGGTCGGCGCCGCCCTGTGCAACCTCGCGGCGGCAGCCGCCCACCTGGGCTGGGAACCCGTGGTCCGTCTCCTCCCCAGGCCCGACGTCCCCGGTCTGCTGGCCACGGTCCGGCTGGCAGGGGCTCCGCGCGCCGCCCGGCTACGGCGGTCCGACCTCTACCGGGCCATCTGGCGCCGTCGCAGCAGCCGCCTGCCGTTCTCCCCGACCCCGGTGCCCGAAGCCGTCCTCGCCGAGCTCGCCGAGGCCGTCCGGTTCGACGGCGCGGAACTGCACCGGCCGGGCCGTGCCGAGCGCACCCGGCTCCTCGGCCTGACCTCCGAGGCCGAGGAGCGCGCCACCGCCTGCCCGGCACGCAGGGCGGAGAGCCTCCGCTGGCTGGCCACCCCCGGCGGGGCCACCGGCCTGCCGGCCTACGCCCTGGGCCTGCGGGACTCCGCCGGCCACCTGCCGATGCGCGGGTTCGCCGGCCCTCCGGACGCCCTGCCCCGGGGGCGCGCCGAGTTCGAACCCGACCCCCAGTTGTTCCTGCTCACCACCCGTCTCGACCGGCCGGTGGACTGGCTGCGGGCGGGCCAGGCCCTCCAGCACGCGCTGCTGCTGCTCACCCTCCACGGCCTGCGCGCCTCGATGATGCACCAGGCGCTGGAGTGGCCGGACCTCCGCAGCCGGATGGCCGGCGCCGAGCACGAGCAGGTCACCCCGCAGATGCTGCTGCGGATCGGCTACGGACCGGCCGGCTTCCCGACCCCCCGGCACCCCACGACCGCCCTGCTCGAACGGACCGCGGCCCCGTCGGCCGTACGCACCCCGGTGGCCGTACGGTGACCGGCCGCGATCCGTCCGCCGGTCGGCGCGGCCGGGACGGTGGAACTCCCGGCCCGCCGATGGGCCTCCCGGTCCGGGACCACTCGGGGACCGGGCAGGGACCGAACGACCCTCGTCAGCCCCGCACTCGACACGAACAATCGAGACCATGGAACCCGACCACATCCCCACCGCCCCGGCAGCCCTGGACGAGCGGCGCTGCCTCCGCCTCCTGGCCGGTGCCTCGGTCGGCCGCGTGGTCTACACGGTCGGCGCCCTGCCGGCCGTCCTGCCCATCCGTTACCGGCTCGGCGTCGACGGTAGCGTGCTGCTGCGAGCCGCCGCCCACTCCGAGCTGGTGCGAGCGGTCTCCGGCGCGGTGGTGGCCTTCGAGGCCGGTGAGGTCGACGAGGCGGACGGCACCGGCTGGAGCGTGACGGTGCTCGGGCGGGCGGACGTCTCGGCGGATCCCGCCGGGGCGCCGGCCGCCGCGGAAGCGCCGACGGACCGGCCGCCCGGCCAGGTGTCGATCCGGATCCGGCCCGAACTGGTCGCCGGCGTGCTCTTCCCGGACGTTCCGGCCTGAGCACCGGCGACCCGGGGCCCGGGGGTCAGACCGGCAGCGGGACCGACCAGACCAGCCGGGCACCACCCTCCGCGGGGCATTCGACCGCGAACGACCCGCCCAGTTGCTCGGCCCGCTCCGCCAGGTTCCGCAGACCGCTGCGCCGCCCCTGCTCCGGGATGCCGACGCCGTCGTCCTGCACGGACAACGCCACCCGCCCGCCGGTGGCCTGGAGCACGACCTCGACCCGACCCGCCTTGGCGTGGCGCGCCGCGTTGCTCAACGCCTCGGCCAGCACCGCGAGGACGTGCTCGGCCACCTCGGACGGGACGTCGGTGTCCAGCAGGCCCTCCATGCTCAGCCGCGGCGCGAAACCGAGCACGGCCTGCGCCTGCTCCACCGCCCGCACCGCCCGGGCCCGCAGCCCCTGGCCGGCGGCCTCCTCGCGGGCCCGGAGCCCGAAGATCGTCGACCTGATGATCTTGATGGTCTCGTCCAGGTCCCCCACCGCGCGCAGCACCCGGTCCGACGCACCCGGGTGCTCGATGAAACGAGCGGCACTCTGCAGCGTCATCCCGGTGGCGAACAACCGCTGGATGGCCAGGTCGTGCAGGTCACGGGCGATCCGGTCGCGGTCCTCCAGCATCGCCAACTGCTCGGCGTCCCGGCGGCGTTCCGCCACCTCCAGGGCCAGCGCCGCCTGGTCGGCGAAGCCCAGCAGCGGGCCGATCTCCCGATCCGTGAACTCCGGCCCGCCGCTCTCCCTGGCCAGCAGCAGCACCCCGTCGATCTGCCCCGCGGCCCGACCCAGCGGCACCGCGACCGCCGCCCCCAGCCCGTCGAAGCAGTGCGCCCCGGCGGACTCCCGCGCATCGCCGGCCAGGTCCGCCGTGGTCGCCGGCACCCCGGTGGAACAGGCCGCACCCGGCAGCGACCCCTCCAGCGGCACCGCCAGTCCCGCCCGGCCGGCCGTGTCGCCGCCCAGCGCCAGTTCGACCCGCACCGTGCCGGTCCCGGCCACCGGCACGCACACGTCGGCCAGGTCCGCACCCGTGATCTCCCGCGCCCGCTGCGCGATCAGGTGCAGCACCTCCGAGCGGGAGCCGCCGGACAGCAGCGCGCGGGTGATCTCCGCGCTCGCACTCAGCCAGCGCTGCTGACGCCGCGCCTCCTCGTACAGCCGGGCGTTGTCGATCGCCACCCCGGCCGCGACGGCCAGCGTGGCGATCACCGCCTCGTCGTCGGCGTCGAACTCCTCGCCGCCCTGCTTGTCGGTCAGGTAGAGGTTGCCGAAGACCTCGTCACGCACCCGCACCGGCACCCCGAGGAAGGACCGCATCACCGGGTGGTGCATCGGACACCCCACCGACGACGAGTGCGCCGACAGGTCCTCCAGCCGCAGCGGCGCCGGGTGACGGATCAGCTCCCCCAGCAGGCCCCGGCCGGTCGGGTACGGGCCGATCCTGGCGATCTCCTCCTCCGTCAGCCCCACCGTCAGGAACTGCGACAGCGTCTCCCCGTCCGGCCCGATCACTCCGAGCGCCGCGTACCGGGCGTCCACCAGGACGGCCGCGGCCTCGACGATCCGCCGCAACACCTGCGTCAGATCCAGCTCACGACCGACCGACAGCACCACCTCCAGGAGGCTGTGCACCCGGTCCCGGGTGCCCCGGGCCGCATCGATCCGTGCCTGGAGCTCCTCCAGCAACTCGTCCAGCCGGAGCTGCGGCATCCGCGACCGCACCGTCTCCCTGCCCACAGACTCCTCCTCATCCACGCCAGCGCGCCCGATTCTCGCAGAGAAGGCAGGACAGCGGGGCGGCCCCACCCGACTTCCGGCCCTGCCCGGACCCGGCCGGTCCCGGGACCTTCGGTACCCGGCAGGGGCTGCACGACCCCTGTCCGCGACCACGTACCGGCCACGAGTCTGGTCACCGGACGACACCGCACACCGGTGCGGCGGCCGAAGGACGACCAAGGAGGTCACAGAGATGTCGCACAGCGTGGTGGTGGGGATCGACGGTTCGGTGGAGAGCGCGGCGGCGGCCGAGTGGGCCGCCCGGGAAGCCCGCCGGACCGGACGCACCCTCCGGATGGTCCACGTCGGGGGCACCGAGGCCGACGCCCTCGCCCGCGAACTCGACGGCGTGGGCGGGATCCCGGCGCCGGTCACCGCGATCCGCGACCGCATCGCCGCCGGGCTGCCCGGCCTGGAGGTCTCCTGCGAGACCGTGCCCGGGAACCCGGCCTACGCGCTCGCCGCCGCCTCCCGGCGGGCCGCGCTGCTGGTGCTGGGTTCGCGCGGCCTGGGCGGCTTCGCCGACCTGCTGATCGGCTCGGTCGGGCTGCGTGCCGCCGCCCGCGCCGACTGCCCCGTGGTACTGGTCCGCGCCGGCTCCGACGCACCGCACACGTCCCCCGGGACGGACGGGGCGGTCGTGGCGGACGCGGTGCCCCGGGACGTCGTCGTGGGCGTGCAGGGCGACCGGCCGTGCGACGCCGTGCTCGCCTTCGCCTTCCAGCACGCGGCCGACACCGGCGCGAGGCTGCGGGTGCTGGAGAGCCGTGACACCTCGCACCCGGCGTACACCACGGAGGCGCCGGTGGAGCAGTGGGAGATCCGGGAGTCCCTCGCCCTGGCCGAACAGCTGCGGCTCCAGGACGCGTTGGCGCGCTGGCAGGACAAGTACCCGACGGTCCGGACGGAGGTGGAGGTCTGCCCCTGGAGTCCGGCCAGGATGCTCGTCGAGGCCTCCCGCAGCGCGTCCCTGGTCGTGCTCGGCCGACGCGCCCCCAAGCACCCGACGGCCGGCCCGCGGCTGGGCTCGGTGGCGCAGTCGGTGCTCCACCACGCCCACGGCCCCGTCGCCGTCGTCCCGCACCACTGACGTCGTCCCGCACCACTGACCCGGCCACGGCCGCCGGCGCGCTCCCCCGGACCGGCGGTCCTACGGCTCGTCACCGGCGCCCGGACCAGCCCGGCTCCACCTGCTGCCAGGCGGACTCCCAGTCCGCCTCGGCCCGCCGGTCCAGCGCACGGCGGCGCAGCGCGAAGGCGCCCTCCGCGCCCAGCCCGAGCACGGAGACGGTGCCCAGGCCCGCCAGGACGGCGTCCGACAGGATCCGCTCGGTCGCCTTGGGCGCGCCGATCGGGTTCCCGGCGTCGTCGACCCCGATCCGGACGGCCGTCCCGGTGGGCGTGCCGCTCTGGACCGGGATGCTCCCGGCGCCGGGCCCGGCCGGGTACGTCCAGCGGGCCGGGGCGTAGGCCCGTGAGCCGCCCGCCCGCAGATCGTCCGCCGGCGCCGGGCCCGTGGTCACCGCGGTGACCAGGTGCCGGTGCCCCGCGATCCCCTGCGCGGTCCGCGCCTCCACCCGGTACAGCAGCAGCGCCGCGACCACCGCCAGGGCGAACGTGGCGAGCACGGTCAGGGCGAATGCCGTCACCAGGCGGCTGTACGCCCGGTCGAGCGGGCGGCAGAGCGGATTGTCGTCCCGGCCGACGGCCCGGCGGACGTGCCGGCGCAGCGAGGTGCGCGAGGCCGGTTGCCCGGGTGTGGTGGCTGCGGCGGACATGACGCGCCTCCTCCGTGCCGGGGACGGCGGGTGGTCCCGTCGTCCCAGTCTGCCGAGCCCGCGCCCGCCGCCCGAGGGCCGGTCGGCCCCGCCGTCGGGGACCGTCCGGCCCCCTGCCGCACCCGGCCTGCGGTGGTGCCATGGGGGTATGGAGGGCCGGGCGCCGCCCTCGACTCGCTGCGGCCCGACCGCTTCGGAGGACATCGTGAACGGACCGATCGTCGTCGGCTTCGACGGCTCGCCCGAGAGCCTCGCCGCCACCGAGTGGGCCACCCGCGAGGCCGGGCGCCGTGGGCTTCCCCTCGAACTCCTCCAGGCCTGGCCCTGGCCGACCCGGGACGTCGTCGGCAGTGACGAGGTGTACCGCCACAGTCGTGAACAACTGGCCGCCCGTGAAGCGGAGTTGCGCGCTGCGCGGCCCGGCCTGCCGGTCACGTCCGCGCACTTGAGGGGCGAGCCCGCGGAGGCCCTGGGGCACGCTGCGGAGAGCGCCACCCTGCTGGCACTCGGCTCCCGCGGCCTGGGGCCTGTGCACGGCTTCCTGATCGGCTCGGTGAGCCAGGAGGTGCTCGGCCGGGCGGCCTGCCCGGTGGTACTCGTCCGGGCCGGCGAGGGCGGGCCGGACGGCCCGGTGCTCGTGGGACTCGATCTGGCGCGCCCCGCGGACAAGGTGCTCGCCTTCGCCTTCGAGGCCGCCGCCCGCCGCTCTGCGCCGCTGCGGATCGTCCACGTCTGGTCCCCGCCGGCCGGCAGCGAGTACCTGGCGTCCGACGCGGTCGGCGGCTGGGAGGGCGAGCTGTCCTCCGTCGAACGGAGCCGCCTGTCCGAGGTCCTGGAGCCCTGGCGGTCCCGCTACCCGCGGGTGGAGGTGGCGGCCGATCTCGTCCGGGGCAAGGCCGCCGTCGTCCTCGTGGAGGCCGCGTCGACGGCCCGGCTGGTCGTCCTCGGCCGCCGCCTCCGGCGGAAACCGCTCGGCGCCCACCTCGGGCCGGTGGCGCACGCCGCGATCCACCACGTCCGCTGCCCGGTCGCGGTCGTCCCCCACAGCTGAAGGCCCCGCTTCGTGAAGCCCCCGCCCTGCGGGGACCGCCCGGCGGGCCGACCGGGCCGAACGGCCCACGACCGGAGAGCAACCAGCGCGCGAGCCTGGTGGTGATGAGTGAAAGGTGGAAGCCATGCACACCGTGATCGTGTACGAAAGCATGTACGGCAACACACGCGAGATCGCCGAGGCCATCGCCGAAGGCGTCCACCAGGCCGATCCCGGCGCCGCCGTCGACTGCCTCCCGCTGACCGAGGCCGGCAACGACGTGACCCGCACGGCGGACCTGCTGGTGGTCGGCGGCCCGACCCACATGCGCGGCATGTCCTCCGGGCTCAGCCGCCGGATGGCCGCCTCCGCCGAGGGGCACAAGGCAGGCCACGAGGAGGCCGCCGCCGAAGCCCGGGAGACCGCCGAGGGCCCGGGCCTTCGGCACTGGTTCCAGGACCTCCCGAAGACCGAGCCCGGCACCTACGCCGCCGCCTTCGACACCCGGGTCGCCTCGCCCCACGCCGGAGGCGCCGCCAAGGGCATCGCGAACCGCCTGTCCGGTCACTCGTACGACCTGGTCGTCGAGCCCGAGGGCTTCATCGTCGAGGACAGCGACGGCCCGCTGCGCGCCGGCGAACTCGACCGCGCCCGTGCCTGGGGGGCGGGCCTGGTCTGACCACCGCCGGAGCCGTGCCGCCCCCGGCGCGTGCCGGGGGCGGTCAGGCGTGGCCCTTCGGGTTGTTGATCCACACCTCGACGGTGATCGCGACCAGGAAGAGCAGGACCAGCAGCGCGATCGCCACGGTGACCTTCCGCTCCCGCCAACGACGGCGAGGGCCGCGGTCGAGGAAGGGCACCAGGAGGATCAGCACGAACAGGACCGCGATCGCGACGCCGACCGAGCCGATCCCCCACCACTGCTCGAACGGGAAGAACCACCAGAACATCCAGAGCGGCCTGGTGATCTCGATACCGTCCACCGGCGTCGGCCCGACCACCGGCGGCACCAGGACCGCCAGCACCGAGAGCCCGCCGACCAGGACCAGCCCGAATGCCGCAACCCTCTTGAGGTGCGCGGTGAACGGTTCCGAGACCTCCAGCTCGGGCGCGGGGATGTCCGGGTGGGAGGAGATCCGGAGCCGCTTGACCAGCAGCGCGTGCAGGACGACCAGCATGAGGATCAGCCCGGGGATGATCACCACGTGGCCGGAGAAGAGCCGCAGGAGGATCGGCACCCGGCTGGTCAGCTTCGGTGTGAACCAGATTCCCAGCCCGCCGAGGAGCTTGGCCACGTCGATGTTGTGGGTGAGCGCCTCGTAGCCCTCCTGGTCCCACTTCAGGACGCTGCCGGTGAACACGGCCAGGTAGGCCAGCAGGAACATCAGGGCGCCGACGACCCAGTTGCCCTCGCGGGGCCTCTTGTACTAGGCGTGCAGGAACACCCTCAGCAGGTGCAGCAGGGCCAGGACGAACATCGCCTGCGCGGCCCAGAAGTGCAGCGCCCGCACGAAGGAGCCGATCCACACGTCGACCGCCAGGTCCCGCACCGACTGGTTGGCCGTCTCCGGGACGGGTGTGTAGAACTGCGTGATGTAGACGCCGGTGACCAGCAGTGTCAGGAACGCGACCGCGGTGAGGCCGCCCAGGCTCCAGGTGAGGTTGTTGGCGTGCTCGGGAACGGGGTAGGCGAGCGCCTTGATCCCCAACCGCTCGTCGACCGCGTCGACGGCGCGCCGCCACCACCCGGGCCTCGCGGGTTGCGAGGCCCGCGGGGGCTGGGGAGCGGCGGCGTTCCCGGCCCCGGGTCCGGCGGTCATCGCGGGTCCCCCTTCCCGACGGCCCGGTGCTCCAGCTCGCGGATGGTGTGTGGCGGCCTCCACCGCCGTGCCAGGAACAGTCCGCTGCCCATCGCGGCAACGCCCAGGACGAGCAGGGCGATGTCGCCACCGTTCCTGATCCCCCGTGCGGGCCGGAACTCGTCCAGAACCACGCTCGTGCCGGTCTCGGTGCCGACGGCCGGCCCGGCGGTCGGTGCACTGGCCAGCCGGCCGCCGACCGCCGCGAGCAGCAGCCCGCGTGCCTGCGCGATCTCCTGCTCCCCCGCGTCGGGACGCTCCACGAGCTCCAACGCGTCCCGGACCTTGGCCCCGTCCACACCCGTCTGGTCCGGTGCCTCCGTGGCGTCGTGGATCCGCTCGGCGACGTGGTCGACGGGGGCGTCGTTCGCGATCAGCGCGAGCGCCTGCTCGACCAGCACCGCCGCCTGCATGCTCTCCCCCTCGTGTGCCCTGGCCGGTCCGATCGGCACCACCGTCAGCAACAGGATTGCCGCAGCCGTCAGAACCCGCCGCACCAGCGCACCCGAGCCACCCTGCCCCACGTCCCACCTCCGACACGTCACAACCGTCCCTGCCGCGCAGCCTTCCCCACCGCCCGGCACCGAGCGGGACCGACGCGCCTTCGCGTCACCCGTCCGGTCGGTGGAGTCGGCGGCCCGGGGACCGCCTCGTGGGACGTCGGGGACCACTGGCCCCTTGCCCGGGCCCGACCGGCCCTCCCGTCCCCGCGTCGCGGCGGCCCACGATGAGGGTGGTCAAGGCTTCGCACAGAGCCGGTGACGGCGCCGGCCGGGGCCGAAAGGAGACCACGATGAACGGCTTCGAAACCCGCCGCCCGGTGATCGTGGGCGTCGACCGCTCCGAGGCGAGCCGCTGGGCCGTGCGCTGGGCCGCGGACGAGGCCGCCGGGCGCGGTCTGCCGCTGCACCTGCTGCACGCCCAGGAATGGCCCACCGGCCGACCCGAGGGAGAGGCCGGCCACCACTGGGCGATCGGCCTCCGGGCCGCCGGCGACACGCTGCTGGACACCGCCCGGCTACTGGCCGCCGAACGGCACCCCGGGCTGGAGATCACGCCCAGGCTGGTCGAGGGCAGGCCGGTGCGGGTGCTGCGCGAGGCGGCCGAGGAGGCCGCGCAGCTCGTCCTCGGCGTCCGCCGGCTGACCGAGGCGCACTCCGCGCTGCCGATCGGCTCCAAGGGAGCGTCCCTGGTCGGCCACCTGCCCTGCCCGATCGCCCTCGTCCCCGAACCGCCGGAGGACGTGTCCGGCCCCGGTCCCGTCGTGGTCGGGGTGGACGGCTCCGAGGCGTCCCGGGCGGCGATCGGCTTCGCCTTCGAGGAGGCCTCGCTCGCCGGGGCCGACGTCCAGGCCGTGGTGGTCCGGCGCACCGCCGAGGCCGTCCAGCCGGACCTGGTCGAGGAGAGCCTGGTGGACCTGTCCGAATCCCTGGCCGGCTGGCAGGAGAAGTACCCGGACATCCGGGTGCGGCACGAGGTGCTCACCGGCTCCCCGGCCCCGATGCTGGCGGCCGTCGCGACCCGGGCCCGCTGCCTGGTGATCGGCAGCCGGGGTCTCGGTGGCTTCCGCGGCCTGCTGTTCGGTTCCACCGGCCGCGCCCTGGTGCACCGGTGCACCGTCCCGCTGGTGATCGTCCCGAACGGCGCCCCGGCCTGAACAGGGAGGTTGCCATGAAGACCACGAACCAGGACCGGGCGCACTCCCGCCCGGCCGATCCCGGCGACCTCGGGCGCCGGGTCTCCCACCGCCGCACCCAACTCGGGCTGAGCCGTGAGCTGGTGGCGGCGCGCAGCGGCCTGGACCCGGGGTTCCTGGAGTACCTGGAGACCAACCCCGTCCCGGTCGGCGTCGACACGCTGATCCGGCTGGCCGACGCGCTGGACACGACGGTCGGCTGTCTGCTCGGCAGCGGCGTCGACGCCCCGTCCGGACGGTCCCGCGGCAACGCCCGCGTGCGGCTGGAGGACCTGGACCCGGCGGCCTGCTGGGCCAGGCTCGCCCCCGGCGGCGTCGGCCGGGTGGTGCTGTCGACACCGCACGGCCTGGCGGCGCTGCCCGTCAACTACCGCGTGGTCGACGCCACCGTCGTCTACCGCACCAGGGCGGACGGCGAGCTCGCCAGGGCCGCCGACCAGGACGTCGCCTTCGAGGCCGACCAGTTGGACGAGGTGTTCGCCACCGGCTGGAGCGTGCTCCTGAACGGCACCGTCTCGATCGTCTCCGACGAGGAGGCCGTGCGCTGGTTCAGGAAGCACGCCAACCCCCACCCCTGGGCGGGCGGCATCCGGGACACCTGGATGCGCATCCGGCCCACGGGCATCACGGGCCGGAGCATCCGCCCCGACGGCCCGCCCGTCGTCGACTCCGGATACACGACGTTCGACTAGCGGCTCGCGTTCCCACCGTCCCTTGGTGTTCCAACGTCCCTTGTGTGCCAACGTCCGTTCGCGACCGGAAGGAGCTTCGACGATGACCGCGAAGCCACGTGTTCTCGTGGTGGGCGGGGGTTTCGCCGGCCTGGAGACGGCCTTCGGCCTCCGCCACCTGCTCGGCGACCGCGTCCGCATCTCGCTCGCCGCCGACCGGGAGGACTTCCTCTTCAAGCCCAACACCATCTACCTCCCGTTCGGCGCCGACGAGGCCCCGCTGCACATCCGCCTCCCCGACCCGTTGTTCCGCCGCCACATCGCCTTCCACCAGGGCTCGGTGTCCGGAGTGGACCCCGACGCCCTGGCCGTGGAGCTCACCGACGGCACCCGGCTGCGCGGCGACTTCCTCGTCCTCGCCACCGGTGCCGCGATGCACCCGCAGGAGGTGCCGGGCCTCGCCGAGCACGCCCAGTCCGTCTGGACGCCCCGGCAGATGCGCTCGCTGGGCCGACGGTTCCAGGAGCTCAAGGACGCGGCGCAGGCCGGGCAGCACCGGCAGGTGCTCTTCCTCGTACCGCCGAACAACAAGTGCGCCGGGCCGCTGTACGAGATCGCGCTGATGCTGGACACCTGGCTGCGCCGGGCCGAGCTCCGCTCGCACGTCCACCTCACCTGGACCACCTACGAGTCCGGCTACATCCAGGCCTTCGGGCCACGCCTGCACCGGGTGGTGGAGCACGAGTTCGCGGTCCGGGGCATCGAGGGCCACACCTCGGCCGTGGTCGACAAGGTCGGCCCCGACGAGGTCCGCTACACCGACGGGACCACCCGTCCGTACGACCTGCTCGTCGCCTTCCCGCCCTACGTCGCCGCCGTGGACCACCCCGGCCTGCCCGGCGACGACCGCGGCTTCCTGACCACCCTCTCCGTCACCCGCCAGGTCCACGGTCACCCGCAGATCTACGCCCCGGGCGACGCCGGCGACTTCCCCGTGAAGCAGGCCTTCCTGGCCTTCCTCCAGGCCCACGCCGTGGCCGAGCACATCACCACGATGGTCGATCCCGCACTGCTCGCCCGGCCGCGGCCGTTCGAACCGATCAGCATGTGCGTGATGGAGATGTTCGACCGGGCCACCTTCGCCCAGGTGCCGCTGGAGGAGACCGGCGATCCCGCCCACCCGGTGCGCGTCGCGGCCGACGCCGGAGACCGCTACCGGGTCGGCACCTCCCCGCTCTGGCGCCTCGGCAAGAAGACCCTCGGCCTGTACCTTCCCGTCCAGTTCCGCGCCGGCCGGCCGTTCCACAGCGGACGCCCCTGGCAGGCGATGGAGCTCGCGCTGGACGGCATGGCACGCACCCTCGCCACCGGGCCCGACTGACCGGCGCCACCGGGCCCGACTGACGTAGCCACTGACCGACCGGTCAGTGGCTACGACTGAACTCGCCGGAGCTACGACTGAACTCCGTGCCGGGGGCCTGGAGCTCCCGGCACGGAGTTCAGTCGGTCCCGCTACGCCTGTGGGGTGTCGAGGATGTCCTCGACCGGGCGGCGCGGGCTGGCGGCGCCGGGCGGGCCATAGCCGAGGCGCAGGACCAGCTGGGCGTGGGCGGGGCCGTCGGCGGGGTCGCGCAGACGCCAGCGGGTGTCGGGGATCTCGACGGCCTGGTGCAGCACGGAGGCGCGCAGACCGTGGACGGTGGCCAGCAGCCAGACCCGCTCCATCGCCTGACCGGTGCGCAGCCAGTCGGCCGGGTGGTCGAAGTGGGTGGTGAGGATCGCGAGTTGCGGCAGTGCCTCGAAGCGTCCCGCCGGGGTGGTGTGGTGCGGCGGGTGGCCGGTGAAGCTGCGCATCGGGACGCGGGCGTCGTGGTCGTGCGAGCCGAGGGCGGCGAGCGGGATGCCGTCGTAGGACGGCTCCAGGCGCAGCCAGCGGCGGGTCTCGCTCTCGCGGGTGAGGTCGGCGGCGATCCGCCCCTCGGCCTCGGAGGTGAGCGCGAGGACCCGCCGTACGCCGTGTTCCTCCAGCATGGTGAGCGTGACGCCCTCCGCCTGGGCGGCCGAGATGAGGTCGGCGACCAGCGCCTCGGGGACGTCCCGGTTGGTGAACGGCTGTCGGCTGGAGTGCCGCGCGGCGATCGCCCGGTAGAGGTCCTTGCCGAACGGCTCCGGTGCGCGGGCCGGCGCGGAGAGGTCGACGACGGCGCACGGCTGCACGCCCGCGCCGGCCGGCAGCAGCCGGACGCCGGCCTCGCGGCCGAGGTGGGCGGCGGCCACGCGCAGGTTGAACAGGGCGGCGCCGATCGAGATGTGCAGCGCCCGGCCGTCCGGGTCGGCGACCGGGACGGCCCGGCGCGGGTCCGCATGGACCTCCAGGCCGAGCAGGTCCGGGGTGGGGCGGAAGCGCCAGGGCTGGCTGTTGTGCAGCGACGGCGCCGCGCCACCGGCCTCGGCCAGCAGGCGCAGGTCCGTGGCGGTGAGGGCGGTTTCGGTGGTCATGGTCATTCACTCCCAGCTCCCGGCGGGGAGCGCCGGTGATACGAGCATCCGCCGGGCCGGTGGTGCCGGGCGAGGGTCCAACGGCCCTTCGCCCACGGCCGAGCGGCACCGAATGCCGCGTGCCGGTGGTCCCCGGTGCGCGAGGCGGTGCCGGGGCGAGCAGGCGCCGGGGCGAGGAGGTGCCAGGGCCAGGAGGTCCCGGGACCATCGGGGTCGTTGGGCCCTTGTGACCGGGCTGGCCTGGGGTGATCCTTGTGGCCGCACGGACGCAGACAGATCGGCCGGCAGTCAGCAGAAAGGCCTGGACCCATGGGCGAGGCGATCACGGTGAAGGCGTTCGAGGGCCTTCCGCACGAGATCCTGGCCGAGGCTCGTGCCCGCATCGCGGCCGTGGCCGCCGCCGCCGGCGTGAGCACTCTCGTGGAGGCGTTGCGCATCCGGCTGGAGGGCGTCGCCGGCGGGGTGTTGGCGCAGGTGAACGCCGAGGTCGACGGCCGCCGCATCCGCATCCAGGAGGCGGCCGGGTTCGGCGAGGCACTGGACCGGGTGACGGAGGCGCTGCGCGAGCGGATCGGGGCCGTCACGGGGAGCTGGGCGCCGCGCCCGTGGCCGCTCGCCCCGCGTCGCGGTGCGGCCGTCGTCGCCGTCCCTGCGGGCGGCGGCCCGAAGGTGGTACGGGTCAAGGAGCCGTCACTGGTGTGGTGCTCCCCGGAGGCCGCGACCCGGACGATGGACGCGATGGACTACGACATCCACCTGTTCACCGACCCGGCGACGGAGACCGACGCCGTGGTCTACCGGGTGGGGCCGACCGGCTACCGGCTGGCCCGCACCACTGCGGCGGCCCCGCCCCGGCGCGGCTCCGTGCCGCTCACGCTCAGCCCGTGTGCCGCGCCGCGTCTGAGTGAGGCCCAGGCCGTCGGACGCCTGGTGGACGCCGAACTGCCGTTCCTGTTCTTCGCGCACCCGGTCAGCGGGCGCGGAAGGGTGCTGTACCGGCGCTTCGACGGCCACCTGGGCCTGATTGCAGGGAAGGCGTGAGCAGGCGGTACGCGCTTCGCGAAGCGACCGCCGGGACCAGCGAGGTGAGGACATGAGTGACGAGTCGGTGCGCCGCCAGGTGATGACCCGCGGCCACCGGGAACAGGTGCCGAGACGGATGGTCCCGCTGGCGGAGGAGGAGGCGCTGCGACTGGTCGGCAGCGTGCCGTTCGGGCGCGTGGTCTTCACCCATCACGCCCTGCCGGCCGTCCGCCCGGTCAACCATGCCGTCCTGGACGGCTGCGTGGTCTTCTGCACGCCGGAGGGCGCGGCGATCGCGTCGACGGTCACCGACGCGCCCGGGGCGGTCACCGCCTACCAGGTGGACGCGATCGACCCGCACACCCGTCTGGGGTGGAGCGTGGTGGTCACCGGCTACGCCCGCATGGTGACCGACCCCGTGGCCGTGGCCCGGCACCGGGCGCTGCTGAGCCCGTGGGTGGAGGGGGCCATGGACCACATCGTGCGGATCAGCCCGGAGATGGTCACCGGTTTCCGGCTCGTCCCCCGCGACTAGGGTCCGGCCGGTTCGCCCGGTCCGACTGGTCCGGCCGGTCCGGCCGGTTCAGCGGGTCCAGCCGGTCCGGCCGGTTCAGCCGCAGAGGGTGGCGAAGGTGTAGCCGCGGGCCTTCAGGGTGGACAGGATCGTCGGCAGCGCGGCGGCGGTCTGGCTGCGGTCGCCGCCGCCGTCGTGCAGCAGGATGACGGAGCCCGGTCGGACGTTGTTCAGCACCCGCGACTGGATGGCCGCCGTACCCGGCCGCGACCAGTCGGTCGGGTCCACCGACCAGAGCACGACCTGCTTGCCGAGCGCGGCCGCCCGGGAGCGGACGGTGGAGTTCACCGCCCCGTACGGCGGCCGCAGGCAGGTGGGGGTCCGCCCGGTCTGGGCGCGGATCACCCGGTCGGTGCCGGCGATCTGGGAGGAGACGGCGGAGCCGGAGAGCCGGCGCAGGTCGGGGTGCGACCAGGAGTGGTTCTGCACGCTGTGGCCCTGCCGGGCGACCTGGGCGGTGATCGCCGGGTGCGCGGCGACGTTCTCCCCGATCTCGAAGAAGGTCGCCCGCACCCCGTACCGGGAGAGGATCCCGAGGATCCTGGGCGTGTAGGTGGGGCTGGGCCCGTCGTCGAAGGTGAGGTAGACGACCTTGCCGGAGGCCGCCTCGGCGGGTGCGGCCGGGATCGCGACCGCCGCCGCGGCCGTCAGGGCGACGGCCAGCGCACCCATCGCGGTCCTGAACCGTCCCGTCCGTCCAACTCCCGTCCGTCCAACTCCCGTCCGTCCAACTCCCGTGCGCCTGCCGGTTCGTGCGGACATGGCCACCCCCTGGTCTCGGAGCTCCCCGGTACCGGACAGTCTGCGCCGACCCGGGGCGGGGTCGCGACCCGCCGGAGGTGAATTCGGCCAGCCTCTCGGGGGGTTGACGCCGAGCGCCCCCGGCGGGGTTCGCCGGGGGCGGTGACCCCGGTGCGGGGCCGGGGTGTTCAGCGCGAGCCGCGGCCGTGCAGGACCAGCGCCCGGGTGAGTGACACCAGACCGGCCGTGCAGAGCAGCGTGCGCAGCATGTTGGTGGCCACCCAGGTGCCCTCGAACTTGGTGCGCACGGCGGCGAAGTCGTGGATCTGGGACGGGTCACCGGCCTGCGCCAGCTCGTTGTTGAGCGGGATGTTGACGCCCATGGTGACCATCAGCGCGGCCACGTAGAGCACGGTCGCCGCGGCCGCCCACAGCGCGGCCTGCCGCCGGCCGGCCTTGTGCTGGAGCCAGGCCGCCACGCCGGTGGCGACGAAGGCACCGACGAAGACCAGCCCGAACAGCCCGTTCTCGATCGACTTGTTGATGTTCTGCATGGCCGTCACGTAGGTCCGGTCGTCACCGGCGGCCAGGCCCGGCATCACCGAGACGTCGAAGGCGAAGAACAGGCCGGCCATCAGGCCCATGGCGATGGTGGCGCCCACCAGGACGGGCCCGGCGGCCTTGCTCCGGGTGGCGGGGGCGGCCGGTGCCGGGCCGCCGAGGGCGCCGTAGGCCGGCGGGGTGGTGTAGGAGGCTGGAGTCGGGGTCTGGTGCGAGCTCATCGGCATTCCTTCGGTTTCTCCCCGGTCCCCGCCCTGCGCGGGGACCCTCACGGCACCGGATGCCGCCTCCCGCCCCCTCCCGGAGCCGGCCCGGGCGGGAGTTCAGGAAGCGGGCGACGCCCGGTGCCGACGATCAGTGGTGTGGACCAGTGGACGGACGGAGGGGCGGGAGGGGGGCCGGTCGGCCCGGCCGCCGCGGTTCACACCTGCCAGACGCCGGTGGCCGCGGCCTCGCGGGCGTACTCCGCGAAGTCCTTCGGCGCACGACCCAACGCCTGCCACACCCCGTCCCCCAACGACGCGTTACGACCGTCCAGGATCACCGAGAACAACTCCGCAAACTCCCCCGGCAACCCCGCCTCGTCCAACACCCGCCGGTACTCCCCCGCCGACACCGCCTCGAACCGCACCTCACGACCCGTCGCCCGCGACAACTCCACCGCCACCTCCGCGAACGACAACAACCGCGGCCCCGTCAACTCGTACACCCGACCCGCATGCCCCGGACCGATCAACGCCGCCACCGCCACATCCGCGATGTCATCCGCATCCACGAACGGCTCCACCGCACCCCCCACCGGCAACGCCAACACCCCTGCCCGCACCGGATCCAGGAAGAAACTCTCACTGAAGTTCTGGTTGAACCACGCACACCGCACCACCGTCCACGCGGCCCCCGCCTCCATCACCGCCTTCTCCCCCGCCTCCGCAGCCTCCTCACCACGCCCCGACAACAACACCAACCGTCGCACCCCACGCTCCACCGCCAACCGCGCGAACGCCCCCACCGCCTCCACCGCCCCCGGAAACGCCAGATCCGGGTAATACGTCAGATACGCCGCACTCACCCCCTCCAACGCCCCCTCCCACGTCCCCTCGTCCTGCCAGTCGAACCCCACCGCACCCGACCGCGACCCCACCCGCACCCCGTACCCCAACGCCGACAACCGCTCCGCCACCCGCCGCCCCGTCTTCCCCGTCCCCCCGACCACCAGCACCACACCCGCATCCACCGGCAGAACCCCAGCACCCG
>NZ_JBEOSA010000070.1:0-50761 GCF_040302625.1 Kitasatospora sp. NPDC097643 | reverse complement strand
CCCGCGGGGGCCGGCGCCCGCCGGGGGCGGCCCCGGGGGGTGCCCCCGCACCCGGCCGCGGCCTTCGCGCGGTGCGGGGCAGGGACTCAGTGGTGGCCGTGGTGGGCGTGGACGACGGCATGACCCTGGCCGCGCCCGATCATCCAGCGGTTGACCGGGACGGTCAGCAGGAAGGCCAGCACCAGTGAACCGGCCAGCGAGAACCAGAACAGCGCGTCCGCCAGGGTCGCGTCCATCGCCCCCGGCACGGCGACCATCACGGTGTTGTCGATCAGCTCCATCACCAGGATCGACACGGTGTCGGCGGCCAGCGCGACCTTGACGGCGGCGCCGAGGTCCAGCCCGGCCTTCAGCACGCCGCGCATGGTGAGCGCGTAGCCGAAGACGAAGGCCAGCAGCACCGAGATCACCACGGTCGCGCCGTTGTGCAGGCCGAAGGCGGTGCCCAGGATCATGCCGAGCACCTCGCCGATGGCGCAGCCGGTGAGGCAGTGCAGGGTCGCCTGGGCGGCGGTCCGCCAACTCGCCCCGCCGGCCTGCGCACCGTGCCCCGCGTGCCCGTGGTGCTCGTGGTGCCCATGCCCCTCGTGTCCCTGGTGCCCCTCGTGGCCGGCGTGCCCGGCGTGCTGCTGCCCGTGCTGGGTGGGGTGTGCCATCTCGTCCTCCGACTGCTCCGTGGCGCCGCTCGCTCGCTCCGTCGACAGCGAACATATACCCCTCGGGGGTATCTGGGAACCCCCGTCTCCACGCCCTCTTCCCCCACCGTCCGTTCCGTGTTCGGATGATCCGCATGAGCGACGAGCGACGCGAGGGCTACGACGGAACGGGACCGGGCGCGATCACCCCGGACGGCTGCGCGGTCGAGGTGTGGACCCGGCTCCCGGTGGGCGAGGCGCCGGACGTGATCGAGGGCGCGGTGCCGGCCGGCGCGAGCATCCTCGAACTGGGCTGCGGCGTGGGCCGGATGACGCACCCGCTGACCGACCGGGGCTTCACCGTGACGGCCGTGGACGAGTCCGCCGCGATGCTGGCCCAGGTGCGCGACGGCGTCCGCACCGTCCGCAGCCCGATCGAGCGGCTGGACCTCGGCGAGCGCTTCGACGTCGTCCTGCTCGCCTCCTTCCTGGTCCACGCGGGCGATGTCGCGGTCCGCCAGGGCCTGTTGGAGACCTGCCGGCGCCATGTGGCCGAGGACGGCTGCGTCCTGGTGCAGCGCGAGGGCGAGGACTGGCACCGCAACGTGCCGCGCGAGAGCCGGATCGGGGCGGACGGACTGGTCCGGATCGCCTCGGCGACGCCGGTCGGGGACGGCGTGAACTCCGTTCACGTCGAGTACGAGTTCCCGGACGCCCGTTGGACGCAGACCTTCCTGTCCCGCCCGCTCAGCACCGAGGCGTTCGAGCAGGCGCTCGCGGACGCCGGCTTGGGGGTCGAGCGCTACCTCACCGAGGACCGCACCTGGGTCCGCGCCCGGCCCGCCGCCCGAGCGGGCGCGGTGACATAGAACGACGTTTCAGAAACGCGACGAACAAGGGCGGAAAACAGCGTGGGCCGGGACACCGTCCTCGGTGTCCCGGCCCACGCGCGCGTCGTCAGCGGACCCTAACGCCCGAACTCCCGGGCGGCGGTCAGCCGGCCGCGGACGGCGGCGTGGACCTCGGCCTCCTCGGCCGGGTCGGCGGCGAGCCGGCGCAGGCGCTCCAGCACACGCGCGTCGCCGGTGGTGGCGACGTGGCGCGCGGCGAGCTCGCGGGTGGACTCCTCGCAGTCCCAGAGGCACTCGACGGCGGGCCCCTCGGGGAAGTGCACATCGGTCGCGGCCAGCGCCCGGGCGGCACGTCCGCGCAGTTCGGAGGAGGCGGCCTCCCCGTAGACGTGGCGCAGGACGGGGACGGCGTCGGCGGCGGCCAGCCGCCCCGCACCGTCGACCAGCGACCCGAGACCGGGGCCGGCGACCCCGCGGACCGACACCCAGCGGCGCAGCCCAGCGACCACCAGCGGTGCGTCGGCCGGCTCCCCGGCGTCGGCGAGCAGCTGGACGGCCGCCTCGCCGAGGGCGCTGTCGGCCCCGCCGGTGGCCGGGTCGGCCCAGCGGCGGGCGTGCGCCAGCACCTCGGGGCCGCGCATCCGGCCGAGCAGTTCCAGGGCGGCGCGCACGATCCGGTCGTCCACGTCGGCGGCGGCGGCCTCGATCAGCTCGACGGCGGCCGGGTCCCGCTGGTCGACCAGGTACCGCAGGGCCGCGCGGCGGGCGCCGGGCAGTCCGCCGCGCGCGGCCTCCAGCACGAGCGGCCGGTCCTCGGGCCGGACCACGGCGGTCAGGCAGCGGGCGGCCGCGGCGGCGCGCCGGTCCACGGCGTCGGGCCCGGTCGGGTCGGCGCCGCGGGCCGGCTCGGGGCCGGCGTCGGGGCGGCCGAGGAAGGCGCCCGCGCCGAGGCCGCCGAGGTCGCCCTGGTCGGCCCAGGCCAGCACGTCGGCGGTGGACCAGCCGGGGGTGACGCCGCTGCGGTTGAGCTGGCGCTGCCAGAGGTCGAAGGGGGACTGCTCGCTGGCCGCCGCCACTCTCGGATGGTAGGCCGCCCACAGCCGCCAGGGCCGGGGCTCGTACGCGTTGCGGATGAACTCGCGCAGCTCGGCGTCGCCCTCGGGGCCCGCCGGGAAGTGGTCCAGCACGGCGGTACCGAGCAGCAGCAGGCCGCGGTCGTCGTCGCGCAGGGCGAGCTCGTCGAGGGCCCAGGCCCAGTTGGCGCCGGTGGCGGCGTACTCGCGCAGCATCAGCAGCGCGTCGCGCCGGCCGTACGCGGCGAGGTGGCCCAGGACGGAGAGGGCCAGCCCGGTGCGGTTCTCGTCGTCGCTGACCAGGTCCTCGGGCGAGTGGAGGTGGTCCTCGATCCCGTCGAGGGGGGCCTCCAGCTCCATGTAGAGACGGGCGTAGTACAGCGAGCGGCTCTCGACCTGCCAGTCCGCTCGGGGATCCCTGGTGACGCACTCCTCCAGTGCGGCGATGGCCTCGGTACGGTCGGCGGCCAGCGCGTGGAGCTGCCCGTCACCGCGGCCTCGCTGAAGGAGGCCGAGGAGGCTGGCACTAGGTGCTATCACTGGCTCGAACATGAGGTCAGCATCCGTTGCGGCGGTCGTAGTGGCAACGGGATTTCCGTCGCCGGGGTCTCTGGTCGGTACTGCGGTGGGCGCCCGGGCGCCGGAATCACCGAAGGTTACCGCCTCGGGCACCCGTCCGCACACAGGGCGACGAAGGCCGGTGCCACAGTGGCATATGCCACGGGAATTTTGCCTGCGATCTGTCCAAATCGCCCACGGGGGTGACTGCGCTGTGCGACAGTCTTCTCACAACCCGCAGGCCCGCATCGAGCGGGCCGCTCCCGAGCGATGGACCCGTCATGAACATGCCCTTAGCCACCGCCCGCCCGCCGGCCACCACGATGGACGGCGGCCCGGCGGGCGCGGCGAACGGCCCGGGCGCCACGAACGGCGGCCCGGGGGGCGACCCCGACGACGGTGACGACAGCGGAACGGACGGCAGAGTGGACGGCACGGCGCAGGAGCCGTCCAGCCCCGGGATCGGCTCCGCCGAGTGGGACCTGCTCACCGACGGCGTCCGCTGGAACGCGGAGACCTACCAGCTGCTCGGCTGCGACCCCGGGCACGGCCCGCTCAGCCTCGACCGGCTGCCCGACCGCCTCCCCGAGGCGGACCGACCGGTGCTGCGGCGGATGATGACCGACGCCCTGGTGCACGGGCGCGTCGCCGTCGGCACCCTGCGGGTCCGCCGGGCCGACGGCCTGCGCGAGTACGTGGAGTGCGCGGGCGAGCCCGTCCTCGGCCCGGACGGCACCGTCACGGCGCTGCGCATGGTGCTCCGCTCGGTGTCCCTGACCTGAACCGGCCCGCGCCCGAACCATCCCGCGCCGGAGCCGTTCCGAGCCTGAACCGTCCCGCGCCGGAGCCGTTCCGAGCCTGAACCGTCCCGCGCCGGAGCCGTCCCACGGACAGCCCCGGGGCGGCCTCAGGAGAGCTTCGGCCGCTTCTTGGCGTCCGCCGCCCGCAACTCCCGCCCCAGCTCCGCCCGCAGCTCGTCCACCACCGGCAGCCCCCGGTAGCGCGCGGTCAGCCGGTACATCTCCCGCAGCCGGTCCCAGGTCCGGTGCGAGGAGTTCTGGCCGATCAGGTTCATCGCCAGCTTGGCCTGGGTCTGCGCCGCGTCCGGCTCCCCGGTGAGCCAGTGCACCGAGGCCAGGGTGATCCGGTCGAACAGCGCCGAACGCAGCTGACCGGTGCCCTCCCGCAGCGTGATCACCCGCTCCGCGTGCCGCTGCGCCTGCGCGGCGGCCGCCGGCTCGTGCTCGGCCAGCGTGCGCAGCACCAGCGCCTGCATGCCGCGCAGTTCGGCCTCGTCGAACACCTGCATCCAGGACGGCGAGGCCTCCGGCGCGTCCTCGGCGAACAGGTCCTCGGCCTCGCCGAGCAGCCGCCAGGTGTCCTGCGAGTGCCCGATCGAGGCGTGCGCCCAGGCCTCGACGGTGTTGAACATCGCCCGTGTTCTCGGCAGCAGCCGGCCGCCACCCGCCTTCGCCGCCGACATCAGGTCGATCGCGTCGTCGGCCCGGCCCAGGTGCACCATCTGCCGCGCGGCCCGGGAGATCGCCTCGCCGGCCCGCGGCCGGTCGCCCGCCTCCTTGGCCGCCTCGGCCGCGATCACGAAGTACCGCTGGGCGGTGGGCTCCAGGCCCACGTCGTGCGACATCCAGCCCGCCAGCACCGCCAGGTTGGCCGCGACCAGCCACAACCGCTGCTCCACGGCGGTGCCGTGGCGGTGCGTCAGCAATCCGCCCACCTCGTTGAGTTGACCGACCACCGCCTTGCGCTGGAGGCCGCCGCCGCGGGCCGCGTCCCAGGCCCGGAACACCTCCACCGAGCGCTCCAGCGACTCCACCTCGTCGAGCCCGACCGGGCCCGCGTCGTACACGTCCACCACCGGGCGCGCCCCGCCCTCGGTGATCACCTGTCGCGGTCCGGGCACCGAGGCCGCGTACGCGACCGCGTCCCCGCCCAGCCAGCCCTTCAGGGAGTCGGCGATGACCGTCCCGGCCGTGAGCGCGGCACCCGCGCCCACCAATCCACGTCGGTTCAGCATGAGGTCCATTCCCGTGAACTCGGTGAGGACCGCGGCCGTTCTATCCGGCGACCATGGCACTGCTGCGGACGGAGCCGCTCCGGACCTGGTGGGCCGGTGTCGTTCGAGACCGAGGTCCTCAGTGGTGACGACACGGCCGAGCCGCTCCGTGAACACGGCTGCCAGCACCCTCGGCACCGGATCGCGCGGGATCTCCCCCTGCTCGATCCAACGCCGTACCCTCGACGTGTCGGTGGACAGCTGCTGCTGCCCCATCGCGGCACCCCGGCGGTTGACCAGCCGTGCCAGTTCGCCCTTCGACCATCCGGTCAGGACGAACAGGTCGGCGAGTCGGGTGTTGGGTCCCCTGCTCACGTGAAGCCCCCAGGTTCCTCGGCTGGTTCGAGGCTAGAGGCTCCGGCAAGTGCCAGGCGAGCATTCGCCACCGTTCGCCAGGGCCCGCCAGACTACTAAGCCAGTGCGCCGCGGGTGTGTTGTAGGGGTGCGCCACCTCGCCCCCGGGTCGGGCGGCGTCCCACCGGCGTCGGGGCAGTCCCCCGACCGTGGCACGGGACGTCCCCGGTTGTCACCCGAGGGGGTGGCGCGGCCGGGTGGCGCGGGGGCGCCGGGCACGGCCACGGCAGTCCGGCCGACCGCATTCCCCAGGGTGCGGACGGTCGGGACACCGCCGCAGCAGGGGTCCTGACCCCTCGTCCGTGCCCGGCGCCCGCGCACCACCCACCGCCCGAGCGAGGGCCGCCGTCACGCCAGGAAGCACACGGCACCGGCCCTCCCCGCACCGCGGGGCGCGCCCCGCCGACGGACAGGAAGGGACCACCCTCACCCCATGTACTCCTCAGCGACGACCCCCTCGCCGACCGCGACCCGTACCGCGCTGCGCCCCCCCACCGCAGCCGCCGGCCGTCCCGGCCCCAAGCCGGTGCCCCCGCAGAGCCGTCCGGTGGCTCCGCGCGGCACCGAGGGCCGGCCCACGGAAGCCCGGGTCCCGGCCGGCCGTACGGCGCTGGGGCTGCGCGGCCCCGACACCGCCCTGCCCGCCGGTGGCCGGATCCCGCTCGCCCGCCAGGCCGACGGCCGGGTGCTCCGCCAGCCGCACCGCCCCGGTCAGCCCCTCGGCCCCGAGCGGATCGACCCGTCGGCGTTGCAGACCCCGGCGGTACGGGCCGCGCTGGCGAGCGTCGCGCGGATATGTCCGGCGTTCACCCCGCGCCAGGTGCTGCGCGAGGGGAGCCGCCACATCCTGGTGGCGGGGACCATCGGGCGGGCCCCGGTGGTCGCCAAGTGCCTGGCGCCGCAGGCGGTGCGGAGCGGGCACTTCGAGCAGCTGGTGGCCGACTTCCACCACGAGGTCGCGGTCTACCGGGCGTTCGTCCGGCACCGTCCGCCGGTGCGGCTGCCCCGGCTGGTCGCGGCCGACCACGACCGCTGCGTGCTCGTCCTGGAGCGCGTTCCCGGGCGGCCGGCCGCCCGGGAGCGCCACCCCGTCAACGCGCCCACCCCGGGCGAGGTGCGGGCGCTGCTCACCGCCGTCCGGACGCTCAACCTGTGGCGGCCGCCGACCGACGTGTTCCAGCCGCGCCTGGACTACCAGGTGGAGATCGCCCGGTACCACTCGGTGGGCCAGCTCACCGACCGGGACGCCGGTGACCTGCGCGGCCTGCTGCACGGCCTCGGCCACACCCCGTTGCAGCTCTGCCACGGCGACGCCCTGCTCAGCAACATGCTGCTGGCGCCGTCAGGGCCGGTGCTGGTCGACTGGGAGCAGGCCGGCTGGTACCTGCCCGGGTACGACCTGGCGGTGCTCTGGAGCGTGCTCTCCGGCGACACGGCCGCGCGCCGCCAGATCAGCCAACTCGCCCAGAGCGGCGGCACGCTGGCCCGGGACGCGTTCCTGGTGAACCTGGTGCTGGTGCTGATGCGGGAGATCCGGCTGTACGACGTCCCGGGCGCCGGCGAGGAGCAGCGGATCATGATCCGCCGGCTCTACGACGACGCCGCGCTGGCCCGCCGGGCCGTCCGGGCCGCGGTCGGGACGCGCTGAACCAGCCGGCCCGGCTGGTTCGGCCGGCTGACGGGACGGGCTACGGCCGGGCGCCGCGTTCCAGGGCGGCCCGGCCGGCGGCCTCCAGCACGGCCTCGTCCGGGGCCAGGTGGACCCGGCTGCTGAGCACGTCCCGCAGGTAACGCTCCAACGGGTAACGCCGGCTCAGGCCCGGGTTGCCGGTGAGCGACACCGCCTGCTGGACGGCCGAGGTGGCGGCCCGGACGGCCAGCAGGTGGGCCGGACCGGTCCGGGCGACCGCGTCCGGCTCGCCCCGGTCCACCCGCGGGGCCAGCCCCGCCACCAGCTCCTCGGCGCCGATCAGTTGGGCCTCGATCTCGCCGAGGGCGCAGCGGTAGCGGGGCAGGGTACCGAGCGGTTCGGTCAGGTTGGCCGGAGTGCGCTGGTTGAGGAAGCGGACCAGCCAGGCCTGGGCCGCCCGGGCCACGCCGACCGCCACCGCGGAGAGGGCCAGCTCCTGCCAGGCGCGGGACAGTTCGGCGGCCGCGGCTTCGGCGGCGGCCCGCTCCTCGACCGAACTCCCGTTCCCCTTGGGGGCGGTGAGGCCCAGCGCGAGATCGGCCGGCACCCGGACCCGGTCCAGCACCACGTCGTGGCTGGCACTGGCCCGCAGGCCGAGCTGGTCCCAGGTCGGGTCGATCTCCAGCCCCTCGCTCTCGCCGCGCACCAGGAACGTCCCGGTCCGGGGCTCGGGTTCGTCGGTCCGCGCGGTCACCGCCATCCAGGCCAGCGCCTCGGCCCCGGTGCAGTACGTCTTCCGGCCACTCAGCGACCAGCCGTCGCCGTCCCGCCGGGCCACCGTCTCCGGCAGCGCCCCGGGCCGCGAACCGGGCTCCGCGCGCAGCGCGTTGACCAGGGCGGGCCCGCGCCGGGACTCGGTGAGCAGCCGCCGGTAGCCGGCCGCCGGCCAGGCCGCCCGGCGCGCCTGCTCGGCGTGCGCCAGCAGCGTGAACGCGGTGACCACGGCCACCGAGGCGTCCCCGCGCCCGAGTTGGGCGAGGACCCGGACGGTGTCGGCGAGCGTGCCGCCCGGCCCGCCGTACCGCCGGTCGACGGTCAGGGTGAGCAGCCCGGCCTCGTGCACCGCCTCGATGCCCTGGTACGGGAAGGTGGCGTCCCGGTCGTGCTCCTCGGCCCGGGCGGCGAGCAGGTCGACCACCCGGGGCAGCCCGGCGAGGGCCGCCTCGACGGCCGACCGGTCGGGCGCGGGTTGGCCGGAACCCGTCGTCGGCACGGCCGACGGGGAACGGTCTGCGGGCGAACGATCAGCGGCACGGGTCGTCATGGTGCTGGGGCCTCCGGGCGGCAGCGTGGGCTCGGCGAACGCGGGCGGCGCAGCACGGGACACACCCCCCGGCGCGCGGTACCGACTGGCGGCCCGGGGGTCGGTTCGCGGCCCACCCCCGGATCCGGCGCCGGCCAGGTACGGCCGGCCGCCCGCCGCCACGGGGACGAGCGTCCCCTCAGCGGCCCGGACACGCCGCGCTGGCGGTGCGCCGCAGGTCGAGATGCCTGCGACGGGTCAGCAGCGGGAGACGGCACGACATGTTCGCGACTGTACGAACCGGTGATCGAAACCGTCAAGCGACGTCCGGGCCCGTGGCGGACCCGCCGGTCAGCCCTGCTGGAACATGTCCGCCGGGAGCGGCTTCAGCAGCTGATACAGGTCGTCCGAAATCGGTCGGTCCCAGGAGGCGATGGTGACCTGGACGCCGTCGCTGCGCCCGAACTGGGCGCAGAACACCCGCTCCTCGCTGACCTTGACCTTCTTCACGATCAGCAGGTCGTCCCCGAGCATGACCGGGAAGTCCTCGGCCGAGACGAACTCGACCGGCTCGTCGTTCTCCAGCGCCGCGAGCAGCTGCCGCACCTCGAAGGGCACGTCGTCGCCGGTGTCGCGGGCGGGCGAGCCCTCGGGGAGGTTCCCGATGAACATCGCGGGGCCTCTGCCGCCGAACAGGTCGTAGCGCAGGAAAATCCCCTGGCAGGAGCCGTCCGGGCCGGTCATCATGGCCGCACCGAAGTCGCCGGGCCAGTCGCCCGGGTCCATCGCGAGCACGTCGAAGTCCGGGCCGGCGGGCTGTCCGGAGCGACGGCGGAGAAAAGACATGGGAACATCGTACGTGTCCGGCACACCGCGCTCGCGAGGTGGGTGGGGCCCCGGCGGGAGATCGACGCTCAGAGACCAATGTTGACTCTGAGCAACCGTCCGGGCTACGTTCGGTTCAGCACGACAGCCGTTCTGGGTTTCACCCTCCGGGGGGACGGCACGTCGCAACGCGGCCCTACACGCGTATCCCTCACTGTGCACATTTGTCGTGCCGAACCGCCGAGCACCCAGCTTCGTCGTCACGCACAGCACAACACACAAGCCAACAGTTCCATGCACCAAGAGCCAGATCCGCGGGGCCCCGGCCCGTCGCTCCCGTGGATCTGCTCGGGACGCCGCCGCGTGGGGGCGTGCGGGTCCCGAGCAAACGGTGCCGAGGTCCGAGTCGCTCTCGGCTTCGGCGCCAGCCTCCCGGCGACTGCCGGCCCCTCGTGGGCCGGGACCGGCCGACGCACCCCGGTGCGCAGGGGATGACTGGGAGGATGGCCTGGCAGCGCTGCCGGGCTGCACAGCAGGCGCCGTGTCTGGCCGCGTGGGGGCGGTGGGCACGGCGTCTGCCTGTGCTCATACTCTGAGCTGCGTTTGTCTAACAGTCAACAGAAATTCTGACGGGGCACGCTCAAAAGATCATCAGTTGTGCCGATCAGAGGTGAAAAATCGACTGCGGAGCGGTCCCGTGACCGGTCCCGCTCCGCAGCTCCCGCCCCTCACGGGCCCTCAGGGGCCCTCGGGATCAGGTGAGGTCGAACTCGCCGTCCCGCGCACCGAGCACGAAGGCCCGCCACTCGGCGGGGGTGAAGACCAGCACCGGTCCGTCCTCCTGGCGGCCGTCCCGCATCCCGATGTACCCGTCCACGAAGGCGATCTGGACGTCCCCGACGCCCTGACTGCTGCACAGCCAGGTCGCCCCCGTGAAGTCCACCTTCGGCTTCCCGCTCGGCGCCAGCTCCGGCGCCGCGCCACCCGTCTCCACGTCCGTCCCGCTGTCGACTGACACGATCCGCTCTCCTCCCGACGGCATTTCCGGGCCAGCCTAGCCACACCCGCCCACCCCGGTCAGCGGGTTGACCAGGACTCCCCCCGCCGGGGCCCGGGGCCCGCCGACGGCGTCCCGGGGGCCGTGCGCGGGCACCGTGCGGGACGGGGTGTCGGGCCCCGCCCGAGCCGCGCCCGAGCCGTGCACGGGCCGCGCACGGGCACCGCCCGAGAACCGCTCAAGCGTGTCCCGCCCGGCGGGCCCCGGGCAGCTGCCAGAGTGCTTGCCAGAGCGCGGGACCACCCGCCGACCGTACGCGGCCCCACAGCGCCCCGTACGGCCCCGACCGCACCGCCCAGAGGGAGCAAGCCGATGAGCCGCCGGGACGGCACCCGAGCCGACGTCATCCCCATCTCCGACGCCCCCTCGGCCCACCCCCCGGCACCCCGCACCCCGCCCGCGCGCACCCCGCTGCCCCGGCCCACCCCCGGCCGGCCGCCCGCCCACGGCCGGGTCGGGATCGTCCTGGTGTCGCACAGCCAGGAACTGGCCACCGCCGTACGGTCCCTGGCGCTCGCCCTGACCGGATCCGACTCCCCCGCCCCGGTCGCGGCGACCGGCGGGGACCCGGAGACGGGGCCGGGCATCAGCGCGGTGCTGGTGGCCGCCGCCACCCGCCGGGTCGACCAGGGCCACGGCGTGGTGGTGCTCGCCGACCTGGGCAGCGCCGTGACCACCGTCCGCGCCCTGCTGTCCGACGCCGACGAGCACGGCCTGCCGTTCCCGGTCCGCTTCGCCAACGCGCCGTTCGTGGAGGGCGCGGTGGCCGCCGCCGCGACCGCCACCGCCGGCGGCGACCTCACCGCCGTCCTGGACGCCGCCGAGGAGGCCTACCGGCAGCACAAGGGCTGACGGACCGGGATCCACCGGCCGGCGGCCCAGCCGGGGCGGGCCGGCCAGGGCGGGCCGGCCGGGTCAGAGGCGGCCGGGTCAGGGGCGGCCGGGTCAGGGGCGCTCCTTGCCCTCCCAGGTGAAGACGGCCGGCCCCTCGCACTCCAGCGCGTGGCGCAGCCGCTCGTGCTCGGCGTCGATCATCGGCGGCAGCTCGTCCAGCGCGAACCAGCCGACCTCCAGCGACTCGTCGTCGTTGACCCGCGCCTCGCCCCCGACCGCGCGGCACCGGAAGGTCAGCAGCAGGTACTCCGCCACGTCGCCGTTCGGGTAGGTCACCGGCGGCGTGACCGTGACGGAGGCGAGCAGCTCCGGCACGGCCGCCACCCCGGTCTCCTCCAGGCACTCGCGCACCACGCCGTCGGCGGGCTGCTCACCGGGTTCGAGGATGCCGCCGACCGGCGCCCACCGGCCGTCGTCGGACCGCCGTGCGAGCAGCACCCGGTCGGCGTCGTCCAGCACGACGGCGACGACGGCGCTCAGCCAGAGCGGACGGGTGCCCACCAGGGCGCGGAGATCGGCGAGGAATGCGGGAATGGCCATGCGCCGCAGCCTACCGACGAGGGTCGGCGGGCCGCCGCCGATGTGGCGGGTCGGCGGCTCAGCGGGCGGGATCTCCGTCCGGGCGCAGCAGTGCCAGGACGGTCAGGCCGAGGATCCGCAGGTCGAGCCGGAGCGAGCGGTGCTCGACGTACCAGAGGTCCAGCTCGGCCCACTCCGGCCGGCTGAGCGGGCGACGGGCCTGGAGCTGGGCCCAGCCGGTCAGGCCCGGCCGGACGGCGAGGCGGCCGCGCTCGCGGCGGGAGTAGCGGACCACCTGGTCGGGGTGGGCGGGCCGGGGTCCGATCACGCCCATCTCGCCGCGGGCGACGTTCCACAGCCGGGGCAGCTCGTCCAGGGCGGTGCGGCGGAGCAGGGCACCGAGCCGGCCGGCCGGGCGGGTGCGGAAGCGCAGGATCTGGAACTCCCGGCCGTGTCGACCGGTCCGGGTCTGGCGCAGGAGCACCGGTCCGGCGGCGGTGCAGCGCAGCAGCCCGGCGATCACCAGCGCCAGCGGCACCGCGACGATCCCGGCCAGAGCCGCGAGGGCGAGGTCCCCGCCGCGCCTCATCGCTCCCCCTCCACGGCGTCGTCGAGCCGCAAGAACGTATTCACAGTAAAGGCGATTGGAAGGTGTTGTCGGGGAATGGCGGAAGATTGAAGTTGAAGATTGTCCGACAGGGTGACGTTCGGTCGATCTGACCAATATCGATCGATCTGCCGTTCGAAATGCCGAATGCGGTCGAAGAACCGGCACCGCGTGCCGTCCGAGCCCCGATCCGGCGCCCTCGGTGCAGGGCCCGGCGGAGGCTAGAGCGTGGCGTCGCGGCGGTAGCGCCGCAGACCGAAGGCGAGCCGGCCCAGCAGCAGGACGCCCGCCGCCAGACAGCCGGCCACCGCCATCGCCCAGGCCGGACCATTACTGTCCGGCACGGCCACCGCCACGACGATGCCCATGGCCAGGCAGGCCAGGCCCACCACGGTCAACGGGAGCCGGTGGGTCACCAGGGCGCCGCCGCTCCAGGCGCGGGCCATCCGGGTCGCGCCGTGCAGGTGGAAGGGATCACGGTCCGCATCTGCCATGAGCCCAAGGTACCCCGGGCAGGCGCCGGAGGCAGCCCGCAGGGAGTGCCCGGACGACGACCGCGTGCGACCGCCCGCAGGGGCGGTCGAGGACAGCGCGGGCCGCGCGCCGATCCGCCCGTCGAGCGGTTTGTCGGCCCGCTTCTCGGGCTGCCTCCGAAGCTGCCTCTCAAGCTGCCTCCGAACATGCCTGTCCGGTTCTGCATTCCGGCTCCACAATCAGTCCACGAAAAATCCTCGTCCCCCCGGTACAACCATTGACGTTGCGCAACGGTCTCACCGGCATTGAGCGATCCAGGAGCTGTTCGCGGTACGGGTGTGAATCCCCCACCGCGGACCGGAAATACCCAGGGGCGGAGCCGCCGTCCCTGGAGTCGGAGGCCGGGCTCCGTCCTCCGGCGGTACCGCCACGCCGCTCGGCGACCGAGGGGGAACCGTGCCGCAGTCCCAGTCCACATCCATGTCCACGCCCAGGACCAGGTCCACATCCCGGTCCCCGTCCAGTCCCACCAAGGCGATCGCCCTGGCCTCCACCAGGCCGGGCGCGAGCGTCCGTACACTCTCCGCGACGGCGGGCGGCTGCGCGCCCGACCGGCGGTCCGGCGCCGGTCGCGGCGACGGCCGGGGTGACGTCAACCGGGGCGACGTCACCCTGACCACGACCGGCCGACGCGACCCGGGGTCGCCGGCCGGGCCCACCGGGGCGTGTCACCAGGACGCACGGGGCGAATGGCTGCGGTTCGCCCCCGTCCAGCCGCTGTTCCGGGCCCGGGCCGCTCAGCGGCTCGCCGTCCTCGCCTACCACGGCGTCACCGACCACCGCTCCTTCGGCGCCCAGCTCGACCGGCTCCGAAGACTCGCCACCCCTGTCTCGCTCAACGCCGTGCTACAGGCCGTCACCGAACGGCGACCGCTGCCACCCCGCAGCGTCCTCGTCACCTTCGACGACGCCGACCGCAGCGTCCTCACCCACGCTCTGCCCGCCCTCGACGCCCGCCGGATCCCCGCCACCGCCTTCGTCATCTCCGAACTCATCGGCACCGAACGACCCTTCTGGTGGCACGAGGCCGACTTCCTCGCCCGGCACGGCGGGCGGGCCCGCTCGCTCGACTGCGGGCACCCCTCCCAACTGCTCCGCCGGCTCAAGGCCATGCCCGACCCCGACCGCCGGCGCAGCCTGCACGAACTACGGGTCAGCGCCGACCGCCGGCCACCCCGCCAGGAACAACTCACCCCCGCCGACCTGCTCGCCCTGCGCGACGGCGGCGTCGCCATCGGCAACCACACCCAGGGGCACCCCTGTCTCGGCCGCTGCGACGACGACACCGTCCGCTCCGAGATCACCGGCGCCCACGAAGCCCTCACCCGCTGGCTCGGCGAACCGCCCATCGCCTTCGCCTACCCCGACGGCGGCCACGACCCCCGGGCCGAAACCGTTCTGCAGGAACTCGGCTACCGGCTCGGCTTCCTCTCCGACCACCGCCTCGGCCCCCGCCTCCCCGACCACCCCCTCCAGATCAGCCGCCTCCAGGTCGACTCCACCACCAGCACCCGCCGCTTCGACACCATCCTCTCCGGCCTCGAACCCGCCTACCGCCGCTGGCGCCGCCAGGCCGTCGCCTGACCCTCCCCACCCGCCGCCGCGCACCACCGCGCACGGGAAGTCGGCCCGTCCGACCTCCCGTGCGCGGTTCGCTGGCCCGCCGTGATCGATCCGGCCGGGCTCCGGGGCGTTGCTCCGAGGCGTGGCTCCGGGTCAGCGGGGGGCGAGCAGGCAGAACTCGTTGCCCTCCGGGTCCACCAGGACCGTCCAGTGGATCGCGGACTGGTCGATGCCCGGGTCGGTGGCGCCCAGGGCGCGCAGTCGGGCTTCCTCGGCGGCCAGGTCGTCACCCGGGTAGGGGCGGACGTCGAGGTGGACCCGGTTCCACCCGCTCTTGGTGTCGGGGGTGCGGACGAACTCCAGGTAGGGGCCGACGCCTTGGGCGGAGCGCAGGGTCGCGTGGTCGTCGGCGACCTCGTGCAGCGTCCAGTCCATCGCCTCGCTCCAGAACCGGGCCATCGCCCGCGGGTCGGTGCAGTCGACCACCACCGCGGCGATCGGCCCGGTGTCCCGGTAGAGCGGGCGGGGCTCCAGGACGCAGAACTCGTTGCCCTCCGGGTCGGCCATGACCGTCCAGGGGACGTCGCCCTGACCCACGTCGGCGAGCGTCGCACCGAGGTCCTTCAGGCGCGCGACCAGTTCCGCCTGGTGGGCGGTCGAGGTGGTGGCCAGATCGAGGTGCACCCGGTTCTTCACCGTCTTGGGCTCCGGGCGGGCGATGATGTCGATGCAGACGGCCATCGGGTCGGGGTAGGCGAAGCCGATGGGTTCGAGGTTGGTCACCCCGGGGCCCTCGCTGTCGACGCCCCACCCGAGTACCTCCGCCCAGAACCGGCCGAGCGCGGCGTCGTCGTGGGCCTTCATGTTGATCTGCACGAGTCTTGTTGCCATGCCGCAGATCCTAGGAGCCCACTGCGCTGCGGGGGTCAGCCGGTGGGGAGGGGGAGGGCGAGGGCGCGGCCCTGGGGGTAGAGGGTGGCGGCCGGGGGGAGCGCGGCGGGGGCGCCGGCGTGCAGGACGGTGAGGGTGCCGGTGCCGGTGCGGCCGGGTTCGGCGACGCGGCGCAGGGCCTGGGCGGCGACGGCGTCGGCTGAGCCGTGCAGGACGAGGGCCGGGGAGGCGGTGGGGGCGACGGCGGCGCGGATGCGCTCGTCGACGAGTTCGTAGTGGGTGCAGCCGAGCACGATGGCGTCGGTGCCGGCGGGCGTCCGGGCGGCCGCGTCGGCGATGGCCGCGGTGATGGCGTCGTCGTCGCCGTGTTCGACGGCGTCGGCGAGGCCGGGGCAGGCGACCTCGGTGATGTCCGCCGTGCCGCCGAAGTCGCGGATCAGGCCGCGCTGGTAGGCGCTGCCGGTGGTGGCCGGGGTGGCCCAGATGGCGACGCGGCCGCCGAGGGCGGCGGCGGGCTTGATGGCGGGGACGGTGCCGATGACGGGCAGTCCGGGCTCAAGTTCGGCCCGGAGGGCGGCGAGCGCGTGGACGGAGGCGGTGTTGCAGGCGATCACCAGCGCGTCCGGTTCGAGCGCGGCGGCGGCGCGGGCGCAGCCGCGGGCGAGCTCGATGATCTCTTCGGGGGTGTGCGGCCCCCAGGGCATCGAGGCCGGGTCGGAGGAGAGCACCAGATCGACGTCCGGGCGCAGCTTCCGAAGGGTGGCGGCGGCGGCCAGCAGTCCGATTCCGGAGTCCATCAGTGCGATCTTCACAGGGCAAGACTTTAGTCGATCCGCCCGTGCGGGCCCGGTCTGCGGCAGACTGCCGGAGTGACCGTCCTGCTGTGGATCGCCGCGTTCTCCCTGCTGGTCTGGCTCTGGCTGGCGTGCTGCCACGGGTTGTTCTGGCGCACCGACGTGCGGCTGCCGCCGCGTCGCCCGCCGGTGCGCTGGCCGCGGGTGGCGGTCGTGGTGCCGGCCCGGGACGAGGCGCCGGTGCTGCCGGTGAGCCTGCCGTCGCTGCTGGCGCAGAAGTACCCGGGGCGGGCCCGGGTGATCCTGGTGGACGACCACAGCTCGGACGGCACCGGTGCGCTGGCCGCGCAGCTGCGGAGGCTGGACGGGCTGGAGCTGACCGTCACCACACCGCCCCCGTTGCCGCCGGGCTGGACGGGCAAGCTGTGGGCGCTGCGGCACGGGGTGGAACTGGCCGGCCCGGACGTCGAGTACCTGCTGCTGACCGACGCGGACATCGCGCACGGCCCGGACTCGCTGGCGGAGCTGGTGGCGGCGGCCGAGAGCAACGGGCTGGACCTGGTGTCGCAGATGGCCCGGCTGCGGGTGGAGACCGGCTGGGAACGGCTGATCGTGCCGGCGTTCGTGTACTTCTTCGCGCAGCTGTACCCGTTCCGCTGGAGCAACCGCCCGGGGGGCCGGACGGCGGCCGCCGCGGGCGGCTGTTCGCTGGTGCGGCGGGAGGCGCTGGAGCGGGCGGGCGGGGTGGCGGCGATCCGGGGCGCGGTGATCGACGACGTGTCGCTGGCCCGGGCGGTGAAGTCCTCCGGTGGCCGGACGTGGCTGGGGCTGGCCGGGGAGGTGGACAGCGTCCGCCCGTACCCGCGGCTGGAGCAGCTGTGGCGGATGGTGTCGCGCAGTGCGTACGCCCAGCTGCGGCACTCGCCGCTGCTGCTGCTCGGGACGGTGCTCGGGCTGGTGCTGGTGTACCTGGTGCCGCCGGTGGCGGCGGTGGCCGGGCTGGTCGCGGGGGTGCCGGCGGTGGCGGCGACGGGCGGGGCGGCCTGGGCGCTGATGGCGGGGACGTACCTGCCGATGGTCCGCTACTACCGGCAGCCCGCCGCGGCGGTGCTGCTGCTGCCGTTCACGGCGGGGTTGTACCTGCTGATGACGGTGGACTCGGCGGTGCAGCACTGGCGGGGCCGGGGGGCGGCCTGGAAGGGCCGGACGTACTCGCGGGCCTGAGCGGCACGTCGGGGGCACCGAGCATGCCGCTGGCACCGAGCACGCCGCGAACGACCGGGCGCTCGGGTGCGGCCGTTTCCCGGGCGGGGCGGGCCCGCCCGATCCATACTGCTCGGATGGACCGTCAGCAGATCTCGCGTCTCGCCCACGCCCACCACCCGATCGCGGCGCCGCTGTCGGACGAGTCGGTGGCCCGCCTGCTGGACCGGGCGACCGCCCGCACCGAGGCCGGCCGGGCGCTGGACCTCGGCTGCGGCGAGGGCGGGTGGCTGCTGCGCGCGCTGGCCGCGCGGCCGCAGTGGCGGGCGGTCGGGGTGGACCTGGACGCGGCGGCGCTGACCCGGGCCCGGGAGACGGCGACCGCGCTCGGCGTGGTCCGCCGGATCGGCCTGCACCACCTGGACGCCCGGGAGTTCGGCTCCGCCGAGCCCTTCGACCTGGTGCTGAACGTCGGTGCCACGCACGCCTTCGGCGGGCTGCTGCCGACGCTCGCGGCGGCCCGCGAGCTGCTGGCGCCGGGCGGCCTGGTGCTGGTCGGCGAGGGCTTCTGGGAGTCCGAGCCGCGCCCGGCCGCGCTGGCGGGGCTGGGCGCGGACCGGGACGACTTCGCGGATCTGGGGACCACCACCGACCAGGTGCTGGCGGCCGGCTGGACCCCGGTGTTCGGCCATGTGAGCAGCCAACAGGAGTGGGACGACTACGAGTTCGCCTGGACGGGCGCGCTGGCCGAGTGGGCGCTGGACCACCCGGAGCACCCGGACGCGGTGGCCGCCCGGGAGGCGGCGGACCGCCACCGCGCCGAGTGGCTGCACGGCTACCGGGGGACGCTCGGCTTCGTCACGTACCTGCTGCGCCAAGGCTGATCTCCGCTAGCCGAGTTGACGGACGGCACGGCCAATCCCCGCCGCGAAGCGGCTACTTCCCGATCCGGTCGAGGAAGTCGTCGATCAGCGGGGCGATTTCGGGCAGTTTCTCCTCCAGCGCGAAGTGCCCGGTGTCGAGGACGTGCAGCTCGGCCTCGGGCAGGTCGCGGAGGAACGCGCGGGCGCCGGCCTCGGTGAAGAACGGGTCGTTGCGCCCCCAGACGATCAGCGTGGGCGGGCGGTGGGTGCGCAGCCACTGCTGCCAGACGGGGTAGAGCTCGACGTTGGAGTGGTAGTCGAGGGCCAGTTCGACCTGGATGTCCTTGCGGCCGGGCAGGTCCAGGAAGTGCTGGTCGAGGGTCCAGCCGTCGGGGGCGACGAGGGTCGGATCGCCGGTGCCGCCCTCGTACTGGCTGCGGGTGATCTCCAGGGTGAGGATGCTGCGGGCCCGTTCGGCGGCGCCCTCGACGCCGTGCCGGTTGGCGATGAACTCCCTTGCGACGTCGGAGAGTCCGTCCTCGTAGGCGTTGCCGTTCTGGACCACCAGGCCGGTGATCCACTCGGGGTGGCGGGTGGCCAGGCGCAGGCCGACGGGGGCACCGAAGTCGAAGACGTACAGCGCGAAGCGGTCCAGGCCGAGGGCGAGGCAGAAGCGTTCGACCACGTCGGCGAGGGTGTCGAAGCGGTACGGGAACGCGTCGGGGGCAGGGCTGTCGCTGTGCCCGAAGCCGGGGTAGTCGGGGGCTATCAGGCGGTAGCGGGTGCCGAGTGCGTCGAGCAGCCGGGCGTACTGGTGGGAGGCGGAGGGGAAGCCGTGCAGCAGCAGGAGGACGGGGGCGTCCGCCGGGCCGGTCTCACGGTAGAAGACGCGCAGCCCGTCGAGGTCGACGTGGCGGTGGTGGACGTGCGGGATCGTCAGCTCGCTCATGCTAACCATTAAAGCGCACTGAACCAGTTAGGTCATCAGAAACGGTCAGACCATCCGGCAGGCCAAGGGCCGGGCGACCGGTTGGGCCATCGGCGTGGACGGCCCGACCGGTTGACCTGACGTCACCTGAGGGTTGGCACGGCGGCGCGGATCAGCGCGGCCGGACGACGCGGCGCAGCTGCTCCTGCTGGACCAGGTAGTCCAGCACCTCGGGCATGGCCTCGACGCCGCCGGCGGTGCTGGGCGTGGTGCGGTACTCGCCCTGGACGACCACCGTCGGCAGCTCGTTGACGCCGTAGCGGATGAACTGGGCGGCCGCGTCGTCGACCGACTGGCGCACCTCGTCGGAGCGGTAGGCGTCGCGGAACTGTCGGCCGTCGACGCCGTGGCGCACTGCCCAGTCGGTGGCGGTGGCCTCGGTGGTGAGGTCCGACTTGTCCCCGTGCACGGCGCGGAAGGCGCTGGTCTGCAGCCGCTCGACCAGCCCCAGGCGCTCCAGCGTGTAGTACAGGCGGGCGTGCCCGCGCTGCGTACGCTCCTCCGGACTGCCCGGCCAGATCGCCGGGACCCGGCGCAGCAGGACGTCCGCGCGGTGCTTCTCCGACCAGGCCTGCAAGGGCTGTTCGAGCTTCTCGGAGTGGCCGCAGTCGTACCAGAAGAACTCGAGGGCCTCGGTGCGGGCACTCTCGCGCACCGGCTGCGGGTGGTCGAGTTTGACGAACTGGGCGCCCTCGGCGGGCGGTTGGTGGGTGGCCGCGCCGGCCTGGACCGGGGACACGACAATACCGGCGGCGACGGCGAGCAGGACGGTGGACCGCAGCAGCGACTTCGAGTTCACACCGGGCAGTGTGCTGGCGGCGGCTTGTTACCGGCGAGTTGGTGCGGGCGGGTGCGTCCGGATTCGCCCGATCGGCGCAGCACCCGCCCAACACTTTGACGACTGGTCACCGAGCTCCGACCGGGCACCCGGCCGCGGCTGGTCACCGAGGTGCGGACGGTCAGCCGGAGCGGGTCGCCGCCGTGCTGTCCGCCCACACCTCGGCGACCAGTCGCTGCCAGTCGTCCACCACCGCGCCCAGCTCGAAGTGCTCCAGCGCGTGCGCCCGGGCCGCCGCGCCCAGACCCGGGCCGTTGCAGGCCAGCACCTTGCCCAGCGCCTCGGCCAGGGCGAGCGGGTCCCCGGGGGCGACCAGCGCGCCGGTGGCGCCGTCCCGGACCACCTCGTGCACCCAGCCGACGTCGGTCGCGACGGCGGGCACCCCCGCCAGCGCGGCCTCGATCAGCGCGCCGGGCACGCCCTCGCTGTCGCTGGTGAGCAGCAGCGCGTCGGCGGCCCGGTAGAGCGGGGCCGGATCGGGCAGGGCGCCGAGGAAGTGGGCCCGGGCGGCGGCCGGGTGCCGGGCCAGCGCCTCGCGCAGCGGGCCGTCCCCGGCGACGGCCATCCGCACGTCGGGGAGGCGGTCGAGCACGTCGAGGGCGAGGTCGAGCCGCTTCTCGGGGGCGATCGCGCCGATCCAGGCGACCAGCAGGACGTCCGAGGGCAGGCCGAGCGCCTGCCGGGCGGCACGCCGCCCGGCCCGGCCGTCGGCGGGCGGATAGGACTCCGCCGCACGGGAGTTGGGGATCACGTGCACCTTGCCGGCGGGCAGCGCGAACTGCTCCTCCAGCACCGCGCGGGCGCCGTCGGCGAGCGTGGTGACGGCGGCCGCGCGGTGCAGCAGGGCGCCGCCGCGCACCCGGCGCAGCCGGTTCGCCGTCCAGTAGCGCGGATGGCCGACGGAGACGTAGACGAACGGGGTGCGGGTGCCCGCCAGCGCGAGGGCACAGGCGGCCAGGGTGTCCGAACCGTGGGCGAGGACCACGTCGGCGGCGCGGGCGGCGGAGCGCAGCGCGCGCAGGGTGGCGGGGCGCAGCCGGCCCGGGCCGAGCGCGAGGGCGGCGCGCGGGCCGGGGGCCAGGAGACGGACATCGAGCGTGGCGCGTCTGGTACTTGACGGTTCGTCAGACAGCTCGGCGCGAGCCTCGGCAACGGCGCCGAACCGGGCGCCCGGCGGGCCCGAGCGGGCCTCGGACGAGCCGGAGCGGGCCTCGGGCGGGCCGGGGAGCGCCGGCCCGTAGCCCCGGGCACCCGGGGGCGGGGCTAGGGCGCGCAGCGCGGAGGCCTGGCCCCGGCGGCGCAGTTCCCGGTGCAGGTCACGGGCGAAGTTCTGGGCGCCACCACGGCGCGGATCACTGATCACGTGCAGGATACGGGGGCGAGTTCCGGCCGCATCGGCCGACGTATGGTCGGGCATGGACCGACCTTGGCACAGCACCTCGCGCGGTACAGCCCCTTCGCGCGACCCGGCGGTGGCCCGCGCGCCCGCGCGAGCACCCCGGATGTGCGCGGGTCGGCCTCGGTCGTGCGCCGGTTGCGACCGCTGTGCGCCCCGCTGCCGCACCGGCCGCGGCTCCGGGACCGGCCCCGGGCAACGGGACGTCGGGCAACGGGACGTCGGGATCGCCCGGTACGCGGAGCGCCCGCGCCCCGACCGGCCGACGCCGGCGCTCCCGCCCGCCTGTTACGCGGATCGGGTGAACGCGGTTGGACCTTGGCCCGGACCGGTCGGCAGGATGTCCGGCCGGGGCCCCCGCCTGTCGCCCCATCTCCCCCTCCCCCGTACGGATTTGGAGTCACCCGGTGTTCAAGGGATTCCGCAGCTTCCTGCTGCGCGGAAACGTGGTGGACCTCGCGGTCGGCATCGTGATCGGCGCGGCCTTCACCGCCGTGGTCA
Source organism: Kitasatospora sp. NPDC097643 (assembly GCF_040302625.1). Taxonomy (NCBI): domain Bacteria; kingdom Bacillati; phylum Actinomycetota; class Actinomycetes; order Kitasatosporales; family Streptomycetaceae; genus Kitasatospora; species Kitasatospora sp. NPDC097643. Next base: position 28,810 of record NZ_JBEOSA010000070.1, on the reverse strand, counting down.
CCGGGTTCGTCACCGCCTTCCTCACCCCGCTCATCGGGGTCGCGACCGGGGCCGTCGGCGACTTCACCCAGAAGACCTTCGACGTGGCGGGCACCCGCTTCCCGTACGGGGTCTTCGTCAACGCGCTGATCGGCTTCGTGCTGATCGCCGCGGTGATCTACTTCGCCGTGGTGGTGCCGGTGGGCAAGCTCCAGGCGCGCTTCGAGAAGGAGAAGCCGGCGCCGGTCAAGAAGGTCGACTGCCCGGAGTGCCTGAGCTCGATCCCGGCCGCGGCCAGCCGCTGCTCCTTCTGCACCTCCGAGGTGTCCGGCCGGCCGGGCTTCCCGGCGCAGACGCAGGCGCTGCAGTCGCGCTGACGCACCAGGTCGGACCCACCGAGGCCGGACCTCGGCCGGACCCGACGGGACCAGGCCGGACACGTCTGACGGGGACTTTATTCCCGAAACATTCACGAGCCCCCGTCGGACCGTCGGCGGGGGCTCGAATGCGCCCGCGCACGCCCCGTCCGCAAAAGTTTCTCCGCTGGGTCCCCGACCGTCCACCGGCCAGTCACTCCAGGGAATCACGGCTGCTCCGTCCGGGCGCTGTTCGATCACTGACGGCGCGCCAAGGTTGTCCGGAACTGGACGCCGGTATGTCCGTTCTTCCTACTTTCGATCCCTTTGTGCGAGCGAAGACTGTGTAAACACTCGAACTGCTCCCCCTCCCGCTCTCCTCAGCAGGCGCATTGTGGGCTTACCGTATGCCCCATGACCTCGCCCCGCTCCTACGACGGAGTCGGCTACCCCTCTCCGTCCTTCTCCTCCGGCACGCCCATTTACGACAGCCTCGTGGCTGAACGCGGCGTCCCCCAGATCGCGCCCATCAACGTGCCGGCCGCCCTGCCGCCGGCGCTGTCGTCCGGTTACGGATCGGGCCTCGCCCCGTCCTACGAGAACCGGTACGGCAACGGGTACGAGAGTGCCGGCAGCAACCTCCCCGCGCTGCCGCCCGCCCGCCTCGCCCTGGGCCCCGGCCCGAGCAGCGGCCCCTCCGCCGGCCCCGCCACGGCGTACATCCCGGCGCAGCCCGCGCCGGCGTACGCCTCCGCGCCGCAGCCGCCCGTCCCCGGTTACGGCGCCCCCCAGCCGTACCAGCGGCCGCAGCCCGCCGCCCCGGCCTTCGCGCAGACCGCCAGCGGCGGTTACCAGCCGACCGGCGGCCAGAGCTTCGGCGGCCAGAACACCTTCGTCGGCGGCCAGGGCGGCCAGCAGACCTTCGGCGCGCAGCCGATCGGCGGCCCGGGCGCGTTCGGCCCCGGGCACCCGGGCGGCCAGCCGCAGGGTGGTCCGCAGAGCTTCGGCGGTCAGCAGTCCTTCGGTGGCCCGAACCCGACCGCCCCCGGCTTCCAGGGCCAGGGCGGCGACCAGGGCTTCGGCGGCGCCCAGCTGCGCCCGGCCATGTCGCCGGTCGCGCCGGTCCGCCCGATGCAGCCGCAGCGCCCGGGCCAGTACGGCGAGCCCGGTCACTTCCAGGGCGGTGGTGGCTACCAGGCCCAGGGCCAGGGCTACTGAGCCACTGACCCCCCAGGGCCGACCCCACCCGGCCCGCACCCGCACCACCTGAGCACCACCCGGCGCCCGCACCGCGGCGCCGGACGTACGGAGAAACGGGTCATCCACGGACCGCCCGGACCGCCCCCACGGCGTCCGGGCGGTCCGTGCGCGTACGGGGCCGGTGCCGGACCGGTGCGGCGGGCGGGTACCGGACGACCGCGGGATTCCGGCGGACGATCACGGCTGGCAGGATGGGGGGATGCAGCTCACCGGACTCCACGTCTACCCCGTCAAGTCCATGTACCGCCTGAGCCCGGACGCCGCCACAGTCGAACCCTGGGGCCTGGCCGGAGACCGCCGCTGGATGCTCGCCGACACCAACGGGCGCTTCGTCAGCCAGCGCGAGAACGCCGCCCTCGGACAGGTCCGGCCCGCCCTCCTCCCCGGCGGCGCCCTCTCCCTGACCGCCCCCGACGGCTCCCGGATCGAGGTCCCCGCCCCCTCCGTCGCCGCCGGTGACCCGCTCGCCGAGGTCGAGGTCTGGGGCGACCGCTTCCACGCGGCCGAGGCCGCCAAGGAGGCGCAGCTGTGGATCGCCGAGCGCCTCGGCGACTACCGCCTGGTCCACCTGGACGACCCGCACGCCCGGCCCACCGACCCGGACTACTCCGCGCCCGGCGACACCGTGTCGATGGCCGACGGGTTCCCGCTGCTGCTCACCACCACCGCCTCGCTGGACGCGCTCAACCAGCTGATCGCCGCCGCGCACCCGGACGGCCACGAGATCCTGCCGATGGAACGTTTCCGCCCCAACGTGGTCGTCGCCGGCGCCGAGCCGTGGGCCGAGGACGGCTGGCGCCGGATCCGGATCGGCGGGCTGACCTTCAAGGTGGTCAAGCCCTGCGGGCGCTGCGTGATCACCACGACCGACCAGGAGAGCGGCGAGCGGCGCGGGCCCGAGCCGCTGCGCAGCCTGGCCAAGCACCACCGGCTGCTGCGGAAGGCCGCGTTCGGGCAGAACCTGATCCCCGAGCGCCCGGCCGGGGTCGTCGGTGACGCGCTCGGCACGCTGCGGCTCGGGGACGAGGTCGAGGTGCTGGAGGACGGGGCGCACTGGTCGGCCGACGGGGCGTAGGCCGGCCGTCCCGAGGGAGAACGACCTCGCCGGCCCGGTCCGGAACCACGGCTGTGCGCGCTCGTTGAAACAAGTGGTCGGAACCTGTGGTGACGGCGGGAGCCTCCGGTGCCCACGTGCCGGTGGGCGGCCGGACCACCCGCGCGGGCGCGCTACGGTGGGCGGGCGGCCCGCGCACCCCCGCGCGTACGGCCCGCTGATCGCCGGCACGACGAAGGTGGGGACGACAGACCGTCATGGCTGAGCACAGGGTCCGGGTCACCCAGGACAGCGCATCCCGCTGGCGTCGCCGCGCCGGCGAGTACGACACCCTCGCGGAGGCCCTCGCGGCGGCCGAACCGGGTGACACCGTGACCGTCCGGCCGGGGACCTTCCGCGAGAACGTGCTGCTGGACAAGCCGGTGACGATCGTCCCGGCGCAGGGCCCGGGCACCGTCCGGATCGAGCCGCCGTCCGGGGTCGCACTGACCGTCACCGCGCCGGCGACCGTCCGCGACCTGGTCGTCGAGGGCGGCGACAGCTCCGTCCCGGCCGTCCTGGTCACCGGGCCGCAGGCGACACCCGCGTTCAGCGGCTGCCGGATCGAGACCCGCTCCGCCGCCGGGATCGAGATCGGCGGCGGCGCCCGGCCGACCCTGCGCGGCTGCGTGATCGCCAATCCGTCCGGCCTCGGGCTGCGGCTGCGCGGCGAGGGCACCGCCGCCGCCTTCGAGGAGTGCGAGGTCGCGGCCGCCGGGCAGGCCGGGATCGCCGTCCTCGCCGGGGCCACCGCCGCCCTCGAACGCTGCCGGGTGCACCACGCCTCCGGCGCCGGCGTGCTGCTCTCCGACCCGGGCAGCGCGGCCGAGCTGACCGGCTGTGAGATCTACGAGATCCGCGGCAGCGGTGTGCAGGCCGAGGCGCACGCGGGCGGGCGGCTCGTCGACTGCGAGATCCACCGGGTCACCGGCAACGGCCTGACCCTGGACGGCGAGGCCGAACTCGTCCTCACCGGCTGCCGGGTGCACGACCTGCCGGAGAACGGCGCCGATCTGCGCGGCCGGTCCCGGCTCAGCCTCGTCCACAGCACCGTCCGGGACTTCGGGCGCGGGGCGCTCTCGGTCTGGGACCAGGGCACCGAGGCCGTCGCCGAGTCCTGCCAGCTCCACGGCTCCACCGGCGAGTACCCGGCGCTGTGGGTCAGCGACGGCGCCCGGCTCACGCTCACCGACTGCTCGCTGCACGACCTGCCGGACGCCCTGTTCGTCCTCGACCGGGACTCCGCCGCCACCGCCGAGGGCTGCTCGTTCAGCCGGATCCGCAGCTCGGCGGTCTCGGTCAGCGGCGGGGCCACCGTCTCGCTGGCCCGCTGCCGGGTGCAGGAGGCCGGCACCGGGCTGTGGTTCCGCGACCACGGCAGCGGCGGGCTGCTCACCGACTGCGAGATCTCCGACGTGGCCACCGGGGTGATCGTCACCAAGGGCGCCGACCCGGTGCTGCGCGACTGCACCGTCCGGGCCAGCACGGACGCCGGGGTGTACGTCTCGGCGCAGGGCCGCGGCACCTTCGAGGACTGCCGGGTCTCGCACGGCAAGGGCTTCGGCTTCCACATCATCGACGGCTGCCGCACCCAGCTCACCCGCTGCCGGGCCGAGCAGAACGAGCGGGCCGGCTTCGAGTTCTCCGAACCCGGACCGGTCGCGGAGGGCTGCACCTCGGACGACGTCGGGCCGACGGGCCCGCACGGCGCGGAGCTGCCGGCCCCCCGGGCCTCCCAACCGGCCACCGCCACCGCCCCGTTGGCCGCTTCGGTCGGCGCGCTCACGGCATCGGCCGGGCCCTCGGGCGGCTCGGCGATCGCCCCGATCCCCGACTGCCGGCCCGCCGACGAGGCACTGGCCGAACTGGACTCGCTGGTCGGTCTGGCCACCGTGAAGCAGGAGGTGCGCACCCTCATCGACCTGATCTCGGTCGGCAAGCGCCGCCGCCAGGCCGGGCTCAAGGCGCCCTCGCTGCGCCGGCACCTGGTCTTCACCGGCGCCCCCGGCACCGGCAAGACCACCGTCGCCCGGCTCTACGGCGAGATCCTCGCCTCGCTCGGGGTGCTCCAGCGCGGGCACCTGGTCGAGGTGGCCCGGGTCGACCTGGTCGGCGAGCACATCGGCTCCACCGCGATCCGCACCGCCGCCGCCTTCGACCGCGCCCGCGGCGGGGTGCTCTTCATCGACGAGGCGTACGCGCTCGCCCCCGAGGACGGCGCCCGCGACTTCGGGCGGGAGGCGATCGACACCCTGGTCAAGCTGATGGAGGACCACCGGGACGAGGTGGTCGTGATCGTGGCCGGCTACACCGCCGCGATGGAGCGCTTCCTCTCCGCCAACCCCGGTGTCTCGTCCCGGTTCTCCCGCACCATCACCTTCCCCGACTACACCGCGGACGAGCTGCTGGAGATCGCCCGGGCCCAGTGCGCCGAGCACGAGTACGCGCTCGCCGAGGCCACCGAGGGCGCGCTGCTGAACCACTTCGCGGGGCTGGAGCGCGGGCCCAACTTCGGCAACGGGCGCACCGCGCGGCAGGTCTTCGAGACCATGGTGGAACGGCACGCGATGCGGGTCGCCCACCTCGCGGACCCGTCCACCGAGGAGCTCCAACTCCTCGTCCCCGCCGACCTGCCGACCGCGCCGCTGCCCTGACCGGGGGGAGGCGACGACGGCGGGCGTCAGCCCGTCCAGGCGCCGCCGGCGAGGAAGGACTCCAGGACGGCCCGGTAGGGCGCGATGTCGATCCGCTCGCCGGCCAGCCAGTCGTCCGAGTAGTACTTGTCCAGGTAGCGGTCGCCCGGGTCGCAGATCAGCCCGACCACGCTGCCGCGCCGCCCGGCCGCCCGCATCTCGGCGACGATGCCCAGCGCGCTCCACAGCCCCGTGCCGGTGGACGCGCCGGCCTTCTTCCCGAGCACCTGCTCCAGCACCCGCACCGCGGCGATCGACGCGGCGTCCGGCACCTTCATCATCCGGTCGACCGCCCCGGGCACGAAGCTCGGCTCCATCCGGGGCCGCCCGATGCCCTCGATCCGGGACCCGCTGTCGCAGACGGCGTCCGGATCGTGGCGCACCCAGCCGTCGAAGAAGCAGGAGTTCTCCGGATCGGCGACGCAGATCCGGGTGTCGTACTGCATGTAGTGGACGTACCGGGCGATGGTCGCCGAGGTGCCGCCGGTCCCGGCGGTCGCGACGATCCAGGCCGGCTCGGGGTGCGGTTCCAGGCGCAGCTGGGCGAAGACCGACTCGGCGATGTTGTTGTTGCCGCGCCAGTCGGTGGCCCGCTCGGCGTAGGTGAACTGGTCCATGTAGTGGCCGCCGGTCTCCTCGGCGAGCCGGGCGGAGGCCGCGTACACCTCGTCCGACCGCTCGACCAGGTGGCACTCGCCGCCGTGGAACTCGATCAGGTCGATCTTGGCCTGGCTGGTGCTCTTGGCCATCACCGCGATGAACGGCACCCCGATGAGCTGCGCGAAGTACGCCTCGGAGACGGCGGTGGAGCCGCTGGAGGCCTCGATGACCGGCTTGCCGGGGCGGATCCAGCCGTTGCACAGCCCGTACAGGAAGAGCGAGCGGGCCAGGCGGTGCTTGAGCGAGCCGGTCGGGTGGGTGGACTCGTCCTTGAGGTAGAGGTCGATCCCCCAGTCGGCGGGCAGCGGGAAGCGCAGCAGGTGGGTGTCGGCCGAGCGGTTGGCGTCGGCCTGGACCTTGCGCACCGCCTCCTTGAGCCAGTCCCGGTACTGCGGGTCGGAACGGTCGACGTCGACGGTCGGCTCGATGCCGCGCTCGATGCCGCGCTCGATGCCGGGCACGCCGGGCTCGATGCCGGGCCGGCCACCGCCAGGCTGGGTGCTCATGGTCACTCTCCCTCGTCACGACCCCCCATTGCTCACTACGAGTGTATGAGAGTCACGATAAGTGACCATTTTCGAAGACCCAGCTTCCGCTTATCGCTGCGTGCGGCAGCCGCGTTGGCGCTGCACGGGGCAGCCGCGTTGACGCTGCGTGCGGTAGCCGCGCCGCTCAGCCCAGCCCGACCGGCACCGACTGCGGGTCCGCCAGGTAGGGCCGCCACCCCAGCTCCGCCGCCCCCGCCAGCGCACCGTGCGCCAGCTCCGCGCCGACGATCGGCACCCGCCCGCTGCGCCCCCACAGGCACCGCTCGGCGACCACCGCGCGCAGCCGCTCGGGCGCGGCCTCCAGCAGGTCGAGGTGGAGCCCGCTGAGGACGACCCGGTCCGGGTTGAGGATGTTCGCGACGCCGGCCAGCCCGAGCCCGAGCCGGTCGATGACGTGCTCGACGGCGGCCCGCGCACGCTCGTCGGTGGCGGCCGCCCGGCACAGCTCGCGCGCCTGGTCCAGCAGCGGGCGCCCCGGGTCCGGGGTGAGCCCGGCGGCGGCGAACAGCGCGTCGGGGTCGGTCTCGGCGTTGAGGCAGCCCCGGTTGCCGCACTGGCACGGGCGGCCCTGCGGGTCGACGGTGAGGTGGCCGACCTCCAGGGCGAGTCCGGCACTGCCGGTGTGCAGGTTGCCGTCGATCACCAGCGCGCCGCCGACGCCCCGGTGGCCGGAGGTCACCAGCAGCAGGTGACGGGCGCCGCGGCCGGCGCCGTGCCGGTACTCGGCCAGCGCGGCGAGGTTGGCGTCGTTGGCGATGGCGGTGGGCAGCGGCCGCAGGGCGTGCGGGCCGTGGTCGGCGCGGCCGACCTCGACGTCGTAGAGGTCGGCGACCGGGGTGCCGCTGGGCCAGGCGAAGTGCAGGGCGGCGAGCGCGGTGCCGTCCGGTTCGGTGACCGGGTTGGGCAGGGCGAGCGCGGCGCCGAGGCAGCGGCGGCTGGTCGACCGGGCGAGTTCGGCGCCCGCCTGGGCGACGGCCCGCAGCATCCGGACGGGGTCGGTGGCAGCGGGCAGCGGCAGATGGACCGGCGGGTCGAGGAGCCCGCCGAGACCGGCCAGGGTCACGCTCAGCCCGTCGGCGTGGATCTGCCCGGCGACCACGACCGGACCCTGCGGGTCGATGGCGAGCCGGTGCGAGGGGCGGCCGCGACCGCCGCCGGCCGGCCGGGAGTCGACGGTGATCAGACCCAGCGCCTCCAGCTCGGCCGTGACGGCGCCCGCGGTGGCTCGGGTGACGTCCAGCGCGCGGGTGAGCGCCGAGCGGGTGGGCGTCTGTCCGATGTGGATGAGCGAGAGCGCGGGGCCGAGCAGCGTCCGACCGCGGTCGGGGGCCGCCCGGCGGTGGGCGTCGCGCTGGCCGTCGGGATCGGCCGCCGGACCGGTCGCGGGGCCCGTCCCGGCGCCGGGGCGAGGACTTGAAGGTGAGAGCTGCACGCCCCTATTGTGACTTTGTGCCGCTTCGAAACAAAATCCAATCCCACACCCGAACCGACCGGCCCGCCCCGCAACCCGATCCCCAGTCTCGCAGCACACCCCGGACCACCGACAGTCCCGACGGCGCCTGGGGCGCCGCCCGCCTCGCGCTCACCGCGTTCTTCGCCGTCGACGGTTTCCTCTTCGCCACCTGGGTGGTCCGCATCCCGGACGTCCGCAGCCAGGTCAGCGCCTCGCACAGCACCCTCGGACTCGCCCTGCTCTGCCTGTCCATCGGCGCCGTCCTCACCATGCCCCTGGTCGGCCGGCTCTGCCTGCGGTACGGCTCACGCCCGGTCACCGTCGGCTCGCTCGCCCTGCTCAGCCTCGCCGTCCCGCTGCCCGCGCACACCCACTCGGTCACCGCGCTCGGCGGCGTGCTGCTGCTGTTCGGCGCCGGGTACGGCGGCGCCAACGTCGCGATGAACAGCGCCGCCGTCGACCTGGTCGCGCAGCTGCGACGACCCGTCATGCCCAGCTTCCACGCCGGGTACAGCCTCGGCGGCCTGCTCGGCGCGGGCGCCGGCGGACTCCTCGCCACCACCCTCAGCACCGCCTCGGCGCTCGCCCTCGGCGGCCTGCTCGGCCTCGCCGTCACCGCCTGGGCCGGCGTCGTCCTGCTGCGCAGCCCCGCCGCGCCCCTGGTCGCGCCCGGCCGGAACGGAGCCGACTCCACCGACACCCCCGACGCCGGCCCCTCCCCCGCCCGGCAGGCCCGGCAGGCCCGGCTGCTCGTCGTGCTGCTCGGGCTCACCGCGTTCTGCACCGCGTACGGCGAGGGCGCGGTCGCCGACTGGACCACCCTCCACCTCACCGACGACGTCCACGCGAGCGCCGGAACCGCCGCCGCCGGGTACGCCGCGTACGCGTTCGCGATGACCAGCGGGCGGATAGGCGGCACCTGGCTGTCCATCAGGCTCGGTCAGACCCGGCTGATGCTGGCCGGCGGACTGCTCGCGGCGGCCGGCATGCTGCTCGCCGCCCTCGCGCCGCTGGTGCCGCTCGCGATCGCCGGGTTCGTGCTGGTCGGCCTCGGCCTCGCCAACCTCTTCCCGCTCGCCATCGCCCGGGCCGGCGCGGCCGGCGGGCCGCAGGGGGTCGCGCTCGCCTCGACGCTCGGCTACGGCGGGATGCTGATCGGACCGGTGGTGATCGGCTTCCTCGCCGACGCGGCCGGACTGCCCTCGGCCCTCACCACGGTCGCGGTGGCGAGCACGCTGGCCGCCGCCCTGCCGTGGACCGTCCGGCGCCGGTGACGGCTGCCGTACCCCGCCGGGCCCGGGGTCGGTCCTGAGAGGTGGCCGCGGGCTCGGCTTTGGCGTCGGCCGTGGGGCCGGCCCTGGCGTCGGCCCTGGTGACACCCACCCACCGGGTGGCCGGGCGGGGTCGAGCCGCCCCGGGCCGGGTGGCAGGATGCGGACCATGACGACCAGCGGACGGATCCAGGTACTGCGGGCGAGCGAGCGCCCGGCCATGGCGTGGCTCAACGGGGGCGGGGTGACCAGGGAGGTCGCCGGCTTCCCGGCCGGGGCCGGGCTGGACGGCTTCGACTGGCGGGTCAGCCTGGCGGACGTCGCCTCGGCCGGGCCGTTCTCGGCGTTCCCCGGCATCGACCGGGTGATCACCCTGGTCGAGGGCCCCGGCATGGCGCTCACCGTCGACGGCGTCGAGCACGTCGTCGACGCGCCGTACCGGCCGTTCGCCTTCTCCGGGGACGCCGTCACCGACTGCCGGCTGCTCGGCGGCCCGCTCGTCGACTTCAACGTGATGACACGGCGTGGTCGGGTCGCCGCCGACGTGGACCTGCGCACGGCGGACGCCACCGTGGACGTGTCCGTGTCGGCGGGGGCCACCGTGCTGCTGGTCTGCCTCGACGGTTCGGCCGTCCTCGCGGCGGGCGGCCCGGCGGGCGCCTCGGCGGACGGCCGCACGGACGTCCCCACGGACACCCCCACGGATGTCTCCGCCGGCGTCGAACTCGCCCGGTACGACGCCGTGTTGCTCGACGCCCCCGGCGCGTACGGGCTCCGGACCACCGGAGTGACCGCCGCCGTCACCTTCCGTCCAGTCGGCTGAGGCCCGGCCCGCACGGAGCCCACCTCCACCCCCTCCCCCGGACACGCCGAAGCCCTGTGCGGTGAGGTGCGCACCTCACCGCACAGGGCTTCGTCCTCTCAGGTCAGCCGCAGAACACCGGCGTGGCGTGCGCCGGGTCCAGGGCGTTGGTCACCAGGTGCAGGGCCGTGGGCGAGAACGCGATCGCCACGTGCTCGGCGAGCGTGATCGGGCAGTGGTCCTGGAGCACCACGTTGTCCACGGCCGGGCCGTTCAGGAACTGGGTCCGCCACGGGGTGACCACCTCGTCGTACACGGTGGAGATCACCGTGTAGCGGACGCCCGGCACGGTGTCCGGCCGGGAGGCCATCGTGGTGTTGAAGGCGGAGCCCACCGCCTGGTCCCGGCAGGCCTGGCAGAGGGTGTAGACCAGGTCCGTCACGCCGGGGAAGTACGGCGTCAGCTTGGTGATCCCGTCGAGCGTCGTGCCGTGGTTGGACGGCGCGAGGCCGATCACCTTGTCGACCTTGGCCGCGCCGCCGAGGAACTTCAGGTAGTAGTTCGGGAGCATGCCGCCCTGCGAGTGCCCCACGATGTCGACCTTGGCCGCGCCGGTCGCGGTGCGCACCAGGTCGACGAACCGGCCGAGTTGGGCCGCCGACTCGGGCACCGGTCCGAGGCCGCCGATCGGCAGCAGCAGTCCGCTGCCGGAGGAGGTGACGCCGGGGATCATGCCGTAGTCCAGGGCGAACACGCAGTACCCGCGCTGCTTGAGCAGCGGGGAGAGCGCGAGCCAGTTCTCGTACCGGTTCGCGAAGGTGCCGTGCACCAGGACCACCGGGTTGGGGTGGGCGGCGGTCGGTCGGCAGCTCCAGTCGTTGGCCCCGGGGGGCGAGGCCACCGAGTCGCCGTCGGGCGACAGTTCAGCCCCGGCGGAGGACGCGGCGGTGTCCGACCCGGTGGTGTCGGACGCGGTGGCGCCCGACGCGGGTCCGGCGGTGACGGCGGCCGGTACCGCGGCCGCCGGGGCGCCGGACGCACCGGCCAGCAGCGCGCCCGCCAGCAGGGACGCACCGAACGCCCCGCCGATCCGACGGCGCAGGGGAGTTGCGGAGAAGCGGAGAAGTGGGGTTCTCAACTGTTGCCTCCACGGCGGAAGTTTGTTACCAACAGGTAACCCGAGTGGCTCCATCATGCGGTCGCCCCTCCGGCCCGACCCTTGGGCGTTCCCCAGACCTGGACGGTGTTCTCTGTGACCGGTCACAATTCACCCCATTGCGCGCCCGATTGGCGCGTCCCGGTGATCGGCGGACTCCCGGCCGACCAGCGACTCCTGGCCGGCGTACGCCAGTTGGCGCAGGACGTGGTCGCCGCCCTGCTGGACCGCGTGCCGGTCTACCGCCGGCTGCCCCGCGAACAGCTCATCGGCGAACTCACCCGCGACACCGAACGCCGGATCCGCGCCCTCGCCCACACCGTCCGCACCGGACTCCCCGCCCCCGAAGGGGAGTTCGCCGCCGTCCGGGAGGCCGCCGCCCGGCGCGCCGAGGAGGGCCTGCCACTGGACGCCGTCCTGCTCGCCCACCATCTCGGGCTGGAGGTCTGCTGGGAGTTCGTCACCCGGCACGCCCACGACGGCGACGCCGCCGACCTGCTCGTCCTCAACCGGCTGCTGCTCGACCAGCTCCGCCGGGCCACCTCCGCCGCCGGGATCGGCTACCTCGACGAACGCCGGCCGGCCGGCGACCGCCGGCACGCCGCCCGGCAGTCCCTGCTCACCGCACTGCTCGCCGGCACCCCCGCCGAGGAGCCCGCCGCCCGGGCCGGCCTCCGGCTGCCGCCCGCGTACGCCGTCCTCTGCCTGTCCGTCGCCGACCACCCCGACGAGCACGCCCCGGGCGTCGAACCGGGCATCGCCGCCCGTCGCAAACTGCGCCGGCTCGGCGCCGAACTCGACCACCGCACCCGGCAGTCGGCGCTCACCGCACTCACCCCCTCCGGCGGCCTGGTGCTCGTGCCGCTCGGCACCACCCCCGCCGCCGGACCGCTCGACGCACCCCGCACGGCGCTGCCCGCGCCGCCCACGACGGCGCCGCCGCCCACTCCGGCCACGCCGACGCCGGACGGACCGGGGGACGAACGCCGGAACAGACCACCCGGACAGCCGACCGCCGGCCGCCCCTCCGCCGAACTCCCCTGGCAACACCTCGCCGCCACCCTCGCCGCGGCCGCCCGGGCCGCCGGCGCACCCGTCCTGGCCGGCGCGGCCGCCGCGACGCCCGCCGAGGTGCCCGCCGCGGCCGCGCTCGCGTACGAAGTCCTGGACGTCGCCCGGACATTCGACCGCCCGCCCGGGCTGCACCGGCTCGACGACGTCCTGCTGGAGTACCAGCTCACCCGCCCCAGCCAGGCCCGCGCCCGGCTCGCCGCGCTGCTCGAACCACTCGCCGACGGCGGCGAGTTGCTCACCACCCTGCGCACCCACCTGGCCGGCGGCCTCAACCGGCGGCACACCGCGAACGCGCTGCACCTGCACCCGAACACCGTCGACTACCGGCTGCGCCGGATCGCCGCCCTCACCGGCCTCGACCCGGCCCGGCCGGCCGACGTCCTGCGGATCACCGCCGCCATCGCCGCCCGCACGGCCGAACGCGCCACACCCGTCCGCTGACCCACCCCGGAAGCAACGGCCGTGGCCCGGCCCCCGCCTGTGGTGTGGCGGCCGGTCCGCGGACGCCGAACAGCCTAGACCTGCTCCCCCGGCAGCCGCAGGTCCCACCCGACGAGGGCCCGCAGTTGCTCCGCCGTCACCCCGTCCGGGACCGGCTGCGGGGCGTCGTGGCGCAGCGGCGGCTGCCAGCCCTCCTCCGCGGTCCAGCGGCGGACCACCTTGGCCGGCGCCCCGGCGACCACGCTGTGGTCGGGCACCTCGCCGCGGACCACCGCGCCCGCCGCGACCACCACGTTGCGGCCGATCCGGGCGCCCGGCAGGATCACCGCGCCGGTACCGATCCAGCTACCGGCGCCGATCTCCACGGGTTCGTTGCGCGGCCACTGCTTGCCGATCGGCAGGTCGGTGGCCCGGTACTCGTGCGCCTGGTCGGAGATGTACACGCCCGGCCCGGTCCACACGTCGTCACCGAGGACGATCGACTGGTGGCCGACGATGTGGCTGTCCCGGCCGATCACGCAGCCGCCGCCGATCCGCACGATCGGCTCCGGCCCGAGGTCGAGGCCGGGCAGGAAGCCCGCGCTGATGGTGACCCGCTCGCCGATGATCGAGAACGGCCCGATGGTGATCCACTGCTCGTTGAAGACCGCCCCGAGCGGGAAGGCCAGCGTCGTCCCGTCCCCCAGCTCGCCGAACCGGTACGGCCCCGGGCTCCGGTTGGTCACCGCGCCGGTCCGCTGCACCCAGCGCCAGCCCCGGTGGACGAGGCGACCGGCGGCACGGCGGCCGCCCGCCCGGGCGGCGGCGAGGAGGGAGCGGGTTATCGGCATGCGCTCACGTTACCGGCCCGTAGGGTGCGGCCGGCCGCCGGGCGGCCAACATCACATCCGCCCCACGCCCCGCGTGGCCTGCGGTCGATCCGCAGCACCGGGGCGGGTCCCCTCGCGAGCCCGTCCGCAGGTCCGAAAACCGCGCCCGCGGACGGGCCGCGGTGGAACACTCCGTCCCATGGAGATCATCGAACTCATCGAGGCGCTGCACCGCGAGGGCGTCCTGCTCGCCGAGGCCGCCGCCCGGACCGACCTCGCCGCCCCCGTCCCGACCTGCCCGGAGTGGCGGCTGGGCGATCTGGTCCGGCACACCGGACACGTCCACCGCTGGGCCACCGCCTACCCGTCCCGCGGCCTGCGCGCGCCGCTCGACGAGGCGGGCGAGCAGGCCGCGGTCGGCCCGGCCCCGTCGGACGCGGCGCTGCTCGACTGGTTCCGCGAGGGCCACGCCGCCCTGGTGGAGGCGCTCACCAAGGCCCCCGCCGACGTCGACTGCTGGAGCTTCCTGCCGGCGGCCAGCCCGCTGGCGTTCTGGGCCCGCCGCCAGGCGCACGAGACGGCCGTCCACCGCTTCGACGCCGACGCGGCGTCCGGCACCGAGGGCCCCCGGGTGGACCCCGCGTTTGCCCTCGACGGCGTCGACGAGCTGCTGCGCGCCTTCATGGTCCGCAGCCGGGCGAAGGTGCGCAGCGAGCAGCCCCGCACCGTCCGGGTCCGGGCGACCGACGGCCCCGACTCCTGGCACCTGACCATCACCCAGGAGCCGCTGGCCGTCCGCACCGGTGCGGACGAGGCCGGCGAACCGGCCGACCTCACCCTCGCCGGCCCCGCCCGCGACCTCTACCTGCTGCTGTGGAACCGGCTGCCCGCCGGCACGACCGGGCGGGTCGAGCTCTCCGGCGACGCGGCGCTGCTCGGCCTCTGGCGGGACACCGCGGTCATCAGCTGGAGCTGACGCCCGGGTGCTCGGCGAGGCGGACCCAGCGCGTCAACGCACCCAGCGCGCCGGGCGCTTCTCCAGGAACGCACGCATCCCCTCCTGCGCCTCCGCCGAGCCGAACAGCCGGGCCGACAGCTCGACCAGCTCGTCGGCGTCCCGCTCGAAGGAACGCACCACGTCGGCGTTGGCCAGTCGCTTCGACTCCGCCAGCCCCTGCGGCGAGCCCTGGCGCAGCGCGTCCAGCAGACCCTTCAGCGCGACCCCGGTGTCCTCGGCGGACTCGGTGGCCCGGGTGATCAGACCGATCCGGGCCGCCTCGGCGGCGTCGAAGACCTCACCGGTCAGGTAGTAGCGGGACGCGGCGCGCGGCTCCAGCTTGGGGCGCAGCGGCAGCGAGATGACGGCGGGCGCGAGGCCGAGCCGCACCTCGGTGAACGCGAAGGTGGCGGCCGGACCGGCCAGCGCGAGGTCCGCGGCGCCGACCAGGCCGAGGCCACCGGCCCGGACGTGCCCGTCGATGACGGCGATCACCGGCTTCGCGCAGTCCACGATCGCCTTCTGCAGCTCCACCAGTCCGCGCGGGCCGACCGTCGGGTCCGCGCCGGTCGCCTCGGAGAGGTCCGCGCCCGCGCAGAACACCTTGCCGGTGTGGCCGAGCACCACGGCCCGGACCTCCGGGTCGGCGGCGGCCGCCGCCAGCCCGGCGTGCAGCTCGGCCATCAGCCGGGTGGACAGCGCGTTGCGGTTGTGCGGCGAGTCGAGGGTGAGGGTGGTGACGGCGTCGGCGGTGGTGACGCGGACGAAGGGCTCTGCGCTGGTCATCGCGGGGGCCTGCTTTCCGGCTGAGGGTGGGTCGGACTGCTGCGGCGTCCGGGGTGCCCGGACGGCGCCCGCACGACTCTGGCATGTCCACCCGCCGCTCGGCCAGAGCCACCCGGAGCCGATCCCGCTCCGGACCGCTGGCCCGCCCCACTCCGGACCCCCGCCCTGCCCCATACCTATGCACCCACGCGCCCCGCGACCGGGCCGGCAACCCGTCCGCGCGGAAAACCGGTGGTCAGGGCGGCGGCACACACGCCAGCATCTCCGTCATGACCACCGACACCGTCCTGCTGCTCGCCCCCCGCATCAACGAAACGGGGCTCCAGCTGCGCACCGCCGCCGGCCGTCGCGGCCTGCGCGCGCACACCGCGACGTCCTGGCGGGCGCCGCAGGAGCTGCTCGGCGCGGCGGTGCACGTGTACGGCGGGCCGCTGTTCGCCGACGCGGTCGGCCGCGAGCTCGGCCTGGCCCCGCTGGAGCCGACCGCGGACTGGCTGGCCCGGCTTCCCTCCGCCCTGACCGGGCGGCAGGTGACGTACACCACGCTGGCCGAGGCCCGTCGGCTGCGCGGCCCGGCGTTCGTCAAGCCGCCCGCGGACAAGCTGTTCGCCGCCCGGGTCTACCCCGACGGCGCCGCGCTGCCCGGCCCGGAGCTGCTGGACGGCGACACCCCGGTGCTGGTCAGCGAGGTGCTGCGGTTCCACCGCGAGTACCGGCTGTTCGTCCTGGACGGCGCGGTGCGGGCCGCCTCGCGGTACGCGGTGGACGGCGAGCTGTCGGTCGCCCCGGTCGCACCGGTCGGCGGGGAGGACGACGGGGAGGACGACGGGCTGCTCGCGTTCGCCGCCGACGTCCTGGCCGCCTCGACCGGGGACGCCGCCCTGCCCAGCGCCGTGGTGGTGGACCTCGGGCTCACCGACGGGGGCGACTGGTCGGTGGTCGAGGCCAACGCCGCCTGGGCCAGCGGTGGTTACGCCGCCGCGCCGGACGACGTCCTGGACGTGGTGCTGCGCTCGGCCGGACCGGCCGACCAACTCCCGCCCACCGACCGGCCGTTCCTGCGCACGCTGCCCGAAGTGGTGCGCTGAGAGGGACGGTTCGACCGCCACCCGGCGCCGAAAGCCGGGTGCGTGGCGGGCCTGCGGTGGGCCAGGATGAGCGCCATGACCACCACGCACCTCACCCACATCACCGAGCCGCCCGGCGTCGCCCCCGGTACCGGCTACACCCAGGTCGTCACCGGCAGCGGACGCCTCGTCCAGGTCTCCGGCCAGGTGGCCTTCGACGAGGACCGGAACCTGGTCGGCGTGGGCGACCCCAAGGCACAGGCGCGCCAGGTCTTCGAGAACCTGCGCCGCTGCCTGGCCGCCGCCGGGGCCGACTTCGGCGACGTCGTCAAGTTCACGATCTTCGTGACCGACATCGGCTACCTGCCCGCCATCCGCGAGGCCCGCGACGAGCACGTGGACACCACGCGTCCGCCGGCCAGCTCGGCGGTCCAGGTCGCGGCGCTGTTCCTGCCCGAGGTGCTGATCGAGATCGAGGCCCTGGCACTCGTCCAGGAGTAACCCGGCCCGCCGCGCCGCCCCCACCTGCCGCAACCCACTGGCCTCAGCCCGGCTGGAGGCCCGGGTCCCGCCGTCCCGCCCAGCGCGCGGCGGGACCCATCCCCAGCCCGGCCGCCGCGAGCAGCGCGCCCAGCGCGAGCCAGCCGGCCGTGCCGAACCCGATCACGGCGGTGGTGACCAGCGCCGGACCGGCCATCAGGGCCGCCGACGTACCCGCGTTGTACACGCCCTGGTAGGCGCCGTGGTCGCGCTCCCCCGCCAGGTCGTAGCTGAGCGCCCAGCCGCCCGCCTGCCCCAGCACCTCGCCGAGCGACTGCAGCGCGACCCCGCCGAGCACCACCACCGCCGCGAGGACCGCCGGCAGGCCGTGCGACAGGGCGAGGACCAGGCAGGAGGCGGCGAGGAGCAGCCCGGCCCGACCGCAGGCGCGAGCGGCCGCCGACCGCTCCTCGGTGCCCCGGGTGGCCCGCACCTGGAGGGCGATCACCAGCAGGGTGTTGACGATCAGGGTGCCCGCGACGGTGATTCGGGGCGCCTCGGTCTGCTGGACGATCCAGAGCGGCACGCCGACCTCCAGGATCGCGAACTGGAGGCCGAGCACCGCGTTCAGCGCCGTCACCGCCAGGAACGCGCCGTCCCGCAGCGCCGGGTTCCGCCGCCGACCGGTCGGCCGGGAGCCCTCCGGCGCGCTCTCCCCGGGCTTCGCAGCGCTCGACGGACGCTCCGCCGCCGGCAGGCGGTGGAACATGACGGCGACCACCGCGAAGGAGACGGCGTCGGCCAGGATCGCCGTCAGATAGACCGGCCTGGTGTCCACCTGGAGCGCGATCGCGCCCAGCCCCGTCCCCGCGCAGATACCGGCGTTGGTCACCACCCGCAGGTAGGCCCGGCCCGCCACCCGGCGGTCGGCGGGCAGCACCTCGGCGTAGAGGGCGTTGCGCACGGCGGCCGAGCCCCGGTCGACGGCGGCCACCAGGCAGGCCAGCGCGACGAAGGCCGGGTAGCTGTGCACCAGCGCGTACCCGGCGGTGCCGAACGCCTCCACCGTCACCAGCGCCACCAGCACCCGCCGCGCTCCCCAGCGGTCGGCCGCCCGCCCGGCCGGCACGCTGGCCACCACCCCGCACAGGCCGGCCGCGGTCATCCCGAGCCCCAGCTGAGCGGCGCTCAGGCCGAGCACCCGGGTGAAGAACAGCACCGCGACGGACAGGGAAAGACCGTTGCCCAGGGTGTTGACCAGGGTGATCCCGGCCAGCCGACGGACCGTCGGATCGGGGTGCAGCCGACGGCGGACGGCCGCCACGAATCCGGCGGGTCGAACGTTTTCGGGCATGGCGAGGGGAGGTGCGGAAGACTCCGCCGGTGAGGAGGTCATGCGTTGATCACACCGCCTGGCGGACCGGGCCAGCCATTCCTTTAGGCTCTGGCTAAATCCACGCACCCCCATCCCCCGCCGCCCGCCACACAGTCAGCGCAGCAGGAGTCCACGTCGTGCACCGCTACACCCTCGGCCTGGCCGACCTCGCCACCACCTGGTTCGCGGTCTCCCCGATCCAGGAGGCCTCGCTCAGCCTGCGCATGTGGACCCACCCGGGCGTCTACGGGCTCCAGACCGCGGCCTTCGAACGGCTCCGGCCCACCTTCGAACGGCTGGACTCGACCCTGCTGCTGTCGCTGGTCTCCCCCAACCGCTGGATCCCGGACTTCCTGACACCCCGCCCGGCCACGCCGGGCGCCGACTTCCGCACCGAACTGGCCGTCGTCCGCGCACTGCCGCCGGAACTGCTGCGCCCCGAACTGGAGCAGACCTTCCTGCCGCACCGGCTGCCGCTGCCGGCCGTGCTCGCCGCCGGACTGGCCGACCCGGAGCGGCTGTTGCAGCGGATCGCCGACGCGCTGGAGGAGTACTGGGAGGTCTGCCTCGCGCCCAACTGGTGGCCGCAGGCCCGGGCCGTGCTGGACGGGGACCTCGTGTACCGGGCCCGGCTGCTCGCCCAGCACGGCGCCGCCGCGCTCTTCGCCGACCTGGACCACCGGCTGCACTGGGAGAACGGCGTCCTGTCGATCAACCGGCGGTGGACGGCCTGGGACGGCGAGACCGCGGTGGACGGCCGGGGCCTCGTCCTCATCCCGACGTTCTTCGCCCGGGGCGCGATCACGATGATCAGCAACGACCGCGCGCCGCAGATCAGTTACCCGGCGCGCGGACAGGCGGAGATGGCCAACGCCCGCCCGCCCGTACCGCCGCAGGCCCTGGAGGCACTGCTCGGCGCACCGAAGGCCCGGCTGCTGGCGCTGCTCGCCGAGCCGGCCTCCACCACCGACCTCGCCTACCGGCTCGGCGTCACTCCGGGCGCCGTCAGCCAGCACCTGTCCGTCCTCGCCGCCACCGGCCTGGTCACCCGCGCCCGACACGGCCGCTCGGTGCTGTACCGGCGCAGCCCGCTCGGGGACGAGCTGACGGGCGCCAACAGATGACACCCCGAATTGAGCACCGGCCCCGACCGGTCAACCGCCCGGCGTCACCGCGAGGCCAGCGCCGCCAGCCGCCGGGCCGCCCGGTACTCCCGCAGCACCTGCGCGAAGCTGGTGTGCCCCTGGGTGGTCCGGGCGAAGGCCCGCCAAGCCGCCGGCACCAGGCAGACCGCCGCGTGGAACAGGTACGGCCGCCGCTCGAAGGCGTCCAGCAGCTGCTTGCCGGCGCGCATCTCCACCCCCAGCCCGGCCTTGATCGCGAACGCGTAGTTGAGCGCCTCGCGCCGCACCTGCCCGGCGTCGGCCGCCTCCGCGACCT
The DNA here is from genome assembly GCF_040302625.1 of Kitasatospora sp. NPDC097643. Lineage (NCBI taxonomy): Bacteria > Bacillati > Actinomycetota > Actinomycetes > Kitasatosporales > Streptomycetaceae > Kitasatospora > Kitasatospora sp. NPDC097643. The sequence continues at coordinate 9,070 of NZ_JBEOSA010000070.1, read as the reverse complement.
TCACCGCCCACTCGCCCGCGAGCCGGCCCGAACGCAGCGCGTACGAGATGCCCTCACGGGTCCACGGCTCCAGCAGCCCGGCCGCGTCCCCGGCGACCAGCACCCGCCCCCGGGACAGCGGCGAGTCCTCGGCGCGGCAACGGGTCAAGTGCCCGGACTCCACGCTCGGGGTGAAGCCGGACAGCCCCAACTGCCGGATGTAGTCGGCGAGGTACTGCTTCGTCCGCTCGCCGTCACCGCGCGCCGAGATGACACCGACGGTCAGGCTGCTGGACTCGGTCTTCGGGAACACCCAGCCGTAACTGCCGGGCAGCGGGCCCCAGTCGAGGTGGATCCGGCCCGCCCAGTCGGCCGCGACCTGCGGCGGCACCGGGATCTCGGCCTCCAGACCCAGGTCGATCTGGTCGAAGGTGACCCCGACGTGCCGGGCGATCCGGCTCGCGCTGCCGTCCGCGCCGACCACCGCGCGGGCCTCGAAGGTGCGCCCGTCGGCCGCCGTGACCAGCGCCGTCCGGTGCTCCCCGCCGCGCTGCTCGACGCCGGTGACGGTCACCCCGGTGACCAGCACCGCCCCGGCCTGCTTGGCGGCCTGCACCAGGCGCAGGTCGAACTCGTCCCGGTTGACCAGACCGAACAGCATCCGCCGAGAACGACGCGTCCGGGTGAACCGTCCGCCGTACGCGAAGGTGACGGCGTTCACCCGGTCCTGCAACGGCAGCCGGAAGTCCGGCGGCAGGCTGTCCCGGGAGGGGCCGATGATGCCGCCGCCGCAGGTCTTGTAGCGGGGGTGCTCGGCCTTGTCGAGGAGCAGCACCCGGCGGCCCTGGACGGCGGCGGCGTGCGCGGCCGAGGCCCCGGCCGGTCCGGCGCCGACCACCACGACGTCCCAGACGCCGTCGAGCGGCTCGGCGGCCGCATCCGACGCCGCCTCAGTCGGCTGGCCTGACGCACCGGCCGGCCGGCCTGACGCACCGACGGGCCGGTCTGACGCCGCCCCGGCCGGCTGATCTGACGGCGGTCCGGACACCTCGGCGTCGGGCGACGAGGCCTCGGTGTCGAGCGGGCTGCGGGAATCGGAGGTTCCGGAGTCAGTCACGTCGAGCAATCCTAATTGTCCCCGGGGCCCGCCGACGGCCGCACCACCCCGAACCACCGGACCGGCGCAGCCGGCTCCGCCTATGATCGGCGGTACCCCAACCGACCCCGTTCCGCCCACGCCACCCTTACGGGCGGACCCGTCCCCTCGGAGTCCCCGATGCCACAGCCCCTGGCCGACGCCGTCCGGTCCCTGATGGACCGTGCCCGCACCGACCTCGCCGAGCTGGTCGCGTTCCCCTCGGTCGCCGACCCGCGCCAGTTCCCGGTCGAGGAGTGCGAGAAGGCCGCGCGCTGGGTCGCCGACGCCTTCGCCGCCGAGGGTCTGACCAACGTGCAGCTGCTGGACACCCCGGACGGCACCCAGTCCGTCTACGCCGAACTGCCCGGCCCCGAGGGCGCGCCGACCGTCCTGCTCTACTCGCACTACGACGTGCAGCCCCCGCTCGACGAGACCGCCTGGCTGAGCCCGGCCTTCGAACTGACCGAGCGGGACGGCCGCTGGTACGGGCGCGGCGCGGCCGACTGCAAGGGCAACATCCTGATGCACCTGACCGCCCTGCGGGCGCTGCGCCAGGTGTACGGCGACACCTACCCGGTCGGCCTGAAGATCATCGTCGAGGGTTCGGAGGAGCAGGGCACCGGCGGCTTGGAGCGCTACGCCAAGGCCCACCCCGAGCTGCTCGCCGCCGACGTCATCGTCATCGGCGACGCCGGCAACTTCGCCCTCGGCCTGCCCACCGTGACCGCCACCCTGCGCGGCATGGTCCTGGTCGAGGCCTCGGTCACCACGCTGGCCGGCAACCTGCACTCCGGCGCCTTCGGCGGTGCCGCCCCGGACGCGCTGCAGTCCCTGATCCGGATGCTCGCCTCGCTGCACGACGAGCACGGCGACGTCGCGGTGCCCGGGCTGGGCAGCGACCAGAGCTGGCCCGGCGTCCAGTACCCCGAGGAGCGGTTCCGTTCCGACGCCAAGGTGCTCGACGGCGTCGCCCTCACCGGCACCGGCACCATCGCCGACCGGCTCTGGGCCCGCCCGTCCATCACCGTCCTCGGCATCGACGCCCCGGCCGTGATCGGCGCCACCTCCTCCGTCCAGGCCGCCGCCAAGGCCCTGGTCAGCGTGCGCATCCCCCCGGGCGGCGACCCCGTCACCGCCGAGAAGGCGCTGATCGCCCACCTGGAGGCGAACGTCCCGCTCGGCGCCCACCTGACCGTCCAACGCCAGGGCAGCGGCGCCCCGTTCAGCGCCGACACCAGCGGCCCGGCGTACGAGGCGATGGGCGAGGCCATGGCGGAGGCCTTCGGCACCCCGATGGTCACCTCCGGCGAGGGCGGCTCGATCCCGCTCTGCGACACCCTGCGCACGCTCTACCCGCAGGCCGAGATCGTGCTCATCGGCGTCGAGGAGCCCACCACCCAGATCCACGCCGTCAACGAGAGCGTGGACCCGCAGGAGCTGGAGCGGATGGCCCTCACCGAGGCGCTGTTCCTCCGCCGCTACGCGGAACTGCGCTCCGTCTGACGGACCTCGGCCCGGGGGCCGCCCGTCGTGGCCCCCGGACGCGGCCGCCCGCCCCGGATCCGCCGGGCGGCGGCCGCCACCGCCGCGTAGCCGACCGCGCCCACCGCGAGCCCGGCCCCGGCGCCGAAGCAGACCTCCGGCACGAGATTGCGCCGCAGCGGGCTGAGCCGGTGCAGCACCCCGGCCGCGGTGGCCACGCCCAGCGCCGCCGCGGCCACCCGGCGGGTCCGCGGCGCGAGCTCGACGGCCGGGCGGACCGGCTCGACGGCCCGCGCCGCGCGCACCGCCCAACCCGCCATCGCGGCCAGCGCCAGCGCCGAACTGCCGTACTGCAACGCGGTGTAGAGCGGGACCCCGGCCAGCTGCCGGTCCAGCACCGGGAGCAGCCGCACGCCCAGCCGGCCCTCGTGGGTGAACGCGTCCCAGCCGACGTGGGTGGCCGCGCCGAGCGCCGCCGAGGCCGCGAACCACGCCGCGTCCCGCGCCCGGCCGCCGCCGGCGCCTCCCTGGTCCCCGGCGGAGCCGGGGCCCGCCCGACGGGCCGTCAACGCCTCGGCCGCGCCCGCCCACCGCTCGGGCAGCAGGGCGACCAGCGGCCCCCGCAGCAACCCGTGCCAGCCGGCCACCAGCGCGCCCGCGATCGCCACGTCCAGCGTCGGCACCGCCCACCAGGAATGCGTCAGACCGCCGTGGCCGTACACCCCGGGCAGCAGCGAGTCGGCGAAGAACGGGACGTCGGGCGCCATCGACCCGGCGACCAGCGCCGAGGCCACCAACGGCCCGCGCTCCCCGGCGGCACGCAGCAGGGGCAGGACGGCGGCGGGATGACTCAGCGTGAACGGCATGCCCCCATCCTCCCGCCCACCCCCACCCCGCGGCCACGCGGGCCCCACCCCTCCCGGGGGCGTACGGCCCGCCCCAGCCCGCCCCGCCGCCCGCCGTACGCCCCCACCCCGCCCCGCTACGCCGCGTCCGCCGTGCTGGCCAGGCCCAGGGCGACCCGCCGCCCCGCCTCCAGGTAGCGCAGCTCCCCGCTGCGGCGCGCGTCCAGCGTGGCCGCGAGCCGGCGCCACCGGCTCGGCGGCAGCAGCTCCGCGGCCTCCTCCAGGGTGACGAAGCGCCAGCCGCGCAGCTCCTCCGGCTGGAGCAGCAGGCTCTGCCGGCCGGTGTCGTCCAGCAGTCCCCCGTCGTACATCAGGCGCAGGCCGCCGCGGCGCGGGCCGGTGCGCGGCTCCCAGTCGACGGCGAGCAGCCGCAGCGCGGACGGGTCGAGCCGCAGGCCCAGCTCCTCGGCGGTCTCGCGCAGGGCGGCGTCGGTGGGGGCCTCGCCGCGCTCGACGACGCCGCCGGGGAAGTCCCAGTCGGGCTTGTAGACCGGGTCGACCAGCAGGACCCGGCCCTGCTCGTCGAAGAACAGGACGGCGGAGGCCACGGTGTCCCCGGTGGGGTCCGGGGTCTGGACGATCGGGCAGCGGGCGGCGCCGACCCGGACCAGCTCGGCGATCCGGTGGGCGGTCTCCCGGGGCGTCAGCTCGCTGGTGTCGAGCATCCGGGCGTCCTCGATGAGCCAGCGCCGGGCGGCCCGGTACCGGGGCACGTGTTCGAGGCACCACTGCCGGACCCGTTCGCTGGCCTCCGGATCGTCCGGGCACTCGACCCGGTGGACGATGCGGTCGCGCAGGATCGTTTCTTCTGGGTCCAGGACGAAGTGGTGCACCGCGATGCCGTGGGAGGCGAGATCACCGAAGATCTCGTCCCGGTAGTCCTCTCTGAGCAGGGTCATCGGGACCACCAACGGCCCCGCGACCTCGCCGAGCAAAGCGGCCGCCGTCTCGGGGACGAGCCGGCGCCAGGCCGCCAGGTCCTGGAAGTCGGACACCGTCGCCAGCCGGTCGGCCGGAAGCATCCGGCGCAGACCGAAGCCCACCAGCTCGGGATCGAAGAGCACGCTCCCGGGCAGCAGTTCCACCAGCTCGCGGCAGGCACTCGTCTTGCCCGCCCCGAATGTGCCATTGACCCAGACGATCACAACGTCCCCTGCCCTCGACTTGCCCCGATGCCGTTCGCACCGGGCAGCGCCCCCGTCGGCCGAACCAGCGCCACCCGTGGTGGTACCCGCGCCACGCCGCTCCCCATGCCTCCCCGGCCCGGCCACCACCGGGCGCCCATCCTGCCCCGTGACAGCGGCATGTGCCCAGGCCAGGCCCCCACCGTCCGCCCGCCCCTCCCGTCCCGGGCCACGCCGTCAGCCATCACCCGCCCGCCGTCCCCCCGTCCGCCTCCTTGCGCCGGACCACCCCACCCCGTACAGAGGAACGATGAAGCTGCTCCCCGCCGGCCGCGTGATCGTCATCGGTTCGGTCAACACCGACCGGATCCTCCGCTGCCCCGTGCTCCCCGCCCCCGGTGAGACCGTGCTCGCCACCGCCGCCGTGCACGGCTTCGGCGGCAAGGGCGCGAACCAGGCGGTCGCCGCCGCGCGGATGGGCGCGGCCACGCACCTGGTCGCGAAGATCGGCGACGACGCCGACGGCCGGGCGGCGCTCGCCGATCTGCACGGCGCGCAGGTCGGGACGAGCGCCGTACGCACCGACGCCGACGCGCCCACCGGTCAGGCGATCGTCATGGTGGACCCGTCCGGCGAGAACAGCATCGTGGTCGTCCCCGGCGCCAACGCCCGCCTCACCGCTGCCGAGGTCACCGCCGCCCTCACCCGCCTGCGCCTGCTCCCCGTCGACGTGGTCCTCACCAGCGGCGAGGTCCCCGCGCAGTGCGTGCGCGCGACCGCCGTCGCCCTGCCCGCCGACGGCACCCGCTGGCTGCACAACGCCGCCCCCGCCGGCGCACTCCCGGACACCGGCCCGACCGGCCGCCGCCCCCTGGTCGTCGCGAACGCCGTCGAGGCCCGCCAGCTCACCGGCGCCGCCACCGCGACCGAGGCGGCCCACGCCCTCGCCCGCCGGGCCGAGGGCGCCGTGATCACCCTCGGCGGCGAGGGCGCGCTGCTCGCGTCGGAGGGCCGGGTGACCTTGCTGCCCGCCCCCGCCGTCCGGGTCGTCGACACGACCGGCGCCGGCGACGTCTTCTGCGGCGCCCTCGCCGCGGGACTCGCCCGCCTCGCCCCGCTCCCCGAGGCGGCCGCCACCGCCGTGGCCGCGGGCGCGTTCGCCGTCACGGCCCTCGGTGCCCGCGGCGCCCTCCCCCGCCCGACGGACCTCTGATCCGCCGGGCCCGCCCCAACCCGCCGGGCGCCCGGGACCCACGGCCCCGGGCGCCCGCCTCACCGCCGAGCGGCACCCGCCGCTACGGGCGCCCCATGTACGCCGGGTAGTAGCCGCTGCTGATGCCCGAGATCCGGATCAGCGTCCCGGGCCGCGCGGCCTCGACGTACTGGTTGTTGCCCAGGTAGATCGCCACGTGCTCGATGCCCCGCGCGGTGCCGTCGGGCGACCAGAACAGCAGGTCCCCCCTGCGCAGCTGACCGGCCGTGACCGGGGTGGTCGCCGCGTACTGGTCGTTGGCCACCCGCGGCAGGTCGATGCCGCCGCGCCGGAACGCCTGCTGCACCAGCCCGGAGCAGTCGTACCCGTCCGGCCCGTTGCCGGCGATCTCGAACGGCTTGCCCAGCTGCGCGAGCGCGAACTGCACGGCCGTCTCGACGTCCGGGTTCGCGGCCACCACCGCATCGGCGGACGACCCGGCGCCGGAGGACGACCCGCCCCCCGTCCGCGCCACGTACACGTCGTAGTGCGTGGTCCAGCGCCACTCGCCCTTGCTGTTCTTGAACCAGTAGCGCGACCCGTCCCACCCCTGCTTGATCCCACCGGACGACGAATTCGTCGTACCGGACGCGGCGGACGACCCACCCGACGTCCGCGCGACATACACGTCGTAGTGCGTGGTCCAGCGCCACTCGCCCTTGCTGTTCCTGAACCAGTAGCGCGACCCGTCCCACCCCTGCTTGATCCCACCGGACGACGAATTCGTCGTACCGGACGCGGCGGACGACCCACCCGACGTCCGCGCGACATACACGTCGTAGTGCGTGGTCCAGCGCCACTGCCCCTGACTGTTCTTGAACCAGTACCGCGAGCCGTCCCACCCGGCGTGGGCCGGGGCCGGCTCGGCGGCCGCGGGGGTCACCCCGGTGCCGAGGCCGATCACACCGGCGCCGGCCACGACCGCGGCCACCAGGCCTATCCCCCGGCGCACGCGTGCGGCCCGGGAGGGCCGGGCGGCGGCCGCCCGGTCGGCGGTGGTGGCGGTGGCGGACTGCCCGGTCGGTTCGTCGGCGGCACCCGGCGCGCCGGTGTTGACGGTGGTCATCTGGCTGTCTTCCTTCACTGCTGCGAACTGCCACCGGGAGCGGCGGCTGCGGAAACTGCTGCGGACTCGCCGTACGTCCCGCCGGACGACACCGGTACGGACGGACGGCTCGGCGGACCGACCCCGCCCGACATGCCGCGGCCTCCGGCCGTGCGACCGGAAGCCGCGGCATGTCGCCCAGGGATTCAGTTCTGCCTGCGTGTCACGTTAGGCACGCGTCCGCTCACAGCGCGCAGTGGAGTGCGCCAAAGGAAGGGTTCACGGGCGGTGAGCACCGGCGCGGCGTCACGGGGCATCAGGGTGAACACCCGTCACCACCGGCCGGGCCCGACGCCCCCTCATCACTGCCCGCCGGTCTCCGCGAGCAGTTGCTTCTTCAGCACCTTTCCCATGGCGTTCCTGGGCAGTTCGGGCACGAGCACGACCCGCCGCGGCCGCTTGTGCACCGAGAGCCGCTCCGCCACAAAGGCCGTCAGCTGTTCCCCCGTCACGGCACCGTCCGGAATGACGTAGGCGACGATCGCCTGTCCGAGGTCCTCGTCCGGCGCGCCGACCACCGCCGCGTCGGCGACCGCCGGGTGGTCGCGCAGCGCGGCCTCCACCTCGCCGGCGCCGATCCGGTAGCCGCCGCTCTTGATCAGGTCCACCGAGGCGCGGCCGACGATCCGGTGGAACCCGTCCTCGCCGATCACCGCGACGTCCCCGGTCCGGAACCAGCCGTCCGCCGTCCAGGCCTCGGCGTCCGCGTCGGGCCGGTTGAGGTACCCGCTGAACAGGGTCGGTCCGGCGACCTGCAACTCGCCGACGCTCTCCCCGTCGGCGGGCACCGACGCGCCGTCCTCGCCGACCAGCCGGGTGCGCACGCCCTCCACCGGCAGGCCGACGCTGCCGGGCCGACGCTCGCCGTCCGCCCGGGTGCTGACGGTGATCAGCGACTCCGTCATCCCGTACCGCTCGATCGGCGCGTGCCCGGTCAGCGCCGCCAGCTTCTCGAACACCGGGACGGGCAGCGGCGCACTGCCGGAGACCAGCAGCCGGGCCGGGGCGAGCCGGCCCGCCGCCTCCGGGTCGGCCGCCAGCCGGGACCAGACCGTCGGCACGCCGAAGTACAGGCTGCCGCCCGCGGCCGCGTACCCCGCCGGGGTGGGCCTACCGGTGTGCACCAGCCGGCTGCCGGTCCGCAGCGCGCCGAGCACACCGAGCAGCAGCCCGTGCACGTGGAACAGCGGCAGGCCGTGGACCAGCGTGTCCTCGGCGGTCCACTGCCAGGCGGCGGCGAGGGCGTCCAGGTCGGCGGCGATCGCCCGGCGCCGGATCACCGCACCCTTGGGCGCGCCGGTGGTGCCCGAGGTGTAGAGGACGAAGCCGGTGGTGTCCGGCCCCGGTTCCGCGTAGGTGGTGGCGGAACGCTCCGTCAGGTCCACCGGCAGCCCCGCCACGCCCAGCGACACGCCCCCCGCCACGCCCTCCGCCGCGTCCTGAGCCGCAGGCCCGCCCGCGGCGTGCGCGAGCAGCACCGCGCCCGAGTCACGCAGGATGTGCGCCCGCTCCTTGGGCCCCGAGTCGGGCGGCAGCGGCACCACGGGGACGCCCGCCAGTAGCCCGCCGACCACGGCGACGACCGTCTCGGCGCTCGGCCGGGCGAGGACGGCGAGCGCGGGGGCGCCGGCCACCCGGTCGGCGACGGCGGTGGCCGCGCCCAGCAGGTCCTCCCGGGAGAGCGGCCGCCCGTCGATCCGCAACGCGTCCGCCGCGTCGCCGTAGTCGCCCTGAAGTGCCGTCAGCAGTGCCATCGCTCGCGTCCTCGCCCTCGCACGGTGTGCCCGTCCCACGGTGTCCACGCCGACTCTACGGACCCACCGCCGCCCCGCCGTATCCGCGCCCGCAACGCCGGAGGGCGTGGCACCGGAAACCCGGTGCCACGCCCTCCTCAGCTGCGCTGTGCGCGGATCAGCCCTTGCGGGCCTTCACCTCGGCGGTCAGCTGCGGCAGCACGGCGAACAGGTCGCCGACCACGCCGTAGTCGACCAGCTCGAAGATCGGGGCCTCGGGGTCCTTGTTGACGGCCACGATGGTCTTCGAGGTCTGCATGCCGGCCCGGTGCTGGATGGCGCCGGAGATGCC
>NZ_JBEOSA010000069.1:0-52769 GCF_040302625.1 Kitasatospora sp. NPDC097643 | reverse complement strand
TTTAGCCAGCTCAGCGGGCTGTTACCGGAAGTAAGGATCAAGGAAATGGGGCATTTTGGTCCGATTTGCCCCTATTTCCAAGATCAAAGCAGCCCTCGAAGTGGTCCCGGTCACCCGAAACGGCGTGTGAGCCCCCGCACATCGTCGACAGACCGTGACCACCCGCCCGCCCCCGGTGCCGAAACCGCCGCCCCGTCCCGCCCGCCGGGTGGCCCGCACCACAACCCTCACCCGGAGCTCCCAGCGCGCTCACGCGCAGTCACGAAAACCGTGATCGCGGCCGACGCGCCGGCGGCGATCAGCCCGCCCGGCTCCGGTGGCGGTGCGCCCGCCGGCGTCCCCGGATGCACCCCGCCGGTCACGGTGGTCCACTCAAGACGACGAGAGCTCTCGGACGTCACCACGGAGAACGGAGAGGGGCCACCGATGCCGAAGGTGTCCAAGCAGACGGCGACCAACGTCCAGGAATTCGGGCCGGTGATCGACCGCCGTGAGGAGATGAACGGCTACACGGTCGAGTTCGTCTCCTTCCGGGCCGACGCCGACCTGGACGGGCCGCTTCAGGCGCTACCCGGCGGGATGTGCCAGTGCCCGCACTGGGGCTACGTCATCGCCGGCCGCATGCGCTTCGTGTTCGAGGACCACGAAGAGGTGTACGAGGCCGGCGACGCCTACTACCAGCCGCCGGGGCACCGTCCGTACGTGGACGCGGGCACCGAGCTGCTCCAGTTCAGCCCGACCGACCAGCTGGCCCGGACCGAGCAGGCCATCGTCGAGTGGATGAGCCGGCAGCAGGGCGACGGATCGCCCGGCCAGGAGTGAGCGCCCACGTCGGGGCGGGCGCCGCCGCCACGTCCGAGAGCGATCTTCGGCCCGTGACAGGGCGGTGATAGGCGCCTCGGGCATGCTCCCCCTGGCATCGCGTCGGGCGCTGTTGGCCGCCGGTCTACGCGCGATGACCCGTACGTCGCACTCACCAGGGGGAAACAACCATGTCCATCCGTCGCAAGATCGCCGCAGCCGCCGGAACGGCAGCGCTGGCCGGCGCCCTCAGCTTCACCGCCACTCCCGCCCAGGCCGCCGGGAACCTCTACACCATCCCCGCCTACGGCGTCGCCATCCACTTCAGCAACGGCTACTGCCTCGACGTCCCCAACGCCGATGCGTACGGCCAGCAGATCGTCCAGACGTGGTGGTGCAACAACACCGATGCCCAGCGCTGGAACATCATCCCGGTGGACAGCACCCACTTCCAGATCCAGAGCGTCCTCGAGAAGGGCAAGTACTGCCTCAACAACTACGAGGGCGGAGACGTCACCGGCAACTACATCCGCCTCTACGACTGCGGCACCAGTCCCGACCGCGTGTTCAACTTCGTCTACAAGGGCATCGGTTGGCAGCTCCAGCCGAAGTCCGCGTCGGTGAACTGCGTGAACATGTGGGGCGGTGACCAGCGGGGCAACGAGGCCCGTCTCTACCCCTGCGCCTCGGTCAGCAACGAGAACGTCTGGTGGCGTTACTGACCGCATCGCACCAGCAGTGCAGCCGCGCCCCGCGCCGACCGCGTGGGGCGCGGCTGCGCCGGGCCTTCGTAGGCATCGCCGCAGCCCTCACGTCGGTCCGCTGTGAGTCCGCTGTGAGTCCGCATTCAGTCCGCAGACTCTCCACATGAGACGACTTCCAGCTGTCGGATGATCATCTGTACTCATCAGTCGGAGATTTGCGGTAGTTTGTGGCGGCTCAGCGCGGTGGCCCGCCCCGCGGGCGGCATCCGCCCCCGTGGAACGGCCCGCATCCCTCATGCCGGCTCACGCAGGCTCATGCAGGGATCGCTGCTGATCACTGCGGCGGGGGCCTCGGCAAGCATCATGACCGGGCTCCGGCACGGCAGTTGTACCATGATCCAACTCAAGGGGGAACTTCTCCATGCGTGCTTCGCACAAGCGCTTTCTCGTGACGGCTGTTCTGCCGATCGCTCTCCTCGGGTCCATGGCCGCCCAGTGCGGCCCCGACAACCCCGAGCCGAGCAACACCGGGACCGCCACGGCCGCTCCGACCGCCACCGCCGCACCGACGGGCACGGCGGCTCCGACGGGCAAGCCGGCACCGACCGGCACGGCCGCACCGACCGCCACGGCCGCTCCGACGGGCAAGCCGGGTCCGGCGAAGAGCCTGTCGGTCGATGAGCTCACCAAGGCCCTGCTGACCAAGGCCGACGTGCCGGGCGCCACCAACTCCACCACCAGCCCGTCCGGTGGTGACAGCAAGACGGTCGCGGACAACGCCGCCTGTCAGCCCGTGCTCGACCTGATGGACGAGATGAACGCCACGACGAAGCCGACCGCGGCCGTGGAGAGCATCTTCAAGACCGGTTCGAACGTCGGGGTGATGATCAAGCTCGACCAGTTCGGCGCCGGCCAGGCTGACAAGGCCATCTCGTCCGCCGCGGCCGTGCTCGGGTCGTGCTCCAGCATCCCCGCCACCGTCCCCGGGAACGGCAACGAGAAGACGTCGATAGCCGCGTCGAAGCTGAGCTCCCCGGCGCTCGGCGACGCGACCCTGGCCTTCAAGGTGACCTTCAGCGGCGAGACGTCGGCCGAGTACTCCTTCGTCTTCGTCCGGAGCGGGGACGTCGTGATCGGCGTCAGCAACCTGGGGAAGGCCTCCATTCCGCAGCCGGACCAGGCTCTGGTGAAGAAGCAGTTCGACCAGGTGAAGGCCGCCCAGCAGCACTGAGCCACCAGCACTGAGCCACCAGCGCGGACGGTGAACCCCTGGGGTGCAAGCCCCAGGGGTTCAGCCGTCCCATGTCGCTGCTCACGGACGGGCCGGTGCAGACACCGGTGGGTGGCCTGTCCGAGCCCGGCCCGTCCGGAGCCGTCGCGGGATCAGCTGGTGACGGCGACCTGAGTGCATTCGTCGTTCGCGTTCCGGGTGTACCCCACCTGGTACGGCGAGAGCGCGATGTTGTACCAGTTCCCGCTGTCGTTGCAGAGGAAGGTGGCCCAGTGGGCGCCCGACGCCACCTTCCAGGTCCCCCACCAGGAACCGCTGTAGTACCCGGTGCAGGCGAACTGCGGGCCTCCGACCTGGGAGAACAGCTGCGCCGCAGGGTAGGAGCAGCTCGCAGGTGCGGCCTGGGCAGTGCCGCCGAGAGCGAGGGTGGTACCGCCGACGAGGGCGACGGTTGCCGCGGTCATGGCGACGGTGCGCCGGATGTTCCTCATGACTTCCTCCCTTGGCACGGTGCGCGTCGCACCGGTACCTGTCGTGTGGTGAACCCGCCGAATCGGGTGGCGTGCTCGCCGTCCATCGATGTGCGCGCCACGCGCAGAGCGGCACCCCGGCCGGTCGGTCGTGCCCGGCCGCCGGGGGATTCCGGAGCTGGTGCTTTCGGCGGTCCGTCCACCTGCCCCGGACCTCCTCTGCGCGTGAACCATCCTCGCCAGGTACGGCAGGGGACTCCATGTCGTTCCTGTTGCGTTGCTGTGGCGTTCGGTACTGACGACCCGTATGTTCGGTCCGGCGCACGAGTCGACCGCGTCGGGGGTTCACCGCTCGCTCGTCGGCTGGCGGAATCGGATGGCCGGGGGGACACGTGGCTGCGGAGTTCCAGACGGTCCTGCGGGAGTTTCGACTGCAGGCTGGGCTGACCCAGGAAGACCTGGCGGAGCGGTCAGGTGTGTCCAGGCACGCGATCAGCATGCTGGAGTCGGGAAAGCGGTGCCCGCGCCTGTCGTCGGTGAACCGGCTCGCTGCCGGCCTGGGCCTTGACCAAACCGGCCGAGAACTCCTGATCGCCTCGGCCCGGGTGGCGCATGCAGATGCTGTGGCTCCCGGCGTCGGAGGCACGTTGACGGCTCTCACCGCCGAGTCCGAAGAGCTGGCCGGGCAGATCGAGTGGGCCCAGCGGCTCAGCCCCGACGTGATCGACACCTTCATGGCCCAGACCGAGCTCCTGCGCACGCTCGACCGCCAGATGGGCCCTGCCAGCCTCGTGGAGCAGACGCACGCCCACGTGACGGCTCTGGAGAACTTCCTGGCCCTCACCATGCGGCCCAGCACACGGGAACAGGTTGCCTGGGCCCTCGCCGGTGCGGCCACGTTCGCAGCCTCACAGGCGCGGGACCTCGGCGCCGCCAAGAACGCCTGGCGGCTGGCGGAACTGGGAAGACGTGCTGCCGTCGAGGCGAATGACCCGCGGTACCTCGCGTACGCCATGGCACGGCAGGCCACGGTGCTGTCCACCGTCGGAAGGCCCGAGCTCGCGGTCCTGCTCGTCGAGGAAGCTCAGCGGACGGTGGGGAGCAAGGCATCTCCACGTCAGACGGCGTGGCTTCACGTCGCGGCCGCCAAGTCATTCGCGTACGCGGGTCAGCGGGACGCCGCTCTGCGGGCCCTGAACCGAGCTGACGCGCTGCTGCCCCCGGGAGACGACAGCCGCGATCCCGACATGCCGAACATCTTCCTCAACCACAACGACCTGGTCCGCCACCGGAGCCGGATCCTCTCGCACTTCGGTGACGACACCGCGCTGGATGCGCTGTACGACGCACTTGCCAGGAATGACGCGACGTTCACTCGCCCGACCGTCGCTCTGCACTGCGACCTCGCGAGGGCCCACCTCATCCGTGGCGAACGCGACCAGGCCGTCAACCATCTCCGGAACGCCCGGGGACTGGCCAACCGGGCCGGCCTGGCCCGTCACCTTGCGCGGATCGACCAGCTGACCGCGACGCTCTGAGCGTCAGCGGCGGGACTGGGGTTTTCGTTCGGCATCGCGTTCGCGGTACGGACCTTGCGAAGATGGGACACATGGTCAGCGTCGAAGAGTGGATCCGGGCCCGAAGAGACCTGCGGTTGGGGCAGCGGCTTTCCGGGACGGTGACCGCGGTGCCGACTCCGGGGGCCACCGGACTCTTCGTCGACGTCGGCCTCCCCGTCGGTGGGTTCGTCGACGTGCTGCTGCTCCCGGAGGACGCGCATCGGTGGCCGGCCGTGGGAACCGTGGCGGAGTTCGAGGTCTGGTGGGCTGACCAGCGGCCGCAGGTGCGGCTCAAGCCGGTGGACCGGCAGTTCCTGCGCGAGGACTTCGACGAGTGGCTGGCGCGGTGGCGTCCGAGCTGGCCGGAGAACCTGCCGGTGGATCAGGCCTGGGTGGAGGCGGAGGCCGCCCCGCTGCGAGAGGCCGGCACGGTCGAGGAGACGTTGCGCGCGGCCGGATGGCGGCCGGGGAGACGTGTTCCGGTCCAACCGTGGCGCGAGCTGCTGGAGGCGTCGGGACTGGTTCGCATGCACGAGGCAGCCGAACTCTTCCTCTCCGAGTTCGGTGGCTTGGACGTTCGCATCAGCGGGCCCGGCATCAATGTCGCCAAGGCGCGATTCCACTTCGATCCCGAGCTGGCGCTGGGCGAGGAGGACCGCTTCGCGGACTGGAGCGCGACACTCGGACGGGACATCTTCCCGATCGGCGAGCTCGACGAGGGCCGGTTCTTCCTCGGCATCGACGAGGACGGTGAGATCCACCTCGTCGAGACCTGGGTCGCGACGTTCGGCCCGGTCCAGGAGGCGCTGGAGCGGCTCACCCTGGGCATCGCTCCCCGGCGCATCGACTGAGACCGGGACTCGTCAGGACCGGGGGGTACCGGGCTGATCTGCGGTGCCGGCGGGGGCTTGCGCGGAGCTCGCCGCCCACCGGCCATCGCGATGACGCTACCGCTTACTTGCCGGTGGGCCGCCCGCCGCACAGGGCGTGGTCGATGAGGGTGCTGGCCGCGGCCTCCTGCGCCTGGATGTGCTGCGGGGTGTCGCCGCGGGCCTCGGACATGGAGACCACGGCGCTTCGCTTGCCGTCGTCGGTGACGCCGTTGACGGTGATGTAGCCGCCGTCGCCGCCCTCGTGGCTCCAGTACGTTCCGCCGCAGCTGAGGGGGCGTTCGGCGAGGCCGAGCCCGTAGCGGCCGTCGGGCCACATCTGTTGGAGCTCCGCGCTCACCGGGACGGTCCGCTTCATCTCGGCCTGCTGCCGGGCCGGCAGCAGGCGGCCCGCGAGCAGGGCGCGGAAGAAGTTGTTCTCGTCCCGCGTGGTGGTGACCCATGAGAGGTCCTGGCTCACCGGTATCTGGTCGGTGACGTCCACCCGGGAGCGGGGGCCGAAGAACTGGTAGGCCTGGGCGTGCGGCCGGGGGAGGGTGGAGGAGGTGCCCGTCCACCGGGTCTGGTCGAGGCCGAGCGGGCGCAGGATGCGGCTCTCGATCTGCTGGTGGACGGGTTGGCCGGTGGCCTTCTGGATGACCATCCCGAGCAGGACGTAGCCGGTGTTGGAGTACGCCCAGCCCTCGACGGGCGCCTGAGCCATGGCGCGGGCCACCAACTGCTCGGGGGTGTAGACGTCGTGGCGCTGCTGGTAGTACTCCTTCGGCGTCGTGTAGCCGGGCAGGCCGGCGTCGGAGATGCCGCTGGTGTGCTGGAGAAGTTGGCGCAGGGTGATCCGGCTGCCGTCGTTGCCGTTGCCCTGCACGACGCCCGGCAGCCAGTGGTCGACCGTGTCGTCCAGGGACAGCTTGCCCTCCGCCTCCAGCTGGAGGACGACGGTGGCGACCAGGGCCTTGGCCGTGCTGGCCATGCGGAAGTAGCCGTTGGAGGGGACGGGGCGGCCGGTTTTCAGATCGGCGGTGCCGCTGGTGGCGACCCACTGCCGCCCGTCGGGCGTGACCACGCGGGCCTGCACGCCGCTGATGCCGAGGGCGTGGATGGCCTTGGTGTCCTGGCGTAACTGCTTCATGGGGGACGAGCTGCTGGGCTGGGCGTCGGCAGTGGTGGCCGTGGCCACGGCGTTGGCGGCGAGCAGCGCGGCGATACCGGCTGCGACGGCGAGGCGCTTTCGCCGGATCGGCAGGATCGAGGTCGTCGAGGTCATGGTCGGACGCTAACCAGCTTCGACTACGAACGGGCGGGATCCCGGCGCACTCCAGGGTCGGATGGGGGATGTCCCCGGCCCGGCCTGGGGGACGTCCCCCAGCCCGGGCTCCGGGGTGCCCAGCGGCTCTGCCCGATAGGTCCGCCTGGAAATTGATCGGCCGCTGGTAGCCCGTCAGGCTGTCTCCGAGAGCTGATCTTGGAGGTGGCCGTGGGGCGTCGTCCGGGAGTGTTCGTCCGGTCAGTCAGCATGGAGGAGGGTCGGCGACTGCAGAGGATCGGCCGGACCGAGTACCCGGTCAGGGCCGCGTGGCAAGCCACGATCGATGTGTTCAGATGTGCAATTCGGGCGGGAAGCCGGTCCAGCGCAGCTCGGCAGGCAGATGCCGCATGTCGTTGTAGAAGAGGACGGAGGACGGCCGGCCGGGCGCGTATCGGATGACCGTCAGGGCGGCGTTGCAGTGGTTGAGGCCGAGCCAGCGCCACTTCGGCGCGTCCATGGCATGCCGGACGAGCCAGCCGACCAGGAAGTTATGGGTGACGACCAGTTCGTGCCGGGCCTCGTCGCCGTCCACCGGTCCGGTGAACCGCTCCAGTGCCTGGCGGGCCAGCACCGGGCCGCGCTCACGCTCCTCAGCGGTGAACTGGTCGACGAAGCGGAGCAGGAAGTCAGCCGAGTCCGCCGGTAGTTCGTCCCTTTCCGGAACGTCCGGGACGTAGTCCCCCGCAGCTTCCGAGACCTGCAGAGGGATGCTGTTCAGCTGTTCCCCGATCAGGCGCGCGGTCTGCGCCGCCCGGGGCAGTGGGCCGTGGTGAACGGCTGAGAAGGGGACATCACGGAGTCGTTGGCCGAGCAGTACCGCTTGACGGCGGCCGTTCTCCGTCAGCCCGCTCTCGTCCGGCAAGGCCTCGCCGTGTCGGACGAGATAGAGGTAGCGGGTGGCTGTTCCAGTCATTCCAAACTCCTTCGCGCCCACTAGCGATCTTGTGTGTCGTCCTGAGGTGGACGCCGGCCCTCCAGCCACGGTTCCTGGCAGTCAAGGTCAGCGCATCCTCTCGAATCGAACCTCCGGGACAGCCCGGCCGACGACGGCCCGGACGATTACCTGGTCAACCATCTGTGCGGAGCCACTAGTTGGGTACGGCCGCCGCTCGGCCCGCCGTCGTGGTGGTGTCGGCGAAGTCGCGGATGAGTGCCCAGACGTCGGCGGGCTGCTCCTCCTGGGCGAAGTGTCCGGCGTCGGCGACCATCGCGGTGGTGAGGTTCCGGACACCCGCGTCGCGGAAGCCCTGGGCGTAGGCGAGGAGGTCGCTGCCCTCGCGGTCGCCGCGGACGTACAGCAGCGGCGTCTCGACGGGGCCGGCGGCGGCGAACGCGGTGTTGTCCCGGGCGTCCTGGGCGAAGGCCCGGTACAGGTCGAAGCCGGCGGTGAGCGCTGCGGGGCTGCGGTAGGCGGCGGCGTGGGCGGCCCGTGACTCGGCGGTGATCCGTCGGGGGTCGGCGGACAGGACGTCGTAGAAGTAGTCGAAGTAGGCCGCCTGGCGCCCCTGGACGAGGGTCTCCGGCAGGTCCGGGACGGTGTGCAGGCCGAAGTGCCAGATGTGGGGGTTGCGCAGGACGTCGTTCCAGGGGTCGACGCCGGGGATGACGGTGTTCATGATGACGACACGGTCGATGGCGTGGTCGACGGCGCGGGCGGTGTCGTCGTACTGCCGCAGGTAGGCGTAGGCCGCCATGCCGCCGGCGTCGTGGCCGATCAGCGTGGCATCGGTGAGGCCGAGCTCCCGTACGAGGCCGTGGACGCCGTCCGCCAGCCGGCGCTTCGATCCGTCGCGGACTGCTCCGGTGGAGCCGCCGATGCCGGGCAGGTCGAGGGCGACGATCCGGGCGTCGTCGCCGCGAGCGGCTTCCATCACGCCCAGCCAGGTCCGCCACGACTCGGGCCACCCGTGCAGGAACAGGTAGGGGCGGCCTTCGGGGTGGCCGGATTCCACGAGGTGGAGGGAGAGTTCGCCGATCGCCACGGTGGAGTGGCGCAGGTCAATAGACATGATTCATGTCTATCAAACGACATGTGGCATGTCTATTGGGTAGACTGGCGGCCATGAGCGGCTCCAACGACCGGCCGGCCTTCGAACGAGGCACCGGCTTCCTGCTGGCACGCCTCGGCTCGCTCACCGCGCGCTCCTGGACGGCCTTCCTCGGCGAGCACCGGCTGTCCCAGGGCCAGTACGCCGTGCTGGTCGCCCTCGACCGGCACGGCGTCGTCGGCCAGCGCCGCCTGGCCGAACTGATCGCCGTGGACGCCCGCAACCTCGTGCCCGTCCTCGACCAACTGGTCGACCGGCGGCTGGTCGAGCGCCGCCCCCACGACACCGACCGCCGCCGCCGCGTCGTCACCCTCACCGAGGAGGGAAGCACCCTCGTCGGGGCGCTCGCCGTCGCGGCGGCGGAGGAACAGGACCGGTTCCTCCACGCCCTGCCCGAGGCCGAGCGCGAGCAGCTCAACCGCCTGCTCCAACGGCTCTACGCCGCGCACGTCCCGGCCGACGGGCCGGAGTAGGGGCGAGGAGGCGCCCGGAAACGGGGGCGGCTACGACCACTGATGAGGCTCTTCGGAAATGATGGCTGTGGCGGGTAATTCGTGACGCACCTGATGGCGGTGGGTGCCTTGCGTTTCACCCGACCATCTGTCGGACACCACACTTCATGACGTGATGACGGGGAGAACGCGATGCCTCTCGAGGGCGAGTACGAGCCGAGTCCGGCGCAGTGGGTGCGCGAGCAGGTCGAGCTGTACGAGAGCTCGGGCGGCACGCAGGGATCGACGCTCTGGGACACCGGCCTGCCCGTCGTCATCCTCACGACGCGCGGCGCGAAAAGCGGCAAGATCCGCAAGACCCCGCTGATGCGCGTGGAGCACGAGGGGCGGTACGCGGTCGTGGCCTCGAAGGGCGGCTTCCCACGTCACCCGCTCTGGTACTTCAACGTCAAGTCCGACCCGCACGTGGAGCTCCAGGACGGGCCCGTGCGCCGGGACATGACGGCCCGCGAGGTCACCGGGGATGAGAAAGCCGAGTGGTGGGAGCGCGCGGTCGCCGCGTATCCGCCGTACGCCGAATACCAGGAGAAGACCGACCGCGTGATCCCCGTCTTCGTGCTGGAGCCCGCGCGGGAGTAGGACTTGGTGATTGCGGCCGGGCCGGCGAATAGGGTGCCGTGGTGATCGCTACGCCGGAGGAGTTCGCCCGGAGCACCGTCGAACGCGAGGGGGAGGCCGGGGCTGATTGGCTCGCGGAGCTGCCCGGGATCGTGGAGGAGTTGCTGGGGCGCTGGGAGTGTGTGCCGGACGGCAGGGTCATGCACGGAGGCGTCGGTGTCATCGTCCCGGTACTGCGGCGGGCCGAGGAGACCGCTGTGCTGAAGGTGTCGTTCCCGCATCCCGGCAACGTCCACGAGCCGGACGCGTTCGTGGCGTGGGCCGGGCGCGGTGCCGTCCGGCTGCATGAGCGCGACGACGAGCGGTTCGCGATGCTCCTCGAGCGGGTTCATCCGGTGACCCTGGCAGAGGTCGAGGACGGCGACGAGGTCGTGACGGTCGCCGGGCGACTCAATCGTCGCCTGGCCATCCCCGCACCGTCCGGCCTGCCCCGGCTGCGCGAGCAGGCCGATGCCTGGGAGGAACAGCTGCGCCGGGACGCCGACGAGCTGGCACATCCGTTGCCACACCACGTACTGGATGCCGCCGTGGCGACCGCCCGGGAGCTGGGCCGGGTCCAGCCGGACACCCTCATCCACGGCGACCTCCACGCCCGGAACATCCTGCGCGCCGACCGCGAGCCATGGCTGGCCGTCGACCCCAAGGGGTGCGCGGGAGACCCCGCCTACGACGGCGGCACACTGCTGAAGTCCCGCGCGCTGACGCTCCTCGAAGCGCACGACCTGCGCAGGGCTGTCCACCGGACCTTGGACGTATTCGCCGAAGCAGCGGAACTCGACCGCGAACGCGTCCAGCGATGGGCCCAGTTCCATGCCGTCCAAGCGGCCTTCTGGGGCCGCCGCCACGGCTTCCGCATCGCCCGCAGCGGACCACGACGGGACTGGCTCACCGAATTCGCCGACCGCCTGGCGGCGTTGCTCACCGAACACTCGTAGAGCGTCAACGCGTTGGCGGGTCCGGTGGCGCAGACGGACACCCGCGTCGCTGGCACGGGCGTCCGTGTTCGGCCTGCCGTTGTGAGCAGTCGCGCTATTCCCCAGGCCCGCGGTGACGTAATTCCCCAGGCTGAGGCTCGATGAGGGCCTGGTTCCGAGGGCTTCGAGACCCGGTGCTCGTAGAGCGGCGAATGGTTGCGGTGCCGGCGGTGAGGTCGATGCCGGTCTTACGGGGTGCGCCGTCGTTCTCGTCGTCACGGAGCACGAGTTCGATCCGGCGCTGCTCCAGTTGGATCCGCTTGCTCGGGTAGAGAAGCGCGTGAAGTTCTTCCGTCGTGGTCGCGCCTGTCCCGCGTTCACCGGATTCGTGACTCAGCCGGAGGCGGCTGGCCAGCCAGCGCAGTCTCGGTGTCCGTAGGACGGCCTGCCGCCCGGCAGATGCGACGAAGAACAGCACGACCAGGGCTGCGGGAAACAGCAGGCTTCCCATGACGGGCAGCAGACTCGACATGTTCGGGGAACGTCTCCTCCGCTGGGGGACGTTCCCCGAACGCGGGGGCCGACCTTCGACGCGCGCACCTGAATGAGGCCGACCTCCGAGGCGCCGACCTGACCGGGGGCCGACCTGCGAGCGTCACGGCCCGCACCGCTCAGTGCACGGCGGAGGGCGACTCCGCCGAGGCGGCGCGCACCAGCAGGTCGCGCAGCGCCGTGGCGGCGTCCGACGGTTCGGCGGGGGTGAGGACGACCTGGTCGGCGGTGGTCGAGGGGCCGGTGAGGGGGATGACGCGCAGGCCGGGCGGCTGGTGGTCGAGCGCGGACTCGACGGTGATGCCGATGCCCGTTCCCGCGGCGACATGGGCGGCGATGGCGTGCACGCTGTCGGCGGTCCTGATGATGCGCAGGTCGGCCCCGCCGATCTGGAAGGCGGACAGGAGACGGTCGCAGAGGCCGCTGTTGATCTGGTGGGGCCAGGTGAGCAGGTCGGTGGTGGAGAGTTCGGACGCGCTCAGCTCCGCGCGCCCGGAGAGCGGGTGGGCCGCGGGTACGAGCGCCATGAACCGCTCGGTGGACAGCACCGTCGCCCGTACGCCGGTGACGTCGCCGATCGCCCAGCCGATGCCCAGCCCGATCGTCTCCGCCCGCAGGGCGGTGAGCTGGGCCGTGGTCGGCATGGTCTCCGGCACGATCGTCACATCGGGGAAGCGGTCGCGCAGTTGCGGTAGGCAGCGCAGCAGCAGTTGCTGGCCGGTGTACTCGGCGTGGCCGACGACGAGGGTGCTGCGGGCCCGGTCGCCGGCGGCCAGGGCGCGTCCGCGCTGCTGGAAGCGGCGCAGCTGGGCCAGGGCGGCGCGGGCGTCGGGCAGCAGCGCCTCGCCGAGCTCGGTCAGTGCCACCCGGCGGCTGGTGCGGTGGAACAGCCGCCCACCCAGGCCGCCCTCCAGCCGCCGGACGGCGTCGCTGACGGTGGGCTGCCCCCGGTGCAGGCGCTCGGCGGCGCGGCCGAAGTGGAGTTCCTCGGCGACCGCGACGAACGCTTCCAGCTCCATCCTGTCCATGGAGGCAGGCTATCGCGATCGATCGGTGTGACCGATCGCTGCGTGCCGAAGTTCGGCGTTGATGCCGTGTCGTACACGGGCTGTGATGGGTGGGCAGGCAGGGATTCCCCACGATCGGAAGAAGCGAAGAAAGTCATGACAGCCAATGACATTGACGTTGCCCCTGATGTCGACCGTGAACAGGGCGTGCCGACGGTCACGGTGACAGTCGTCTACCACTCGGTGCACGGACACACCCGGGTCCTGGCCGAGCACCTCGCCGACGGGGCGCGCCTGGTGCCGGGCGCCCAGGTGCACCTCGTCGAGATCCGCCCCGAGGACGTCGTCGCGGGCCGCTGGCACGATGCGCAGGTGCTGGCGCTGCTCGACCGCTCCGACGCGATCGTCCTCGGCTGCCCGACCCTGATGGGCAGCGTGTCGGCGGTGTTCAAGGCGTTCCTGGAGGCGGCGTTCACACCGTTCACGACGCAGGCGTGGAAGGACAAGCTGGCCGGCGGGTTCACCATGTCCGCCTCGCAGAGCGGCGACAAGCTGATGGTCCTGGAGCAGCTCGCGGTGTTCGCCGCGCAGCTGGGCATGCAGTGGATCGGCGTGGGCGACATGCCGGGCAACAACTGGAGCGGCGGCACCCGCGAGGACGTCAACCGGCTCGGCTCCTGGCTGGGCCTGATGAGCCAGAGCCACGCCGACCAGGGCCCGGAACAGGCCGGATCCCGCGGCGACCGGATCACCGCGGAGCGCTACGGCGAGCGCATCGCCCGCCTGACCCAGCGCTGGGTCAACGCCGTTCCGTACGCCACCCCGCGGATGACCGAACACGAGGCCCGCGCCCTGTCCGCCTCCCTCCGCGAGCAGGACGGCGAACCGGCGGCGCTGACCGGCGCCTGACCTCGCAGGCGGCCCCGCACCGGCGTCGACAGTGAGCCCCGAGGCACCTGGCGGCGCCGGTCGCGGCACCGACTACCTCAACATCGACGGCTGACCCCCGCAGGTACGGGGAGGACATGTGCTGGCCAGCGGCGGGACTGGCTTCGCCGCTTCTTGGCTGATGTGCGGTCAGGTCACCGTCTCAGATCCTGCGGCACTAATGCGCACGTTGTCGATGTGGAGGTGCAGCGCGCCGTCGTCCGGACACCGTAGTCCAACCGATAGACCGCGGACCTGGCCGTCCGCGGCAAGGGCGTACGCGACCGCCACCTGGAACACTTCGTGTCCTGCGGGGCAGGTGGGGCTGGCCGGCTTGTGGAATGCCTCACGCAGTCGCGGGAACGAGGCGGCGGACGCCGCGAGCTTCCACGGGCGTCCGCCTGCGTGGACATCTCCGTGGACATCTCCGTCCGCTATGTCGACCGGCAGGCAGCAGCCCTCGCAGAAGTACTCGCCCGCAGTCACTTCGAACCGATCCCAATCGCACCACCGGCACAGAATGGGCGTGATCACGATCTGCCCGTGCGGTTCCCGGAGGGCAGCCCGGCGCAGCAGCGACTCCACGTCGCCGTCCTCCGTCATCGCCTCGCCTGCCGGTTCGGTACTCCATCCACCTCCGCTTTTCATGGCATGGATCCTTGCACGGCCCGGGGCATCGCAGTTCTGCGGACGAGTGGGCTGGTGCTCCAGTCGTGGATCGAGACCTGGCATAGCGTCATCTACGGTGAATCGGCTGCCGAGGAGGATAGCCGGGTGCATCGGCATGTGCCGGATCCACTGCTCGTTCAGCGGATACCCCCCAGTTGGGTCGGCTTCACGGCCGGGTGTGTTGCTCGGCGGCGTCGAACGCGGGCGCGAGCGGGGCCAGCGCCGTGCGGAGCTGGTCGGGCAGTGAGCCGGAGGGCACGACCAGTCCTCCGGTGGCGAAACTCTCGGCGGCCTCTGCGTTTCCGGCCGGCTGGAGCCAGCCTTCCAGCGCGATGCGAACTGCCGCGGCCACGCTTGCTGCGAGGACGCGGGCTGTGCGCGTTTCGGCGTCGTCCAGGCGTTCGGCGATCACCGCGGTGAGAGGGGGCTCGATGCCGGCGGTGGTATCGAGGAACGCTTCGCGCAGCGCGGTCTGGGTGGTGATCAGCAGCAGCGCCTTCTGTTCGCGCTCGCCGGTGTTCGTGTACTGCTCGACCACTGCTTGGGTGACGGCGTCAGCCAGGCGTACTCCTGCGGGCCGGGCCGCGACCGCCGCCGCGATGCGCGCCTCCCGGTCCGCGGTGACGGCGGAGACGATCGCCTGCTCGCGGCTGGCGAAGTAGTTGTTGTAGGTGCGCGGCGAGACCCCGGCCGCTTCGGCGATGTCCTCGACCCGCACCTGGCCCGGTCCGCGCTCCAGGGCCAGGCGCAGGGCCGCCTCTCGTAGCGCCTCGCGCGTGGCCTGCTTCTTCCGCTCCCGCAGCCCTGGTGGTGGTGTCGTCACGGTGTCAGCGTTCCACACAGGGCTGCGCACGCGCAAAGTTGCGCATACGTAAACTTGCGTGCACGCATGTTTCCTGTCAGCCTCGACCCGACCGAGACCAAGGGAGGACGTCACCATGCGAGCAAGAGGAATGACCTACGACACCGGATTCGTCGTGCACGGCCAGACATCCCGCGAGCACTTCGACCCCGCGGTGGTCCGGCGCGAGCTCGCCATCATCCGCGACGACCTGCACTGCAACGCGATCCAGATCATCGGCGGCGACCCGGAACGACTGGAGCTGGCCGCCGGTGCCGCCGCCGAACTCGGCCTGGAGGTTTGGTTCTCGCCCTATCCGCTGGAGCTGTGTCCGGAGCAGATCCTCACGCTCTTCCGCGACTGCGCCGAGCGAGCGGAACGGCTCCGGCAGCAGGGAGCCACGGTCGTGTTCGTCGCAGGGGTCGAGCTGAGCGTGATGAACCGCGGGTTCCTGCCCGGAGAGAGCCCTGAGGAACGGGTCGAGCAGCTGATGGGCCGACCCGAGCGGCGGGCCGAAGCGATGTGCGAGCTCGGCGTGCGCATCAACGCATTCCTCCGCGACGCCGCGGCCACGGTCCGCGAGCGCTTCCGGGGCAAACTCACCTACGCATCCATCCAGTTCGAGCAGGTCGACTGGACTCCCTTCGACCTGGTGACGTTCGAGCTGATCCGCTCCGCCGAGGTCGCCGACCGGTTCCGGGACGCGGTGCGCACCCTGGCTCAGGGCCCGAAGCCGCTCGCCATCACCGGGTTCGGCACTGCGGCCTACCGCGGCGCGGGCGACCGCGGTGGACGGGTGCTGGAAGTGGTCGAGCACGATCCGGAGACCAAGGCCCCGGTACGGTTGAACGGCATGTACGAGCGTGACGAGGCCGGCCAGGCCGCATATCTGAGCGAACTGCTCGAGATCTTCGAGACCGAGGGCGTGGACAGCGCGTTCGTGTTCTTGTTCGCCTTGCCCGGCTACCCGCACCGCCCGGACGGTGACCCCAGGGACGACTTGGACCGGGCCGGCCTGGGCATCGTCAAACTCCTCGAAGGGCGCCGGGGACAGACCTACCCCGACATGGAATGGGAACCCAAGGCCGCCTTCACGGCAGTGGCACAGCGGTACCGGAGGTGACAGACCCTGCGCACGGTGACCACGGCTCGGGATCGGCACTGCGCCGCGGTGCAGATCCCGAGCAGATGGAAGCGGTGTTCGCCGAACTCGCCGCAGACCTCGCGCCGGTCTACCGCCTCGCGGCGGCCTGCGGGCCAACGGAGTGTGGTACCTGCGCGGGTTGCTGATGCCGGGCGTTGCGGGCAACTGCTGGTCGATCGCGGAGGCTTTGGGAATCGGGTTTCGGTTGCTGGCAGGATGGCCGGATGGACGACGACACCGCCCCCACCCAGGTCGACGAGGTCAGCCTTCGTGCGGCCTGTCCGCCGGCGGCGGTGGGCGAGGCGCTCAAGCGGCTCGCCGCAGCCACCCGCCACGACACTGCGGAGTTCGAACAGGCGCTGGTTGGCCTGGCGCTGCTGTGCGCGAAGGCACCGCTTGAGGCCCTGGAACTACTCGTCGCGGCTACGGCGGCACAGGATGCGATGTTGCGGCGCGCGGGGATCGAGGGCCTCGGCATCTTCGGCCCCGACGCCGTGACGCACGCGCCGATCATCGCCGCTGCGCTCTCCGACCCGGATCCCGATGTGCGGGCGGCAGCGCATGTTTCTCTCGAATCCGTACTCAGGCGGAACGAGCCCGACGAGGAACTCCGCGCTGCCGTTCGCCGAGCAGTCGAGCAACGGCAGCCGGGAGACGCTAAGTGATCACCGGGATGGTTCGCGGAGCCAGAGGATCAGGGAAGCCAGGACGACTCGAGCGCGGTAGCGGTCGGCGAGTTTGTCGAAGCGGGTGGCGATCGCGCGGAAGTGCTTGAGGCGGGCGACCGTCAGCTCACCTCTGCCACAAGATCAATTGTCGGACACGTCCCAGGTCGGGCGAGGAGCGGTGATGAACTCGTCCTCGACTCGCTTCTCGCGCGGCGTGCAAGGTGCTCCCGCAGGGGTGGGCCCTTCTCCCTCTCGAGAGCCAGGCGCCTCATTCCCAAGACCTATACGCCACCGTATAGCGCGGTGTTAGCGTCAGTCATGTACGCCACCGTATAAGGCGCGCAAGCGCAGAGGAGAGAGCGTCATGGCCTACGGATTCGTCGCCTACCACTACCCGGCCCCCGAGCACGTCGAGGAGTTCGTCGGCCGCTGCCACCAGGTCGCCGACGTCATACGGACGCAGCCGGGCTTCCTGTCCGTCGGGGTCTGGGTCACGCCCGACGGCGAGGCGGTCGTCACCACCGGCGCGTTCGAGTCCGAGGAAGCGTTCCGGGCGACGTCCGACGCCGCCCGCGAGCTGGGTGCGACGCCCGACGGTCTGAGCGATCTGGAGGTCAAGCCCCGCCAGGTCCACTTCCTGGTGTCGCGGTGACGGGGAGGCCGTGACCCCAGCGCTTCGGACGAGGAGAGGGATGATGCTCGCGACTGATGTCGAGACCGCGGACGGTGTCGTCCGCGGTCGCCGGGCTCCGCGCGCGGTGCAGTGGCGGTCGATTCCCTACGCGGCGGCACCGGTCGGGGAGTTGCGGTTGCGGGCGCCGCAACCGGTGCAGCCGTGGGCCGGAGTACGCGACGCCACCCGGTTCGGGTGCGCGGCCGTACAGCGCCGCAACCCGATGGTGGCGTTGCGCCGGACCGGCGAGGACTGCCTGACCTTGAACGTGACCGCGCCCCCGGATCCCTCGGCGCGGTCGCGGCGGCCCGTGCTGGTCTTCCTCCACGGCGGCGGCTACCTCTTCGACACCGCGGCCCGGTACCCGGGTGACTCGCTGGCGGCGCGCGGCGATGTGGTGGTGGTGACGCTCAACTACCGCCTGGGCGCACTCGGGTACGTCGACTTCACCGAGTTCTCCACGGCTGACCGACCCTTCGAGTCGAATCTCGGTCTGCGGGACCAGGTGGCGGCGCTGCGGTGGGTGCGCCGCAACATCGCCGCCTTCGGTGGCGATCCGGACAACGTCACCCTCTTTGGTGAGTCCTCGGGCGCGGACGCGGTGCTGACCCTGATGGCGACGCCGGCCGCGGCCGGTCTGTTCCACCGCGCGATCGCGCAGAGCCCGGCCGCGGACTGGGCGGCCGTGGACGCCGAGGCAGCCCGGCGGTTCGCCCGCAGGCTCCTCGGCCGCTTCCTCGGCCGGCTCGGCGTCGCCCCGGACTCCGCGGCGCGGGCATTGACCACGGCGGCCGCGAAGGACCTCTGCCGGGCCGCCGAGCAGGCGCTGCGGGAGGTGGTGCGGGCCTTCCCCGGCAGCTACCCGATCGCACCGGTGGTCGATGGCGCCTTCCTGCCGCAGGACCCGCTGGACGTCATCACCACAGGCAGTGCGCAGGCGGTGCCGCTGATCGTCGGCACCAACCGCGACGAATGCGCCCTGTCCCGGTTCGACGCGACCGTGCCCACCACCGCACCCGCGCTGCGCGCCGCGCTACAGCGCTGCGGCGCCGACCACGAGCGGGTGGCCACCGCCTACCCCGGCTACCCGAAGCGGGCGGCCGCCGTCCGGCTCAGCACGGACTTCGTGCTGTGGCGACCGGCGCAGGCCGTGCTCGAAGGGCACAGCGGCCGGGCCCCCACCTTCAGCTACCGCTTCGACTTCGCACCGCGCGCGCTGCGCCTTGCCGGGTTGGGGGCCGTGCACGGGATCGAACTGCTGCCGGTGTTCGGCGGTGTCGACAGCATGCCGGTACGGCTGTTGACGCTGGCCGGCGGGCGGCAGGGATTCCGCGCCGTGCAGCGCGAGGTCCAGGACAACTGGCTGGCCTTCGCCCGCACCGGCCGACCGCTCGCCTCCTGGCCGGCCTACACGGCGGCGCAACGGAACACGCGCATCATCGACCATCCGTCACGGACCGAGGTGGACCCGCAGCGGGAACACCGGCTGCTCTGGGAAGGAGTCCGCGTCCCCGCTGCGGGATGAGCAGCCATGCGTTGTCGCCGGACATCGGCTGCCCCGGCGGGTGCGGGGAGGACGGACGTGTCCTCGCCACCTGCGGACCCGCCGCCCGGCTGACCCCCGCGGGCGCGGGGAGGACAGACCACCTCTCCGACCCCCGCCGAGACCCACCGGCTGACCCCCCGCGGGCGCGGGGAGGACCACATAGCGCAGAGCATTCTGTCCGGCGAAGTCGGCTGACCCCCGCGGGCGTGGGGAGGACCGCTCGCCGAGTGGCTGCGCGCGATCCAGGCCCGGCTGACCCCCGCGGGCGCGGGGAGGACACGTGGACGGCCCCCGGCATCTGGTACCCCCTCGGCTGACCCCCGCGGGCGCGGGGAGGACGGGCACATGGTCGGCCCGTTCATCACGAACAACGGCTGACCCCCGCGGGCGCGGGGAGGACGTGAGCCACGACACGCCGATGCGGTGCGTGATCGGCTGACCCCCGCGGGCGCGGGGAGGACCTCGACGCGTACGAGCGCCGCCTCCGCGCCGACGGCTGACCCCCGCGGGCGCGGGGAGGACGCGGTGATCGTGAGCGCGGGGCGATCCTCCTCCGGCTGACCCCCGCGGGCGCGGGGAGGACCCGTGGAAGGGTTGGGAGCGCGCGCTTTTTGTCGGCTGACCCCCGCGGGCGCGGGGAGGACGGGCCGGCCTCCATCCCAATTCCCTTGGGACGCGGCTGACCCCCGCGGGCGCGGGGAGGACCCTTTTTGACCTGCGGCGAAGGAGTGGCTTTGCCACTTCTTGACCGACGGGTGGTGGCCGCGTGCGGCCTGGTGCCACAGGCCTGGTGGCCCGTCATGGTGAGTGGCGGGGCTGTGCTGTTGAGAAGTCAAGGGGCGATGGAAATCGTGCCACGTGTTCCGGCTCGCAGGAGGCATAAACGGTGTTCCGTCGGGCCGGGCAAGAATCTGATTGTCTGTCGTGCCGGCCGGCCGCTCGTCTCCTGGCCGGAATACCCGGAAGACACGGTGGCGCAGCGGAACACGCGCATCATCGACCATCCGTCACGGATCGGGGTGGACCCGCAGCGGGAGTGCCGGCTGCTCTGGGAGGGAGTCCGCGTCCCCGCTGTGGGATGAGCAGTGCAGTGGAGTGAGCGGTGCAACGGTCGGTCGCGGGGTACGTGAGCCAACGCGCGACCACCCTTGTCGGCGGTCGACCTCACCTGTCGTAGTTCCGCAGACCGCGGGCACCCTCCCCGCACGAGCGGCGCTTCCACTCCTGCCGGTTCTGCCGGGGCACGGCGGCGATCGGGTCGTGCGTCATGCCGGGTGGATGAGGCGGCTCTCGTAGGCGAAGATCACGGCCTGTATCCGGTCGCGGAGTTCGAGCTTGTGCAGGATTCGCCCCAGATGGGACTTCACGGTCGCCTCCGCGAGGTACAGGGTCGCCGCGATCTCGGTGTTGGACAGGCCGCGGCCCACCTGGACCAGCACCTCGCGTTCCCGGGCGCTGAGCCGGCTCAGCCGCTCGTGGTGGTCGGCGCTACCGCCGCCGTTACCGCCGCCGTCGGGGATGTGCGGCCGGAAGTTCTCCAGCAGGCGTCGGGTGATCCGCGGGGAGACCACCGCGTCGCCCGCCGCGACGCTGCGTATCGCGGCGAGGAGCTCCTCAGGCCTGGCGTTCTTCAGCAGGAAGCCCGACGCTCCGGCGTGGAGTCCGGCGAAGGCGTATTCGTCCAGGTCGAAGGTGGTGAGGATCAGCACTCTGCTCTGCGGGGAGGTCCTGATGACCTGTCGGGTCGCCTCGATCCCGTCGGTCCCGGGCATCCGGACGTCCATGAGGACGACATCGGGGCGCAGTTCCCGGGCGAGGCGTACGGCCTGGCTGCCGTCCGCGGCTTCACCGACCGGTGCCATGTCGGGCTGGGCCTCCAGGACGGTGCTGAAGGCCATCCGGAGCAGCGCTTCGTCGTCGGCGATCAGGATGCGGATCGTCATGCGGACGCCGCTCCGCCGCCGTCGAGGAAGAGGCGGGTACGGACTCCCCAGCCGCCGCCCGGAAGCGGTCCGGCCTGCAACGTCCCCCCGTAGGCGGCCGCGCGCTCGCGCATGCCGGGGATGCCGTGGCCGGATGCCGTGGCCGCCGGACGGTGTGGCGGCGGGAGTGGCGGGCACGGGCCGTTGTCGGTGACGTCCATGGTCACGGTCTCGGACTCGCTTGAGCACTCGATCCGGACCGTCGCGTGTGTGCCGGTGGGTGTGTGCTTGAGGGCGTTGGTCAAGGCTTCCTGTACCAGGCGGTAGACGGTGAGTTGTGCGGTGGCGGGTATGTGGGCGTGGCCGCCGTGGACCTCGAGGCGGGTCGGCAGCCCGGCGGCGCACATCTGCTCGGCGAGGGCCTCCAGTTGGGCGATGCCGGGCAACGGGTGGCGCTGCGCGTCCGGTTCGTCGGTCTGCAGGATGCCCAACGAGCGCCGCATGTCGGTCAGGGCCTGTCGGCCCGTCTCTGCGACCTGGAGCATCGCGGTGGTGGTCCGGTCGGGCGACCGGTGCTGCGCGTAGACGGCGGCGTCGGTGAGCGCGACCATGACGGACAGGTTGTGGGTGACGATGTCGTGCATCTCCCGGGTGATGCGGGTCCTTTCCTCGGCGACGGCCAGCCGGGCCTGCTGTTCCCGTTCCTGCTCCAGGCGTGCGGCCCGTTCCTCCAGGGCCGCGAGGTAGGCGCGCGTGGTCCGCGCGTTCACACCGAGGACGGCGGCGGCAACGACCATCGCGGTGACCGCGACGAAGGGGGTCAGGAACGCGCCTTCCGTCGCCCAGCGCAGGCAGGCCAGCAGGACCCCTGCCTCCACGACGGCGCCGGCGACCAGCGTGCCACGCCGGCCCAAGTTCGCGGCCACCGTGTAGAGGGCCACCAGCAGAGCGACGTCCGCCGGCAGTTGGACGTCCACCAGCCACTGGACGGAGGCCGCGGCCGCCACGGCGCCGAACACCGTGACCGGGGCCCGGCGCCGCCACACCAGGGGCAGCGCGAGGGCGGCGGTGAGGGCCACGGCCACCGGCAGCTCTTGCGGCGCGCGGGTGGTCACGATGTTGAGGAGGAGGAGCGTCGGCAGCAGCGAGTCCCACGCCATGGGCGGCAGCCGAGAGCTCCAGCGCCCGGCGGCTGCTGCCAGTCGCGCCGCTCGTGCGGAGGTCGGGTCGGCGTAGCCCGTCAGCCGTAGGGTCGTCCTCGCCCACCGCACCCAGTCCCGGTGGCGTACCCGGCCGCCATTGCCGAGTTCCGCGGCCGCCTCCGTCATCATTCGTCCCTGTCTCAGCGTCATGGTGGCCCCGGCTGGGGCTGCCACCGCGTCCAGCCGGGAATGCAGGTCGGGTACGGGGAACGTACGCCTCGCGCTGCCCCGCCCGCGCCGCAGCCCTGTCACGGTAGGCCGCGGGCCCCGCGGAGCACATGAGACCACCGTCTGACGGCACCGTGCCGGGATACGACCGCAGGAGGAGCCCCGCTACCTCCCGTGGTCGCAGGGCGGCCGCTGATCCGGCGTGCTCGATTGCCACTCCGGTTGCACAGGGACCTGCCACGGATTGCGACCCCGGTGGCACACGATGCCGACCCGGGACCGATGCGGCAGCGCACACCCGGCGCCGAGCATGGCCGGGTGACCGAGATCATCGCGGGACTGTACCTGTCCCCCCTGGAAATCCTTGCCGTGCTGGGTGCCGTCGCACTGGTGGTGGCGCGCTGGCTTCCTCCTGCCGCCCGCCCACGCGTCACGATCGTGGCAGGGGCGGTTCTCGTGCTGTCCGCGATCCTGCTGGGTGTGGCGGGGATCCGCTGGCAGATGCTGCCGGTACTGGCCGGCGCTGCCATCGCGTTGCCGTTCGCCGTCGCTCCCCTGCTGCGACGCCGTATCAGCCTCCGTACCGGCCGCCGTACCGACCGGCCGGCGTGGCGGGCCCGCTGGTGGCTGGCGCTGCCGGGATCGCTGGCCTGCATCGGCCTGATCGCCACGGGCCCGGTGGCAGCCTGGGCCTTCCCCGTACCCGTGTTCCCCGAACCGTCGGGCGACTTCGCGGTCGGCACCCGCGTGGTGCAGTGGACCGACCCACGCCGCCCCGAGACCTTCACCGCCGACCCGGACGACCGGCGCACGGTCGTGGTCCAGCTCTGGTACCCCGCGCAGAAGAGCCCTGCGGGTGCGCAGCGGGCCCAGTACCTCGGACGCACGGAGCACGAGGCGCGCACCGTCTCCGACGCCCTCGCCCGCGGGGTCGGCCTGCCGGGCTTCCTGGTCGACGGCGTTCCGCGTGCCCGCAGCCACTCGGTCTTCGACGCCCCGGTGGAGAGCAAGGGGGGACGGTTCCCCGTCGTGCTGTTCTCTCCCGGGTCGGGCGGAGTACGCACCCAGAACACCGCCTGGGCGGAGGAACTGGCCAGCCACGGCTATGTGGTCGCCGCCCTCGACCACCCGTACGACTCCGCCGCCGTCGTCCTCGCCGACGGCCGGACGATCAACACCGAGACCTCCTCCAGCGGAGACCCGGACAAGGACGACGAGCTGGCGGCCGGCTGGACGGCGGTCCGAGCCGCCGACCTCAGCTTCGTCCTCACCCAGCTGGAGAATGTGGACCGAGGTGAAGCCGCAGACCCGCTGAGCGGACACCTGAACACCAGCCGGGTCGCGGTGACCGGCCACTCCATGGGTGGTGCCGCCGCCCTGCAAGCAGCCCGGCAGGACCACCGGTTCCACGCCGTCATCGACCTGGACGGCTACCCCCACGGCCCCACCACGCCCTCCCTCGACCAGCCGACACTCGCGCTCACCCAGGCCATCACCCCGGGAACCGACCCGCGCTACCTGCCCCGCCTCACCGAGGCGCTCAAGTCCACCACCGCGACGAGCTACCGCCTCACCATCCCCGGCGCCGCACACCTCACCTTCATGGACGGCCCCCTGTACCTGCCGCCCGTGCCCTCGATCGTCGGCTCCCTGGGCCGCACCGCGAGCCCACGCGTCGTCGCCGCAGCCACCCTCGCCTTCCTGGACGCCGTCCTGAAAGACAAACCAGGCGACCCGGCCGGCGTCCTGTCGGCCTACGGCAACCTCAGCGTCTACCCCCGGGACAACAGCCGCTGATCAGCTGCCCCGGGGCACGCACGTGCGGGGACGACCAGGCCCGCGCCAGCGACTTCAGCCCACCCGCCAGCTGACCCGCGGGCGCGGGGAGGACTTCGCGGCATTCAGTGCGTCGTGCAGTTCGGCTGACCCCCGCAGGTGCGGGGAGGACGTGACGGACGACGGCGAACCGTGGTGCGCCACCGGCTGACCCCTGCGGGTACAGGGAGGACTCCATGGCGGCCAAGAGAGCTGACCGGCCAGGCGGCTGACCCCCGCGGGCGCGGGGAGGACGCAACGTCGCCGTTGAAGAACGCATTCTGAAACGGCTGACCCCCGTGGGCGGGGGGAGAACGTCCGAGGCAACTACGGCCTCCCGCCGGTCACCGGCTGACTCCCGCGGGCGCGGGGAGGACTCCTCCGCCACGGGGATGGCCAGTGAGGTGGACGGCTGACCCCCGCAGGCGCGGGGAGGACATCCCGGACCAGCCGACCATCGTCGCCGACCCCGGCTGACCCCCGCAGGCGCGGGGAGGACAACTCCAGGACGAGGCTGGACAGGGTCGGCACCGGCTGACCCCCGCAGGCGCGGGGAGGACCCTTTTTGACCTGCGGCGAAGGAGTGGCTTTGCCACTTCTTGACCGACAGGTGGTGGCCGCACGCGGCCTGGCGCCGCAGGCGTTGGTGGCCCGTCATGGTGAGTGACGGGGCTGTGCTGTTGAGAAGTCAAGGGGCGATGGAAATCGTGCCACGTGTTCCTGTCGCAGGAGGCATAAACCGGTGTTCCGTCAGGCCGGGCAAGGCCTGATTGTCTGTTTCGCTCCTGTCGACGCGACGCGACCTCCATAAGCCGCCGCCCCGCAATGGCGGCTGCCCGGCCGCGTTGGTGGGGCCAGCTATGCGCGAGGCGCCCCGTCCGCGTAGGCCGACCGGTGGCACCGCTGCCAGCTCAGCCTGATACATGATCAAGCCCGTTGCCGCAAAGGCCCGTTGCGGCAGTGATCGCCGTGGTACGTTCCGTAGCCCAACCAAAAACTGTTGACCCCGGCGGTGCTACCAACACCCCGGGGCCCGGCACCAGGAGCGATCAACTCCCGATGCGTATCCATCGTACCGAACACGCACGCCAGTTCACCGTGCTTCCCAACGCCGTCCTTCAGTACCGGCAGCTGAGCTACACCGCCCGGGGCCTGCTCGCGGATCTCCTCTCCCGCCCCGACGGCTGGCGCGAGAACGGTCGGCACATGGCCGACACCAGCCCCCAGGGGCGCGGCGCCGTCAGCAAGGCGTTGAAGGAGCTGACCGCAGCGGGCTTCTACCGCGTCGAGGTGGTCCGCCTGCCCGACGGCACCTTGCGCAGCGAGGCTCACGTCTACGACACCCCGCAGCTCTGGACCGGTTCACCGGGTACCACCCGTCCGGTCTCCGGTGAACCGGTAGCCGGTCCCGCAGGCGCTCCTGAAGTAAAGAACCGGGAGAAACAACCCTCCCTCCCCACCGATCAGCAGTCGGCGAAGCCGGTCACCACGAAGCTGGTCACCGCCCACGCGAAGCGTGAGACGGGAGGACAGCAGGGACCCCAGGGCGCCATCGAGCCCCCGCCGACAGCGCCGGACGAACGGACCCGCGCGGCGACGGCGACCCTGCTGCGCGTGATCAGCCCCGAACCTCGCCTGCACCTGGGCCATTCCGAAGCCGAGGCACTGGCGCCGCTGGTCGCACAGTGGTTGGACCGCGGAAGCACCGCGACCAGGCTGGCCCAGGCGCTGCTCCCGGGCCTGCCGGAACCGGTTCACTCGGCGCCCGCCGTGCTCCGCTACCGGCTGAAGCACAAGATGCCGCCCCCGGAACCTCCCACCCGGCCCGCTGCTCCCCGGTACGCCGAGTGCGCCGACTGCCACGATCCCGTACCGAGGCCGGGCCTCTGCCGGGCGTGCGCCGGTCCCGGCAAACACGTCGTCGCCGCCGGACCGCCGGCGCCGGTCACCGCAGCAGGGGCCGAACAGGCCCGATCCGCGCTGCGGACGGCCAGAGGCACGCTGCCCACGAGTCCGCACACCCCCGCCGCACCCGCACCCTCATCCTCACCCGCTCCCGCTCCCACCCCCACAAGGCGGGCGAACAACGGCTGAACCCGGACATCGTGCCGATGGTCTTACCGCCAGGAGCCCCCAAACGCCCGAGCTCTGGGAGCGCGCCGGTACTTGCTTCCGGCCGTTCCGTGCCCTCGCCGGCTCCGAGCAAGTGATCACGGCCCCGGGCTCCTCATCGCCGACCCCAGCCGCGAACTGACCGCCTGGGGAGGTCCGGACCGCCGCAGACGTGACCCCGCCACCGAAACCGACCACCGAGAGGACCCACACCCGATGTCCATATGGCCTTCGATCGTTGCCGTGCTCGGCACCCTCGCCGGTGCCCTGACCGCCGGACTCCTCCAGCACCGTTCGGCACGTACCGCACGCGCCGAGGAGCGCGCCGACAGCCACCGTCAGGACCAGCTCGGCGCCGTCACCGACTTCGCAGCCGCCCTGGACGCGCACCGCTCGGCGATGTTCCACCGGGAGCGTCTGGCCTTGACCGACGCGGGCACCGAGCACCAGCTGGAGGCCCAGACGAGGTCCCACGACACCCGGGCGGCAATCACCGCGCCCCACATCCGCCTTCAGGTCCTGGTCCCCGAGCTGGCCGGCCCCGCCCAGCAGGCCGCAGATGCCACGTACGGGCTGCGCAAGGCCATCGACCGGGCCGAACTGGACGCCAGGCGGCACGCGGCCAAGGAAGCATCCGCCGCCTTCATCGCCGCAGCCGCCATGCTCCTGAGCCCCGACAACGGCTGACCGAGGGCGACCATAGCCGGGCAACTTAGCGAGGCTACACAACACCTCGACCAGGTACTCACCGTCCTCCAGCTCCTGGACCAACCACACTGGGAGGCCACCACACTCTCCCACCTCCCCAACGCCCATCACCGCGCCGGACGCACGTTCCAGGCCGCCGCCACCCACCGCGAACTCGGCGACATCTGGGCACTTCGAACGCCCTGCTGGTTCTGCGAACTCCCGATCTACTGAGCGCCCACCAGTCGGTTCAGCGCCTGCTGCCGCCTTCGGGTGCAGTGACGACCGAGGCGATGCTTCCGGTCACCGTTCGTCCGAGCCAGACGACGACAGGCCCGTCGGTCGGGAGCGTGACGAGGTCCGCGCGAAGGGCTTCGTCTCTCGTGCGCTCGAAAGAGCCGTCGCCGAGACTCTCGGTGGCACGTGGCACGTGGCATGTGGCTCCAGGCTGCCGGCCTGGGTGGCCTGCCAGAACTGGCGGAACGGGGTTGTCAGTGATTCCCAGGCAGAAGCGTCGGCGAGACAGCCCATGTTCGTCTCGGAGTTGAACCCGACTCGGTCGCCCGGGTGGAGCGTGTGGAGCGCCAGCCCGATGCATGGGCCGAGCTGAAGCAGGACTGGGAAGATCAGGGGCTGTGGACCTCCATAGGCCCCACAGGGGCCTTCCAGGCCGTGTTCCCAGCACAGGTCGGCTTCTGCGAGGTCGCCTCGGTGTACGCGGAGTTCGCACAGCGACGCGGCTGGCCCAAGCCCGATCGGGTTCTCACCGGGGAGGAGTACGCGGCACTCACAGACCGGGTCCGGCGCTGGGCCGCGGTTGACCGCACCTGGCCTGACGTGCCAGCGGAGTTCGGTCCTCCCTCTGTGCTGTTCGGAGGGAACAACCCTCTGTACGGGAAGACGCTCGGGTACCTCGCTGAGGATCCGCAGCAGCCGATGGTGTTCTTCCACCTGTGGAACGGCAGCGAACCAGGGGCCGAATCTTGGCCGCCCCAGCACGAGCAACCGCTGCTCCTCGCAGTGCGATTCGGCGGCGACTCGTTCCGCGGATCGTTGACCTTCACTCCCGAGGGCGAGCGGAGACAACCGACGGACGATCCTTGTTCGTCGTAGTAGCCGGTCCGACGGAGACCGTAGGTCACCCACATGGGGATTCCCGGACAGCGAGTCCGCCTCCGCATGATCCTGGACCCTCGAGGAGGTACGGGATTCGACGCGAAGGCCATAGCGGTGAGTTTGGTGGACCAAGAAGGCGTGCAGGGCGAGCCCTTCGCGGAACTGTCACGCTTCCGGGGCGTCTTCTACGACTGCCTGAGCGGCCGACGCGACGCACTGTTCGAGACCCGGCCGACCGCCCGGCTCGAAGAACAAGCAGCCCGCCGCCCGCTACGAGGTGGGCAGAGTCCTCGCCACCGGCGAGGCGTACGCCCGGCCCACCCACCACCAGAAGGGCACCAAACCCCGACGATCAGGCTGACACGACGGCCAAGGCCCGACACACTGCCGTCATGCGCATCGACGAACCGGCCGGACTGATCGCCAGCAGAGCTCTGATCTATGTGGGGATCCTCGCGGCCTCGCCGGTGTTGCTGATCGCCGGAGCACCGATCCGGAGAAATTGTCAAGACCTGTGGATCTGATCTATTCGGCCGGGGACTTCGCGAGGTAGAGCAGGGCGTGAGACCGTCCCGGCCAGGTGCTGTCGGATTGGCCGACGTGGACCTGGCTGGCGATCTGTGAGTGATGCTCGGGCCCGCCGCTGAGGAACGCCTCGACGTCGAAGATGATGTCGTCGATGTCTTCTTCGATCTCGGCGGTGCGGTTGGCGATGGCGAAGTGGATGACGATGACGCCTGACCGGGCCTCGACGGCTATGCCGAGCATGCCTGGTCCGATAAGGCCCAGCGCGGCTTGCCCGGTTTGGAGCAAGAGGTAGTTGCGCCGCAGCAGCGCACGTTCCTCGGCTGCCGTGAGGTGCGGGTTGTAGTACTGCTGCGCAGGGTGCTCCACCCCGGAAGGGTATCGGCTTATCGGAACAGGCGTTTGGTTGTTATGCGGCCTGTGGCTCGTCGCGTTCGACCAGTCGGCCGCGTTCGAAGCGGGCTCCGCCGCGGACGAGCGGGACGAGGTGGGCGCCGTTGACCGAGCGCCAGCGGGCCTGGGCGGACTCGACGAGCTTGAAGACCATCGCCAGGGCGGCGGCGCGGGATCCGGCGCCCTTGGTGACTTTGGTGCGGAGCCGGACGGTGGCGAAGGTCGACTCGATGGGGTTGGTGGTCCGCAGGTGGATCCAGTGCTCGGCCTGGTAGTCGTAGAACTCCAGCAGCACGTCCTGGTCGTTGGTGATCTCGGCGACGGCCTTGGGAAACTTCGCGCTGTAGAGCTTGGCGAAGGTCTTGACGGCCTGCTCGGCGTGGTCGCGGTCCTCGGCGTTGTAGATGTCCTGGATGGCCCTCTTCGCCGCCGGCTGGGCCGACTTCGGCATGGCGTCGAGGACATTGGCTGTTTTGTGAACCCAGCATCTCTGCTCGCGCGTGTTGGGGAAGACCTCGCGCAGGGCCTTCCAGAACCCGAGTGCCCCGTCTCCGACCGCGAGCACGGGCGCGCGCATGCCCCGTCTCGCGCAGTCCCGCAGCAGCGCGGCCCACGACTCGGACGACTCCCGGTAGCCGTCCGCCATCGCGACCAGTTCCTTGGTGCCGTCCGCGCGCACGCCGATGACCACGAGGACGGCGGCCTTGGCCTCGTCCAGGCATATGCGCAGGTGGATGCCGTCGACCCAGACGTAGACGTAGTCGGTGCCGGACAGGTCACGCTCCTGGAAGGCGGCATGGTCGGCCTGCCACTGGGCGGTCAGCCGGGTGACCGTGGCCGGCGACAGCCCCGCCGAGGAGCCGAGGAACTGCTCCATGGCGGGCACGAAGTCGCCGGAGGACAGGCCGTGCAGGTAGAGCAGCGGCAGCACCTCGGCGATTTTCGGGGACTTGCGGCACCAGGGCGGCAGGATCGCCGAGGAGAACCGCTTGCGCTCCCCGGTCGCCTCATCCACGCGCTTGTCGTTCACCCGCGGCGCCTTGACCTCGACGACGCCGGCGGCGGTGGTGACCTTCCGCGGCTGGTGGTAGCCGTTGCGGACCACCAACCGCCGACCGTTGTCATCTCGCTCGTGGGCCAACTCTACGATGTAGGAGTTCACTTCGGCCTCCAGAGCGGCGGCCAGCATCCGTCGGGCTCCCTCGCGGACGATCTCGTCCAGCAGGGAGCCTTCTCGCGTCGAACCGTCGGCATTGACTACGGTGAGCACGGGCGTGCCTTCCCGACCGACGCTGCGAACGTCGGCCTACTCGATGACCATCACAGGATCATTCGGGAAGGTACGCCCTCCGCGTTCCTCCCGGAACCGATCCACAGGTCTTGAGCATTGCTCCGATCCGTCGCCGGTACCTCCGCTACGTCTACCGGGACGGCGCACCCCTGATCGTCGACAAAGAGAACGGATGGGTCAGCTTCCACTACTACGTGGT
The DNA here is from genome assembly GCF_040302625.1 of Kitasatospora sp. NPDC097643. NCBI lineage: Bacteria > Bacillati > Actinomycetota > Actinomycetes > Kitasatosporales > Streptomycetaceae > Kitasatospora > Kitasatospora sp. NPDC097643. The sequence goes on along the minus strand of NZ_JBEOSA010000069.1, from coordinate 22,259 downwards.
GCTGAATCGGCTCTTGTACTGGCTCTGCTGGCCGACAGAGTCCCTCATCAGTCTCGCCCGACGAAGTCGTTAAACGACAAGCTGACCATGCCCCTGGACACGAGGCCAGGTCACCTGGTCAGTGGCTCACGGCCCGACAACCACGGCGGCCCCCCTCCACAGTGCTTACGCAGTAGCGTGGTCACGGAACCACCGGTCCACGAACGTGACCGCTGCTACGGGATCACCGGTCTCCAGCAGCACACGTCCGTCCCGCCAGGGAGCCGCCACCACGGAGTACAGACCGGGCCCCGCGTGGATGCCGGGGAATCCCTCCGCGCCCCAGACGCGGAAGCTCTGGGACAGGGAGAAGTTCAGGCTGCTGTGCGAGGTCCACGGATACATCGCACGAAGCCGAGGCACCGCAGCAGCCGCCTCGACCAACGGAAACATCGAACGCGACACCCAGTCATCGGCGGCATCCGGCGGCCGGTAGCGCCCCAGGAGCTCGACCCACGCCGCCGCGGCCTCCACATCAAAAGTCCCGTCGTCCACACGCACCACGGTGTCCCCGGCTCCTCGCACCGTCAAGAGCCCCGGGAAACGATCACCACACCGAACGTGGCCCGTAGGCCGGCCCAGGTAGGGGGTGAGGCGGGTTCCGGTGTGAACTGGAAGAGATGTGGTGGTACCTGGAAAGTCCCTCTGCCAGTAGCCGGAAGCGAGCCTCGCCGACGTCATCACCGGCGGGGACCTCGTGGGACGGTTCCCCGAGGACGACACCACGCACGCTGGCCTATGTCTCCCCGGAACGCACGGCCGCCGCCTGCGCCGCTCTCCTGGCGCTGGATGCGGCGGACCTCCGCGCCCGGATGTCGGCGGTGCTCGCCCAGAACGTCAATGGGGAACCGCCACCGGGACTCCTGGACGACCTGGCCTCCCGTATGGCGGAGGTCGCGCAACTCCTCCGGCAGGCCACCGAGTCCGGGCAGGGTGTCCTGAAGAACGTCTATCTCTGACCCCCGGAGCGGGGACAGCCCGGACCGCCGTGATCGTCACGCGATGTGTGCCGCAGCCGGTTTTCGGGCTCTGACCGCGGTTCCGTGAAGGTTCCTGCGGAGGTCGCTACCCGCCGGCCACAACCTGGCCGGCCGTGACCTGGGGAGGGTTGGGGAGCAGTGATGCGAGGTTGTCCCGGACGAAGTCCGCCGCCTTCCGGATCGACTCTTCGGCCCCGGTTTGGTCTGCGAAGACGCTGGTGGAGACCATCACTCCATCCACGGCGTCAACCCAGTAATAGGCCACGAACCCGGGAACCTGGCGAAGGAGAGGCACGAATCCCTCGGCCACTCGGCGACCTGCCTCCGCAGGATCGGTCACTCCTTCGTACCGCCGTACTGCTGCGTACACGCTGGTCTCCTCACGGGTCCCGAGGTCATCTCGTGCGAGACGACATACCCCTCACTGGGCGTCTCCCGCTCGCGCGGTGTCTGGAAGGCACCCGGACAGCCGCATCGGCATCCACGGCCAGCCGCTGTGGCCGGCTCCAGGCGGCCCGGGACGAGCCAAGGCTTCACGGAACTGCGGTCAGAGCCGGTTTCAGGATCGCCAGCAGAACCGCTCGCCGGGACGGGGACGCCCACCTGCGCGCCCCCGTCGACGCACGGGACTCAGGCCGTGGAGCCGGGGGCCGGGGCCTGGCCGACGAGGTAGATCCGTTCGCGGAGTTCCGTCTCGGCCCAGTCCAGGTCGGCGCCCAGGTCGAACCAGACCTGATCCTTGCGGTCGCCCGGCTGGTCGAGCCTGACGGCGACCCAGGAGAACACGCCTTGAAGGATGTCCCGCCTGCGCCCGGGCGCGGCCACGGACAGGGCGAACGGCACGGCGATGCCGGCCCGCGTGACGATCAGGTGGTCCCGGTCATCCGGCCGTGGACGGCCCCCGGTGAGGTAGCGCGGAGTGTCGACGACCTTGAGCCACTCCAGAACCGCGCCCGACACCTGTTGGTCCAGGATCTCCGCGATGGACGCGCGCACGGCCACGGCGGGCTCCTCACCGAGCCAGTCCAGCCAGTGCTTGGACTCCGCGAGCTCGGTGAAGTCGTCCTTGGGCGGGCCGTAGTTCGGATTCTCCACGAACTCCCCGGTCAGCTTCCCGTCCTCACCGACCCGCCACACGCCCTGGATGGCCTCGCTCGGCACGTAGCCATCGGGGTCGCCGACGAGATCGGAGTCGATCGCCGCAATCGACCCACCCGGATTCGCGGCCGCTTCCGCGACGAGCTCGGGCGAAGCCGACTCCAGCATGCGACGCCGCTCGGCCGATGTGTCCCCCATGCCTGAAACCCCTTCGCCTGGTGCGCCCCGAGAAGGTCGGCACCGCCCCGTTCACTGATGACGCATGCTCCCATGAACGCCGTCGGCCGACGCCTCAGGGGCCGCCGAGAAAGCGCTCGCCCACGGCCCGGCGCCGCCCTGACACCGCATCACCTTACCCCGGCAGGTGCGAGGAGGAGGGGTGCTGACCTGCGGCTCAGGAAGGCCTGCGCCCTGGGGGTGGTCCAGCGCCAGCGGGTGCCGCCGTGCTGGTCCGGCCAGGTCACGGGTCAGCTCCGGTCGAGCAGCTCGTACCAGCGGGCGACGGATGACGGCCGATGTCCACCAGGTGCTTCCCGATCGGATCCGCGCCCGTCCTGACCGCGTCGTTGAGCAGCGCGGCCAGGCCGGGCAGGGTCACCCGGTCGACGATGAGCTCCTCGATGTGGCCGGCCGTCCAGGGGAGCGGCGCCGCCAGCACCGCGCCGGCCGCGGCGAAGTCGGCGCCGGTGGCACCGTGCGTGCCCACCAGCAGCGCGCGGCGCCCGTCGAGCTCGAGCTCGTACGCCTCCTCGCCGCGACGGATGCCGTCCAACCGCACGTCCGTGCCCGGTACCCGCCAGTCCGGCCTGATGCCGCCGAACAGGACGAGACGTCCGCCGTCCCGCGGCAACAGGTTCCAGGCGCTGTCGAAGGTGGTGTCGTCGAGCGACGCCGTGGTGACGACCACAGTGCTGAACGTGCGCGTTCCCACCTCGCTGTTGAGAACCTTCGGCACCTCTCGCAGCAACGCCATGGCGGAGAGGACGGTCAGCCGTGCGGTGCTCCGGTTGACCAGGGTGACCTGGCACCCCTTCAGTCTCAGCAGCACCGCCAGCAGCACCCCGGCGGTCCCCGCACCGACGATCGCCACGTCGGAACCGACGGGGACCTTGCCGGCGCAGTGGACGGCGCAGGCGAGGGGTTCGGTGAAGACCGCCCGGTCGTCCGGAGTGCCGTCGAGGACGGTGGGCAGGGCGGCGCGCAACTGGTCGGGCGTTCCTTCCAGCAGAGCCGTCTCGCTGAACGCGGTAGTCCGTGTCACCGGGATGTGGGGGTCCAGGCACACCCTCAGACCGGGCGGGAAGTCGTCCATGCTGCTGCTGTGGACGACACCGACCATTTCGTGACCGAAGTCGGACCGGACGTCCCGGCTCCGGCGGACCTCCTTGAGGTCCGAGCTGCACAGGCCCACGGTCTGTGGGAGCACCAGCACCCATGACGGGGAGGCCGGGGACGGCCACGGACCGGTGGTGAGCTGAACCCCGCCGGGCACCAACTCCACACGGCTGCTCACGGGTTCATCCATGGCGACCGCTGTCGGAGAAGCGGACGACGACCTTGACGATCTCGGAACCGTCGTCGGTCCGGAACCGTCCGTCGAGCCGACGATTGATCACGTCCACCGCTTCCCTGGGACTCAGTTCATGGGTGATGAGGGCGCCGTACCCACGGGGATCGGCCCGCAGAAGCAGTTCCGCTCTGTGCAGCTGGGCCAGAGAGGTCCCCCGGTGGCCGGTGAGCACCAGTGGTTTGCCCTCGTGCGTGACCGCCGTGACCGCGCCCAGCTCGGGGTCGACCGTGCCGCAGACGTTGTGCCGGCGCACCCGGCCGACGGTGGCGTCGACGAACGTGGGGGCTGCGGCTGCCGCGTCGAGCGCGGTGACGAGCACCATCGTCCCGCCGGGGCGCAGTGCGTCCGCCGCCTGCCGTACGGCGTCCGCCATCGCCGGCCGCGGGGCACAGACGACCGCCACATCGACCGGCCGCGGCGTCCGTTGCCCGGCCACGGAGAGGTGGGTGGGCGCAAGGCGGGAACGGTTCTCCACCCAGGCGAGACGTTCCGGTCGCGCCTCGACCAGCTCGACCTCGTGCCCCAGGTCGATCGCCCTGCGTACGTGGAGCAACCCGAGGGGACCCGCACCCCAGACCCCGACTGCCAGGGGACCAGTTGGGGCCGAGCGCTCGATCAGCTCCCACGAGTAGAGGACGGTGCCGAGCGGCTCGCACAGCGTGAGCACCGCCACCGGGTCCAGCGGTTCGACCTCCTGCAACGCGCTGAGCGGCAGCTCCGGCCCCAGGGGGACCCAGCTGCGGAACAGACCGTCGAAGCTGTGGCCGAGGATCGAGTCCTGGTCCCGCACGTCCACAGGGTTGAACGCGACCACCCGGTCACCACCGGGGGCGCCGTGCAGGATCCCGACGCCTTCGTGACCGAGCACCGCGGCGACATCCCCCCGGTGGCCGGCGCCGATCTGAACATCGGTGCCGCACAGCCCTACGGCGAGCATCGACACGTACGGCTGATCACCTCGGGGCCTCTCCATCGGCACCATCCGGACCTGACGGCCGGAGCGGAGCAGCTGCCACCCCGTCATGACATCACCTGCAACTGCCGGGACCGGAGCGCTGTCAGCGCCTCGCACAGTTCCGCCTCGGTCACGTCGTTGACGAACACGGCGTGGCCGACGTCCTTCAGCAGGGGCAGGCGCTGCCGGCCGTCACGGTGCAGGCTGGTGTGGGCCAAGGCTTCGACCAGCAGCTCGGGGGTCATCTCCGGATGGACCGTCGGCAGGCCCAGGTCGGTCAGGACGCGGATGACGCGATCGGCGACGGCCGACGGCAGGAGACCTCGGTTCCGCGAGAGCATGACGGTCACGGCGAGGTCGACGGCGACGGCCTCGCCGTGCAGCAGTGCGGGTTCGAGGGACATCTCCAGAGCACCGGAGAACGCGTGGCCGATGTCCGCGAGCCGGTCCAGCCGGTCCTCGCCGAGGTTCCCGACCAGTTCGCCGAGCATGGCCGCGATGCTGCGCTCGATGATCTCGGACTCCACGCGTGGGTCCGGTGTGCCCGCGGCCAGCGTACGGCCGTGCGCGTCGAGGAGGTCGAACAGCGCCGCATCGGCCACCAGCGCTATCTTGATCGCCTCGCCGAGGCCGCAGCGGTACTCGCGGGGATCCAGCGTGGGCAGGAATCCCGGGTCGATGACGACCTGGCTCGGACGGCTGTAGGTGCCCAGCCGGCTCTTGTGCCCTCCGTAGTTGATGGCCGTCTTGACGCCGATGCCGGCGTCGATCATCCCGAGCAGGGTGGTCGGTACCTTGATGAGCGGAACCCCGCGCCGGTAGATGCTGGCGGTGAAGCCCACGAGATCGAGCAGCACGCCGCCGCCCACCGCGATGACCGGTTCCGATCGGCGCAGCAGACCGAACCGGTCGAAGGCGTCCACCAGATCGGACACCGCGGCCAGGTTCTTGCCCGACTCGCCCGGTGCGAGCAGCAGCGTCTCAAGGGTGACGTCCCCTGATCCACCGGTTGATCCACCCGTCAGCGCGTTCGTCAGCGCGTCCCCGTAGAGCTCCCACACCCGCTTGTCGGCCACGACGAGTCGCCGTGCGGCGCCGTGCCGGCCCGGCCTCGCCGTGACCTGGGGCGTGCCGCGGCCGGAGGCGAGCGTGTTCGGAGCCATGACCACGCTGTACGACTTCGGATCGTCACCCGGCACCGTCCAGCTCCGTGCCCCGGCAGCGCCGGAGCGCGCCAGCAGCCCGGCCCCGTGCAGCGCGAGTTCGGCATCGGGTGAGGCCACCCGCACCTTGTCGGCCAGTGAACCCGACCGTCCGTAGAGCCCCACCGCGTCCATCTGGGCCGTCAGGCACTCCAGGTACTCCCGGCCGAGCCCCGCCGGCACTCCACCGGTGAGGACCACCCGGTCGATCTCGGCATCGGTGCTGAGAACCGAGAGCAGCGCGTGCGCGAGCGGCCGCGTCACGGCTTCGAGCACGGTGAGCGCCGCTCGGTCACCATCGGACACTGCCCTGGTGAACTGACTGGTCAGCGGAACGTCGGCGGCCAGCCACGGCGTGCCCTCGGTGGCGAGCTGCGTGAGGATCCGCTCGATGCCACGACCCGATGCGTATGCGCTGAGGTGCCCGGTCGCACCGCAGTCACAGCGCAACACGAGTTCCCGTGAGCCGATGCGGAACCCGGCCGGCAGATGTCCGATCTCACCCTGCAGTCCGGAGTCCGCGGACACGGGGACCCTGCCGGTGCCGACCTCGACGGTCCGCAGCCCGATGCCGCTGCCGACGACGACGGCGGCCAGCCGCCGCAGGTGTTGGGCGTCCGGCTGGGCTGCCAGCGCCACCGCGCTGGCCGTGACGTCGTTGACGACCGTCCATCGGAACTCGGGTGCCGCATCCCGTAGCGCCCCGGCGGTGTCGAACCGGTGCCCGCCCTGGTCGCCCCAGAGCGGACCGGACCCCACCGTCAGGCCGGTACGCGCATCGATGGCCGCGCCCAGCGACACCCCGACCACGGTCACCCGGTGACGGCGGGCCAGCCGACGCGCATCGCCGACGATCAGGTTCACGAGACGCTGGTGCAGCGAGGCCGCCTCCTCACCCGGGCAGCTCACCCAGGACGGGGCCGCTCGCACGGCGAGGTCGTGCAGGCGGCCCTCGCCGTCCAGCACCGCCGAGCGCGCGTGGGTCCCGCCGACGTCGAAGACCGCGACGGCCTCGGCGGTCGTCATGAGCACGCCCGTACCGGTGCCGGTGCCTCGGCTGCCGGTGCCTCGGCGAACCGTTCGGCCGCACATCGTGCGCCCTCTGCCGGGAAGAAGTCCGTTCGTATCGGGGACCCGCCGAGAACAGCCACCGACGGGCGGCGCCGGAGCGTTGCGGCATGTGTAACGGATTTCGCGCGAGAACGGTTCAGATTGATTGAGAACATGAAATGCGGTCTCCTTGTGGCGGGCAGGACGTATGCCGTCGGCGATGCGATCCTCACGATAGCAAGCCGCCAAGTCCTGCACCCGGCAAGAAGGTCTTGACGCCAACTGAAACCCCGTGATTGGATCCCCAACATCTGATCATGGTCCGAAGCTGAAGGCCGGAGATAGCCGATGATTATTCGGCGCGATTCTCTTCGGACTCGCGCCAATCGGCGGGAAATGTAGTGTCACCGAGCGGGAGACAAGGAGGCGTGAATGCGACGCGGCACGGGCGTTTTATCGATATCGGAGAGACTGGCCGAACTGGCGGCCGAAGCTCCGGATCACCCCGCGATCATCGAAGGGGTCACCGGCGGCTCGTACCGCGAAATCACGTACCAACGCCTCTTCGAAGAGGTCTCGGCGCTCGCAGGGCTCTTCGGCTCCTGGAACCGCGACATGGACGGCGATGCCGTCGTCTGCCACCCCGCGTCACTCTCCATCGAGACGGCGAAGATCATCCTGGCTGCGCTGTGCGCCGGCGTCACCGTGCTCCCGCACGCGCCACGGATCGACACCGAAGTGCTTTCCAGCGCGCTGGGCCGGGCCGGACTGAGCGGTCGCACCCGACCCGCCCGGATACCCGGGTCGCCCGGGACCGACCAGGGGCCTGGCGCCACCGTTCGGATCACACGCTGGGAACGTCCCACCGAAGGGCGCCGTCCGCGGTATCTCCTGGCGACGAGCGGATCGACGGGAATCCCGAAGCTCGTTCCGTTCCAGAATTTCGGAAGCTACGATCCGAGGGCCGTTCCCGACATCGTCTTCCGGACCTGCAAATGGCGGAGCGGGCAGAAGCAGCTCATCATGCTTCCGCTCTACCACATAGGGACGATGGCCGCCCTCGTCCAAGGCGTGCTGGACCGGAACCAGGTTTTCCTGGCGAGCCATCACGACCCGGAGGAACTGCTCGGCGCGATCGCGGAGCACCGGATCGAGTGGCTCATGCTGACGCCGAACTACATGAGGCACCTGCTGCCCGCCGCCGTGCGGCGCCCCGAGCGCCTGGACAGCCTGAACGGAGTCCTCCACACGGCGCTGCCATGTCCTGCGCCGTTGAAACAGGCCTGGTTGGACCTCCTGGGCGGCGAACGCGTCTTCGAGATGTACGGGGGTACCGAGGGCGTCGGTGTCACGGTGATCAGCGGTTCCGAGTGGACGGCGAAGCCGGGATCGGTCGGGCGTGGACTGCTGACGGAAATACGGATAGGTGATGCGCGGGGCCTGGAACGCGGTGAGGACGGAATCGGCAAGATCTACCTCCGCCGGTTCGGTGCCTCCGCTCGCACCCGTTCGGCGACTCCTTGGCTCCAGAGCACGTCCGACGGCTTCGTGAGCCTGGGCGACATGGGATGGGTCGATGAGGACGGGTACCTCTACGTCTTCGACCGTGCGGCGAACCAGACCGCCACGGCCAGCGGGGTCACCTGGCTCGGACGTCTGTCGCTGGTGCTCCGGACCCATCCGGACATCCTGGACGCCGAATGCGTCGCGCTCACGGACGCCGGCCGCGTCGACGTGGGGATGCTGCTCGTCACCCGCGACCCCCGGGCCGTCCCCGATCTCGCGGAGCTCGAGCGGTTCTGCGCCGCCCAGGCGGGCGGTCATGAGTTCCCGCGGATCCACGTGCAGGTGGCGGAGATACCCCGGTCGGAGATCGGCAAGCCCGACGCCACGGCGATCAAGGCGATTTTCGACTCCACCGGTTCTCCGCGTGCCCGCACGCCGCTGACGTCCCCCTCCGAGGAGAAGGTGCCTCGTGGCTCGACAGCTTGACGTTTCACTGTTCCGCACGGTCTGTCCCGACGTCCTCGGTGCCTCCTTCCAGGAGGGCCCCGAACCCACCGTCCACATCTCCACCAGCGGTATCAGGTCGGGCGTCGAGATCCGCACGGCGTTCCGCAGGTGCTACGGCGTGGACGTCCGGCGAGTGCTCTTCGTCGACGGGCTCGAATGGCCGGGGGAAGGCTGGTGCGACCATCGGGACGCCACGACCGGCACTCCGTCCGAAGCTCGACTCGAATATGTCTACGCGCAGCCGTCCGGCCCGCTGGAGCAGGCTCTCTCGGAGTTCTGGAAGGAGCTCCTCGAAGTGCGGGACATCGGTGTTTCCGATGAGTTCTGGGAGCACGGTGGAGACTCCCTCGGGACGGTTGAGACCATCGAATTCCTGAACCAGGAGTACGGCGTCCTGATCGACTTCTTCGAAGTCGGCGACAAATTCACCGTCGCCCGGCTGGCGGGGCTCGTCCGCGAGCGGTCCCGGCCCTAGAGACTCATCCTCGCCCGGACTCGTCACCTCGGTGAAAAGCCCGGGCGGAGGATGGAACCCATAAAACGCGATTCCTTTTGGGAGGTGAACCATGGAGTACTTCGACACCGAGATCGTGGACATTGAGTCCCTGTCGGACGAGGCCCTCGACGACATCGTCGGCGGCGCCGCCATCGCCGGGCGCTGTGTCTCGTAGTAGGCGGTAACCGAGTCTTGGCTGGCATCCGGGATCCCGGATGCCAGCCGAGGCTTTCAGCGATTCGGAAGGCGACGTCATGCACCACCAGGGTCAGGAAGCGGTACCGCTGACGCTCCCGCAGCTCTTGATGCACCGGACTCTGCGAGACGGCACGGGTGCGGGGCCGACCCTGGAACTGTCGTACCGCATCGAAGGACCGCTGGACGTCCCGGCGTTCATCGCGAGCGTGGGCGATGTCGTCAGCAGTCATGACGCGTTGCGGCTCGCGGTCTGCGAGTGCGGGGCCTCCGGGCCGCACCAGTGGGCGAGGGAGACGCCCCCGCCGGCCGAGCTGGTCACCTGCCAGAAGGTCAAGGCCGGATCCGAGGAGCGGTTCTCCCGGTACGTCGTCGGCCTGGCCACGAAGGACGTGGCCGAGGGATGGGACCTGCGGACGGAGTTTCCGTTCCGGTTGCGGTTGCTCCAGTACTCACCCGATGTCCACGCCTTCGTCGCGACCTTTTCGCAGCTCGCCGTCGACGGCAGTGTCCGGGCGATCTTCGGCGGGGACCTGTGGCGGGCGTACCGCCGGCGCCTCGGCGATCACGAAGCCGTCGCCGAACCGAGTCCGCGGTTCCTGGACGTGGCCGTGGAGCGCGAGGCCCCGGCCGCCGACGGCGGCCGTGACATCGCCGACTTCTGGCGGCGCCGGTACGCCCGGATACCTCGGGACTGGGGATTCCTCGCCTCCTCCGCTCCCGGCACGCCCGACACGGCGCAGGCCGGCAGCCTGGAGACGGGCTTCATCCTCGAGGGCGAGCGGCTCCGCACGATGCGGAAGGCGGCGCGCTCGAACAACGCCTCGGAATTCATCTGGATCCAGCACGCCCTGGCATCGGCGGTGTTCGAGCACACCGACGCGGACGCCGTCCCGGTCTGGCTGCCCGTCGACACCCGGAGCATGCGGGAACGGCGACAGCTCGGCATGCTCACCCTGGGCTTGCCGGTGGTCGTCGACCGCGGTGCCGCGCCGTCCGATCTCGTCCGGACGCTCACCGGTGAATGGGCCGACACGCTGAAACACCGTCGGGTCACCCGGGAGACCGTCGATGCCGGCGGGGTCACCGATCTGGGGGACCTGGTAGGAGGGCCGGAGCGCAGCGTGCGCTTCGCCTACCTGAGCCATCCCCGCAATCGGCTCAGGGCCACGGTGGGCGGTCTCGTCGTGCACTACGGCGCCTACGCGCCGCTGGTCGAGCGCGTGGTCAGTGGAGTGCAGCTCAAGGCCGGGAGCTGGGACGAAAGCGTTCATTTCCGTCTCACGTTCAACCGGTCCCGCCTCACGGAGACCGCGGCGCGGCAGATGACCGTCGCCGTCGAGCGGATCCTGCTGGGCTGAAGCCCGCCGTACCTCGTACGTCCCCACCAGACCACCAACTCCGAAGGGAGGTGCCGTTCGTGATCGAATCCAATGAAGTGACCGAAGCCGGGCCGTCCGAGTCTCCGGTTGCGGGGCCGGTGGGCCGGGCCAGGTTCAGCCGTCAAGCGGCCGAGAAGCACGCTCCCGGCCGGCGCCTGGGAGATGCCCTCACGCTGCCCGGACTGCTGGCGGAGCGTCCGGAGGGCCGCCTGCGCAAGCTCATCGCGGCAGTCTCGGCAGCGCTGCCGGGACGCCGTCGGCAGCGGGTACCGGTCTACTACCAGACGGAGAGCGCCGACTGCGGGCCCACGAGTCTGACGATGGTCCTGGCCTTCCTGGGCATCGACGTGGACATCGCAGCCGTGCGGCGCCGGCTCAACGGTGGTCAGGCGGGGGTCTCGGCGCGCGCGCTCCTCCAGGCGGCCAGGCACTTCGGTGCCCTCGGGCGCGGCGTGCGGGTCGGCGTCGGGGGGCTCAGCCGCCTGAAGGCCGGCAGCATCCTGTTCTGGAACTTCAACCACTTCGTCGTGCTCGAACGCGCGACCGCGACGCACGCCTTCATCGTCGATCCGGCCCTGGGCCGGCGGCGTCTCAAACTGAGCGAGGTCGCGGACGTCTTCACCGGGGTGGCACTGGAGTTCGAAGCGCCGCTCACCGACGGCCGCGGGCCGGTGCGCCGCCGTGGACCGGGCGTCGCGAACAGCTCCTGGCACTACCTCAAGCTGTTCGTCACCCGGGACCGCCGCTGGGCAGGCCTGGTGGTCGCGTCGTTCCTGCTGCTCGTCTTCAACTTCGCCACCCCGTTCGCCTCCTCCTACCTGGTCGCCCACGTCGGCACCGGTGGGCAGTCGGGGCAGGCGGTCGTCATCCTCTGCCTCGCGCTCGTGGGGTGCGCTTCGTTCGCGCTGTTGCAGATCGTCCGCGGACTGACGCTCGTGGCGCTCCAGTCGATCGCGGACCGGCGTGTCACGCTCGGCGTGTTCGGCCACCTGCTCTCCCTGCCGTACGAGTACTTCACCAGGCGGAACCCGGGTGACCTCGCGCTGCGGGTGCGGACCAGCTCGGCGGTCCGTCAGACCCTGACGGGCGCGGCCCTCTCCGCCGTGTTCGACGGCACGCTGGTGCTGGTCTACCTGACCCTGCTCCTGGTGGTCGACCTGCAGTTCGCGCTGATGAGCATGGCGCTGGCGGCCGTGATGGTGGCCGTCCTCGTCGTGTTCTGGAAGAAGCAGCGTTACCTCTCCGCGGAGGAACTGGAGCGGCAGTCCATCTCGGAGGGCGCACTCCTCGAACTGCTGGACGGACTCCAGACGATCAAGGCCTGCGGCCTGGAGGACACTGCGCACGACCGCTGGAGCCACACCGTCGTCGACGAGATCAACCAGCGGGGCCTGAGCCGGCGGAACCAGGTCATCGGCTCCGCGTTGAGCGCGTCGCTCCAGTTCCTCGCGCCGCTCGCGGTGCTCGACCTGGGCTACTTCAGGGTTGCGAACGGTACGGCGTCGCTGAGCTCGGTGGTCGGGTTCACCTCGCTCGCCGTCGGGATGTTCGTGCCCCTGGCGGGCGTCGTCCAGAGCGCGCTCCAGGTCGCCGGCCTCGGCGCGACGCTCTCCCGGTTGACGGACGTGCTGGGCGCCGAACCGGAGGAACGCCCGGCCGATGCCGTGCCGCTGGACGACACGAGCGGTCCGGTCGAGCTCCGGAACGTGTCGTTCGCCTACCCGGGGAGCTCCGGGGACGTCCTGAGCCGGATCGACGTCCGCTTCGAGGGCGGGAAGTTCACGGCGATCCTGGGGCGGTCGGGTTCCGGCAAGTCGACGATGGCCTCCATCATCGCCGGGCTCCAGACCCCGAGCAGCGGATCCGTCCTCATCGCCGGCCAGCCCATGGACCGGCTCGACCGGGTGTCGCTGAGGCGTTCGATCTCCTACGTCTCACAGGATTCCCGGCTCTTCGCCGGCACCATCTGGCAGAACATCAGCTACGCCCAGCCCGGCTCCTCCTTCGAGGACATCAAACAGGCGGCGAAGCTGGCGTGCATCCACGACGACATCATGGCGCTCCCCATGCGCTACGACACGTTGCTCGGCCCGGGGGGCCTCGGCCTGTCCGGTGGCCAGCGTCAGCGCATCGCGCTCGCTCGTGGGTTGATCCGGAAGCCGCAACTGTTGGTCCTCGACGAAGCGACGAGCGCGTTGGACAGCGCGACCGAGCGGGCGATATTCGACGGACTTGCCGCCGTCGATCACACCCTGATCGTCATCGCGCACCGCTTGTCGGTGCTGGAGGCCACGGACCGGGTGATCGTGGTCGACTCCGGCCAGGTGGTCGCTCAAGGCGCGTACGAGGATCTCATGGCTGATTCTCCGATCATGCGCACCCTCGTGGCCGGCCAGGGGGAATAGCCGGCCCGAGACGGCCGTGCCGCCGCCGCAGGCGTTACCCCGAGACATGTGCCCCAGACTCAAGGAAAGTGGCGAGTTGCTCTCCGAAGCGAAGAATCAGATGTTGACCGAGGTCGGCCCGGGGACTCCCATGGGCGAACTGCTGCGCCGGTACTGGCACCCGGTGGCCGCCGTCTCGGAGCTCGCTGAGAAGCGGGTCAAGACACTTCGGTTGCTGGGAGAGGACCTGGTCCTGTACCGGACCGAGAGCGATGAATACGGCCTGGTACAGCGCCGGTGTCCCCATCGTGGCGCGGATCTGGGCCAGGGCTGGGTCGAGGGCGGGAGCCTGCGCTGCTCGTACCACGGCTGGATGTTCGATCAAGCCGGAACCTGCGTCGAGCAGCCCTACGAGGACATGGCCGAGTCCTCCGCACCGTTCCGGGACAAGGTGAAGGTCACGTCGTACCGGGCCGTCGGGTTCGCCGGAATGGTCTGGGCCTACCTGGGCCCGGCGCCGGCTCCCCTCATTCCCGTGTTCGAACCCTTCACCTGGAACCGCGGCTTCGTCCAGATCATCCTGTCGGACCTCCCGTGCAACTGGCTGCAGTGCCATGAGAACGCCGTGGACCCGGTGCACTTCGAGTGGCGGCACTCCAACTACGTCGCGCGCGCGGGGAACCCCGAGAATCCCGAACTCGGCCCCCGCCACACGGACATCGAGTTCCAGGAATTCGAGTTCGGTATCGCCGTGGCCCGGCGGGCGGAGCTGACGACTCCCGTCCTGCCCATTCCGCTCGCTCCGACGAACCAGCTGGACAGCAGTGGCATCGCGTGTCTGTGGCCGAACGTGCTGTACGCCGGCAGCAGTCTCGAGTGGCGTGTCCCGGTGGACGACACCCGTACCCTCAGCATCGTCTGGCACTACTCCCCCCTCCCGACGGACATGCCCGCGGTCGATCAGGACCCGGTCCCCCACTGGTACGGACCCGTGACGGGGGACGACGGCGAGCTGATCACCAGTCACGTCCTGAACCAGGACTTCGCGGCCTGGGTGGGCCAGGGCGAGATAGCCGACCGCACCAGCGAACACCTGGGCCGCAGTGACGAGGGGATCATTCTGCTCCGCAAGCGGCTCTTCGCGGACATCGAAGCCGTCTCCCGGGGTGAGGACCCGCGCGGAATCGTTCGCGATCCCGAGCTGAACACCTGCATCGCACTGCCCTTGGACCGACCCCAGCTGTACCGCGAAGGAGTCGAGCGCGAGTTCTTCGAATGGCGGCTCAAGAGGGTGTTCAACTGGCGGCTCAGCGACGACCCGTCCTACGCCATGCAGGCCGGGCAGCCGGCACACGTACGGCACGCGTTCGAGAAGGCCATGGGAATCAGCCAGGACTTCTTGACCGGCCAGGACTTCCTGACCGATCAGGACGGCTAGTCCTACGTCAGTGCCGTCGAGCCGCAAGGACCGTGGACACGATCAGCATCGTGATCGCCCCGAAGGAGAGAGCATGTCGGTGAACAGGAAGTCGGCCGCCCAGCTGGTCGCCGAAGCCGCGAATATGCGAAAAGTGATCATAGAAAAGATGTCCGCCGACGGCGGCCACGTCGGCTCGCCGCTGGCGGTCATCGAAGTGATCCAGGCCCTGGTCGAGGTCTTCGACTTCCCCGAAGACAAGATCGTCTTCGATGGTGCGCACCAGATGCACGCCTACAAGCTGCTGACCGATCGCGCCGAAGCCTTCGCCACCATGGACCACCGGGGCGGCATCGGCGAGTACGCCGACATCCATGAGAGCCCCTACGACTTCTACATCGGCGGCCGCATCGGCATCTCCATCTCGGCCGCCCTCGGCTACGCCGTCAACCACCCCGAGTACAAGTCGATCGCACTGCTCGGCGACGGTTCCATGACCGCCGGCCAGCCCTTCGAGGCGCTCAACCACGCCGGCGCCCTCGCGCCGAACCTGCTGGTCATCTACAACGACAACGACTTCGCCGTCACGGAGACGGTCGGGTACCTGCACACCAGGAACACCCTGCGCGAGTTCAGCGAGAGCCTCGGTTTCGAGTACGTGGGCGCCGTGGACGGTCATGACACGCAGAAGCTGATCGAGCTGTTCGAGGACATCAAGCAGAAGAAGCACCCGGTGTTCCTTCACGTGAAGACCGTCAAGGGCAAGGGCTACGAGCCCGCCCTCCGGGATCCCGTCACGTTCCACTGGCTCGATCCGTTCGACCTCGCGACGGGCGAGCTGAAGAAGAAGCCCGTCAACAAGTTCCGGGAGCTGATCCTCCGGAAGGCGCCTCAACTGGTCGAGAAGCACGGCGAGGTGTACTATGTCTCGCCCGCCGCCGCTCGCAGCACCGGTCTCAAAGAGCTCAAGCAGATATACCCCGACCATGTTTTCGACACGGGGATCAACGAACAACACTGCGTGACGTTCTCCGCCGCCCTGGCCCTGAACGGCAACAAGGTGATCTGCTTCGTGCCGGCGACCTTCTTCCCCCGGGCGCTGGACCAGATCACCGACGCGTGCATGCTGAGGGTCCCCATGGTGTTCGTTCTGCCGGGATCCGGCATCTCGAGCCAGGGGCAGACCCTTCAGGGGATCTACACCCTGCCGATCCTCAACGCGATTCCCCATGCCGAGCTGTACCACCCGTCGAGCCTGGCCGAGTTCGACCGGCTCCTCGACCGGGCGCTCGAGCACGACGGTCCGGTCTTCATCCACAAGCCCGGTGAGGACATCGAAACCGGCATCACCGAGAGCGGTGTCGTCGAAGTCCGGGAGGGCGGCCGGCTCAGCGTCATATCGATCGGCAACACGCTGGGCAAGGCACTCCGCCTGGCCGACACGCTGGACGACGTCCAGGTCCTGCACATCCAGAAGGTCAAGCCGGTCGACCTCGAAGCACTCGAGCGGGCCATGGGCGGCAACAGCAGGATGCTGATCCTGGAGGACGGCTTCGTGCGGTCGGGCATCGGGCAGCACATCGTCGCCAACCTCCTGCACAAGCCGATGAGCTACGAGATCCTCGGGATCCGGGACCGGTTCCCGAGCATCGGCACGCTCGACGAGGTTTTCGAGGACATCGGTTTCGACGATCTGACGGTGCTGGCAGCGGCACGGCAGCTCATCAACGCGTAGGGCACGATGGGAGGGACAGCACGGCTACTTCACAGGGGGGAATTCACCGAACTGTGGTACCGCCTCGACGCGAATAGCGGACCGATCGTCAGGAAGTTTTCCGCACATCCGGGCGACGACAAACTGGAGAACGAGGCCATCTTCATCCGCGACACCCTGCCGGAGTCGGCCAGAGAGTATTTCTGCCAGGTCATCGGGGTCGAGCGGGACGTGGTCGGCCGAAGCTTCTCGTACGAAATGCCCTATTATGAGGGCAGATTGCTCAGGAACATCGCCCTGGACCGGAACACCGGGATCGTGGAGTCGGTCAACCACATCAAGGCGAGCATCACGGCCCTCAGGGCGACGCTGTACGCGCATCCCTCCACCGAGCGGCCTGCCGAGTTCGCCCGCAGGAACTACGTCGATCGGATAGTGAAGCGGCTCGGTCGATTCACCGACCAAGCCGACCAAGCCGGCTGGGTTGGCCGGGCCGACCGGGCCGACCGGGCCGACCGGGCCGTCAGCATCACAGGTACCCATGTCGGCGAGCTGAGCAGATTCCAGCTGGACCGGGCTTTCCGGGACATCATCAGCAGACCGTCCGTCTCCCTCAACGGGCGTACCCTGCTCACGCCGCTCGCCATTCTGGACAGGATCGGGGCCAGCCCGTCCCTGATGAGGATCATGATGCCTCGGCACAGTTCGATGCGGCTCATACACGGCGACCCGCACCTGGGGAACATCATGATCCGGGAGGGTACGGACAAGCCACTGTTCTTCGATCCGAACGGCTTCCACACCGGCGGCGACATGGCCTACGACATCGGCAAGTTCATCATCTCGCTGGATTATGTCGAAGCCGCTTTCGAAAGGAAGCTGGTCCTGCCGACCGTATCGTCAGGTGGTGGCGAGATCACGGTCGGAGACCTGAAGAGCTTCGTCGATCCCGACCTCGGCCGTCGGTCCAGGGAGATAGCGCGAGCCGTGATCGAGGACGTGCTGCCCGAGGTGTTCGCGACCGACCTGGTCGCCGACCCGGGACTGCTCGACCGAGGCATCCTCGCCGCCGACCTCCACGCCTTCGCCGCCGCGCACACCTTCATCCCGACCACACGGTCCGAGGTGGCCCTGCCGTTGCTGCTCTATTACCTGGAGTCGGCGAACGACCACCTGGACCTGATGGAGAGAGCCGGTCCGGACTCGTCGGCCGGAAGCGCACTGGTCCCCTCGATCGCGTGGGCACCATGACGCCGGAGTTTGCCGACCATCATTTCGAACAGGTCATCGACTTCGTGAAGTCGGCAGGGGACTCGGCCTTCGACAGGTGGCGGAGCTTTGATGTCGTCGAGATCAAGGACATCGGCGGCGACCTGGCCACGAACCTCGACCGCGAGATCGAAAGGGCGTTCCACGGACTGTGTCGCGAGGTCTTCCCCGGATGCGGTTTCAAAGGGGAGGAGCTTCCCGAGCTGAGCACCGAGAGCCGTAACGGCTACACGTGGAACATCGACCCCATCGACGGGACGAAGAACTTCGCCAGCGAAGTGCCGCTGTGGAGCGTGACCGTGAGCCTCGAAAAAGACGGCGAACCGGTATTCGGAGTGATATACAACCCGGTCAGCAGGCAGCTCTACACGGCCGCGGAGGGCCGCGGAGCCCATCTCAACGGCCGCCGGCTCTCTTACCACGCTCCCACTGACCCGGCCCGCATGCAGCTGGCCATCGATTTCTTCATGCGCCAGGAAGATCCGGCGAAGAAATCGAGGCAGGACGACCTGCTGGCCGAGCTGTTCCACTCGTTCTACCGGGTACGGAGCATAGGATCGGGTTCACTGTCCCTCGCCTGGCTGGCTCAGGGGCACTTCGGCGCGTACCTCAGCTGGGGACTCACCGAGAACAAGTTCATCGACATCGCCGCCGGCCTCGTCATCGCACGAGAGGCCGGAGCCGTGATCGGCATCGAGAGTCTCGACAGCGGCTCGTCCGTCCTCGTGGTCGGGAGCGAACGCACCTGCGACCTGCTGCTGGAGCTGGCCCACCGCCGGGGGTCTCTCTGAGCCCGGCGGGTTCCGTCACGAACTGATCGCGGCGACCTCGGCGCTCACGTACCGCCGCCAGTTCTCCCGGCCATGACGAATGCTCGAGGGAGTGCCCAGGTCGAGCAACTCACCCCGAAGATCGTGCGCGTACATGTTGAACCCGCCGTTCTCGATGGCCCAGGGGAACACGTTGTCACGCAGTCCCAGCGGACCGTTCTCGCCCGAGTCCTTGGCGTACCCCTCGCACACCTCGATGAAGTGATCCGTGGACAGCACGATCGCGCCGGCGCTGGTGAGTGCCAGTTCGCCGGGTGCCGCGGGTGACACCGGTTCACTGCGGTCGTAGACGTGCCGAAGGCGCCAGGTGGCGGCATCGACGATGAACCGTCCGACATCGGTGGTGCGAGGGGTGATGTGACTGGTGACAGCAGCCGTCATCGACGGCTCACGGCGGGCGTGTGCCAAGGTCATCTCGGCGACCTCGTCCCAGGGGAGCAGCAGGTCGCCCGGCATCATCAGGACCTGGCCCTGCAACTGCCAGCGTTTGACCGCCGCGAGCACCGCGCCGTCGGGTCCGAGCGGCGTCCGTTCCTCGGAGAAGAGGTAGGAGACGCCCTCCTTCCACACCCACTCCTCGCTCTGAAGGTGCTCGGCGATCTGATCGCCCATGTGTCCCACGCAGAACACGAATCGTCGAAAACCGATCCGCTGCAATTCGCGGCAGATGGTCGACAGGATCGTTTCTCCGTTGTCGAGGCGCAGCAGATGCTTGGGAACGGCGTCGTTGGTCATCTCCCTGGCCCGGGTGGCCATGCCGCCGATGGGCATGGCCACCCACACGCGGCTCAGCTGATCAACCACGGGATCCGCGGACATGACTCTCCTTGGGAACGATCTGTCCCTGACTGTTCATCAGGCGGATCCGTCCGCTGACCTCCGCAACGCCGGAACTGCCCAGGGGGCCGGATCACTTGCCTGATGAACCCTACATTGCCGCGCCCGAGGCTGTCCGGGACCACCGGTGCACGGGTCAGTACTCCGGGGCGGCGAAGCCCTGGCTTTGCGGCTGCGTGGCTGCTCGAATTCGGTGGTGGCAGGCTTCTGGTGTCAGCCATCCTGGGCCCGTGGCTGACCGTGCGAATTTTGTCGTCGTACGCGAGAGCGGTGCGTACGAGCTGTATCTCTCCCGGTTCGGTGCGGTGGGGATCGACCTTGACCTGCTGGCCGGGCCGACGGAAGCGCTCTCGATGGTCCGGCGGCTGAGAGTCGATGACTGGTGGCTGGACGACGTGCTCTGCCAGGGGGCGGCGCTGATCGACCTCGGCCGTAGGGTGCTGCTGATGTTCGCCTGGGAGGGGCCGAGTGCCGTGATGCGCCACAGGGCCGCGGCCCTGGAGCTGTTGCGAGAGGCCTGGGCGGGTTGGGACGTGCGGTGGGCGTACGACGGTCCCGCGGAGTTGCGGACTTATCTGGGACTGGATCCTGAGCTCGTCCGCGACCGCGACCGCGATCTTCTCGTCGGAGCGTTGCTGGAACCGGACGCGGAGGACTTGGCGGACCCCGAGCCGATGATCGCGGTGGTGACGGTCGGGTCGGATCGCTGCCATGTGGTGGCGAACGTCGCCGACCATCCGATCCGGGAGGGGCCGTCACTTCTCGACCGGCTGGTGGGCGCTCCGGAGCAGGGGATATGCCGTATGCCGGCTGAAGCCGGGGTCCATGTCGATCCGGTTCGGCGCCGGGTGGGCTGGTGGGTGCTGGGGGCGTCAGCTGAGGCCTACGAGATGTCGCGGCGATGGCCAGGCTGGACGGTGGAGTTCTGGAAGGACCGTTGGGAGGAGCACGCCCGACTGTCCAGCGGCCAGTTCCAGCCGCCGCTGATCGATCGCGAACGCGCGCTGGCAGAGGTCCGGGCGGCGCTCGCACACCGACGGGAGACCCGGATTCGTCCGTAGGTGGCTGTGTTGACCCGTCAGGGTCTCCCGGCAGGCGGGTCGAGATCGCGTGTCAGGGGTCGTCGGTGGGTTCCGATGTCGCTGTTGGTGCAGAGGAGTGGTGAGAGAACGCATGGACGGTCTCCGTGTCCGCAGTGTCCGGTTCGTTACCACCACCGTCCCGGGTCCACAGTCGGTATCAACGCCGGATCGCCGACGCGGCCGTTGGTGGCCAGGCGACGGAGATCGATTTCACCGTGCGGCGCTGTACGAGGTGGCGTAACCAGGGCACAGCTCTTCCTTCGGAAGGTGGTTCCGCTGGTGGTGAAAGGCGAGGTCTCGGGCAGGCTGCGGCGGCTCGGGATGGCCTGCGCCCTGGGGGCGGTAACCCTGGTGCCCGTCGTTCACCTCAAGGTTTTCGATCGTGCCGATGACCGTGGGGGGCGTGGCGTGGTCCGACCGGCACGAACGGACAGGTTGAGCACTCAGGCCGTGGCACTTTCCAGCGGGAGGTGGTCTCGGTAGTACTGCGACTCCAGCCACTCCTCCTTCACGAAGAGCGGACGTGTGAGCCGCGCTTCACCGACCCGCTGGTCGCGCAGAAGGATCCCGAGGTCGGTCAGGGCGAGCGATGCGTCCGGGGTGAAAAGGATGCAGTTCCCGTGCTCTGCG
Source organism: Kitasatospora sp. NPDC097643 (assembly GCF_040302625.1). Taxonomy (NCBI): domain Bacteria; kingdom Bacillati; phylum Actinomycetota; class Actinomycetes; order Kitasatosporales; family Streptomycetaceae; genus Kitasatospora; species Kitasatospora sp. NPDC097643. Next base: position 1,116 of record NZ_JBEOSA010000069.1, on the reverse strand, counting down.
GCATGGTCCAGAAGAAACTGCTGGCCCTGCCCCGGATCGCTCCCTGCCAGGGGGAAGCCGTCCAGCCAGACCTGCGGACCGATGACGGCGTCCAGCGCGACGCATGCAAGCCGGCCGGCGTCGTAGAACGCCTTCACCCCGTCCGAGAAGTCCTCCTGACCGTACGGGCCACCAACCCGTGACTCAGGCTCGGAAACCAGCAGCGCCTCGGCAACTTCCGCTGGAGACATCCCGAAGAGCAACGGCCCTACACCGATGTCGGGCCGCAGCTCCCATCGCTCCCGCTCCCCAACCACGCTCATCCGCCCACCCCTGGTTCTGGCCCTGCCTACATGGTGTTCGTTGCTTTACCGCGGGCACAACGCCAGAGATCAAGATGCCAAGCCAACTGCTCAAGAGCCAACCCGAAGTGCTCGGCGACGTGAGCCGGGGACGCGATAGCTGGGACTGGAAGGACATCGAGAGCTGGCGTTTCGTGGCCGACAGGACGCGCTTGTCGGCACCGGATGGCCAGGCTTCCTGCAACCCATGTACGAACGCCGAACGCGGCTATGTGCTCTATGTGGGGAGCGGGGACATGGATCCCATTCCAGTCCCGAGCTGGATGCCGGGGACCTTCCACACCCGCTCCCCATGGCCGCGAGTCCCTCGCGATCTCCGTCCGGCCCAATGCGAGGAACCGTACAACGCGGTACCGACAACGCAGCCGGATCGGGTACCAGCGCCCGTCACGGGGGCCGGGCAGGCATCGAACCAAGCCGAGACCGTCAGGCCGGCGCCGATGTCGGCCGGGTTGAACCTGACCACCGGTGTTCCGCGCCGGTTGCGTTCGGTGATCACCGTGTCGGCGGTGGTGTCGAGCGCTTCCGTGATCACCAGGACGGCCCCGTTCCAGGTCATGGGTCAGCCCTGCGCGCTGTCCTGGTCGTAGCCCTGGTGGTTCGCGGAGTCCGAGTTGATGGTGGTGCTGGTCTCGGTTCCCCGGCTGGTGCCGTGCTTGCCCATCTCCACCACCAGGCCGTCGCCGTCGAGGAACACGCCGAGCTGCGTGGTCGGGTCGATGCTCACGGGGGGGGGGGGGGGGGGGGAAGGGCCCCCCCCTCGGACGAGGACAAA
>NZ_JBEOSA010000068.1:0-53131 GCF_040302625.1 Kitasatospora sp. NPDC097643 | reverse complement strand
AGGACCTTCCGGCCTTGAGCCACCGTCCGGTTCTCCCGGATCTTGAACATTGCACCCCTTGAACTGGGGTGTTGCAACGACCACTAGAACTCAAGGGGATCCCGTCCGGGGGCCTCACGAAAAACGGATCAGCACTCGATGACGTTGACGGCGAGGCCGCCGCGCGAGGTCTCCTTGTACTTGATCTTCATGTCGGCGCCGGTCTCCTTCATGGTCTTGATCGCCTTGTCGAGCGACACGTGGTGCCGCCCGTCGCCGCGCAGCGCCATCCGGGCGGCGGTGACGGCCTTGACCGAGGCCATGCCGTTGCGCTCGATGCAGGGGATCTGGACCAGGCCGCCGACCGGGTCGCAGGTGAGGCCGAGGTTGTGCTCGATGCCGATCTCGGCGGCGTTCTCGACCTGCTCGGGGCTGCCGCCGAGGACCTCGGCGAGGCCGCCGGCGGCCATCGAGCAGGCGGAGCCGACCTCGCCCTGGCAGCCGACCTCGGCGCCGGAGATGGACGCGTTCTCCTTGAAGAGCATGCCGATGGCGCCGGCCGCGAGCAGGAAGCGGACGATGCCGTCCTCGTCGGCGCCCGGGATGAAGTTCAGGTAGTAGTGCAGGACGGCCGGGATGATGCCCGCCGCGCCGTTGGTGGGCGCGGTGACCACCCGGCGGCCGGAGGCGTTCTCCTCGTTGACCGCCATCGCGTAGAGGGTCACCCACTCCATCGCGTTGGCCGGGCCGATGCCCTCGGCTCGCAGCGCCCGCGCGCCGGACGCGGCCCGCCGGCGGACCTTGAGGCCGCCCGGCAGGATGCCCTCGCGGGACATGCCGGCCCGCACGCACTCCTGCATCACGGCCCAGATCTCCAGCAGCCCGGCCCGGATCTCCTCCTCGGAGCGCCAGGCCTTCTCGTTCTCCAGCATCAGGCCGGAGATCGACAGCCCGGTCTCGCGGGTGAGCCGCAGCAGCTCCTCGCCGGTGCGGAAGGGGTACTTGAGCGCGGTGTCGTCGGGCTTGACCCGGTCCGCGCCGATCGCGTCCTCGTCGACGACGAAGCCGCCGCCGACCGAGTAGTACGTCTTCTCCAGCAGGGTCGAGCCGTCGGCCGCGTACGCCCAGAGGGTCATGCCGTTGGCGTGGTACGGCAGCGAGCGGCGGCGGTGCAGGACCAGGTGGCTGTCCGGGTCGAAGTCGATCTCGCGCTCGCCCAGCAGCCGCAGCCGCTTCTCGGCGGTGATCCGCTCGACGTCCCGGTCCGCCTGGTCGACGTCGACGGTGCGGGGGGAGTTGTTCTCCAGGCCCAGCAGCACGGCCTTCGGGGTGCCGTGGCCGTGGCCGGTGGCGCCCAGTGAGCCGTACAGCTCGGCGCGGACGCTCGTCACGTCGGCCAGCAGGTTCTCGGACCGCAGGCGGCGGGCGAACATCCGGGCCGCACGCATCGGGCCGACGGTGTGGGAGCTCGACGGGCCGATGCCGATGGAGAAGAGGTCGAAGACGCTGATGGCCACGGGGGACGTCCTTGTCTGGTCTCGTGGAGGAACGGGCGGGCGGGGGGCCGACACGGGTCGGGGCACCGCGCGCACTACCAAGTGTGCGCGGTGCCCCGGATTCCCAGGTGCCGCGGCGGGGTGAGGCCGGTCACTCCGCCCGGACGACCACCGAAGTGATCAGGCGATCACCGAAGTGATCACGCGACCACCGCGGTGATCAGAGGTTGGGGTAGAGCGGGTACTTCTCGGCCAGCGCGGTGACGCGGGCCTTCAGCGCGGTCGCGGTGGCCTCGTCGAAGGCCGGCTTGAGCGCCTCGGCGATGATGTCGGCGACCTCGCGGAAGTCCTCGGCCTGGAAGCCGCGGGTGGCGAGCGCCGGGGTGCCGATCCGCAGGCCCGAGGTGACCATCGGCGGGCGCGGGTCGTTCGGGATGGCGTTGCGGTTGACCGTGATGCCGACCTCGTGCAGCCGGTCCTCGGCCTGCTGGCCGTCGAGCTGGCTGTTGCGCAGGTCGACCAGGACCAGGTGCACGTCGGTGCCGCCGGACAGCACCGAGGCGCCGGCCTCGGCGACGTCGGCCTGGAGCAGGCGGTCGGCGAGGATCTTGGCGCCGTCCAGGGTGCGCTGCTGGCGCTCCTTGAACTCCTCCGAGGCGGCGACCTTGAAGGCGACCGCCTTGCCGGCGATCACGTGCTCCAGCGGACCGCCCTGCTGGCCGGGGAAGACCGCGGAGTTGATCTTCTTGGCCCACTCGGCCTTGGACAGGATGACACCGCCGCGCGGGCCGCCCAGGGTCTTGTGGGTGGTGGTGGTGACCACGTCCGCGTACGGCACCGGGTTGGGGTGCAGACCGGCGGCGACCAGACCGGCGAAGTGCGCCATGTCGACCATCAGCAGCGCGCCGACCTCGTCGGCGATGCGGCGGAACTCGGCGAAGTCCAGCTGGCGCGGGTAGGCGGACCAGCCGGCGATGATCAGCTTCGGCTGGTGCTCCTTGGCGAGGCGCTCGACCTCGGCCATGTCGACCTGGCCGGTCTTCTCGTCCACGTGGTACGCGGCCACGTTGTAGAGCTTGCCGGAGAAGTTGATCTTCATGCCGTGGGTCAGGTGACCACCGTGGGCCAGGCTCAGGCCCAGGATGGTGTCGCCCGGCTGGATCAGCGCGAACATCGCGGCGGCGTTGGCCTGCGCGCCGGAGTGCGGCTGGACGTTGGCGTGCTCGGCGCCGAACAGGGCCTTGATGCGGTCGATCGCGATCTGCTCGACGACGTCGACGTGCTCGCAGCCACCGTAGTAGCGGCGACCGGGGTAGCCCTCGGCGTACTTGTTGGTGAGCACCGAGCCCTGGGCCTCCATGACCGCCACCGGGGCGAAGTTCTCGGAGGCGATCATCTCCAGGGTGGTCTGCTGGCGGTGCAGCTCGGCGTCGACCGCGGCGGCGATCTCCGGGTCGAGGGAGTGCAGGGACTGGTTCAGAACCGTCATGGTGTGGTCTTCCCGGGAGGAGAGAGGAAAGAGGACCCGGCCGGGGGCGGCCACCGCGCTGCGGCCGCCCCGGCGCAGGGGATCAGCCCTGGGGGTTGGTGAGGGCGTCGTACTCGTCGGCGCTGAGCAGCTCGTCCGTGGACTCGACCCGGACCTTGAACAGCCAGCCGCCCTCGAAGGGGGCGCTGTTGACCAGGCTGTTGTCGTCCAGGACGTCCTGGTTGACCTCGACGACCTCGCCGGTGACCGGGGAGTACAGGTCGCTGACCGACTTGGTCGACTCCAGCTCGCCACAGGTCTCGCCGGCGGTCACCGCGTCGCCGACCTCGGGCAGCTGCACGTAGACGATGTCACCGAGGGCGTCGGCGGCGTGCTTGGTGATGCCGACCGTCGAGACACCGGCCTCGGCGGCGGTCAGCCACTCGTGCTCCTTGGTGTACTGCAGGTGCTGGGGGTTGCTCATGGCGTCATTCTCCAGGATGGGAAGCGGGTACGACGAAGCGGCCCGGGGCGGACACACCTCGGGAACGGGTGACGGGGGTCAGCGGGCGCGCTTGTAGAACGGCAGCGCCACGACCTGGACCGGCTCGTGCTTGCCGCGCACGTCCACCGCGACGGTGGTGCCCGGGGCGGCGTGCGCCGCGTCCACGTAGGCGATCGCGATCGGCTTGCCCAGGGTCGGGGACGGCGCACCCGAGGTGATCCGGCCGATCGGGGCACCGTCGGTGGAGACCACGGTGTACTCGGCGCGCGGGACGCGCTTGCCCTCGGACACCAGGCCGACCAGCACGCGCGGCGGGTTGGCCTCGGCCTCGGCAGCGGCCTTCTCCAGGGCCTTGCGGCCGACGAAGGCGCCGTCGTTGGTGGTCTTGTCGAAGCGGACGACCCGGCCCAGCCCGGCGTCGAACGGGGTCAGGTCGGTGGAGAGCTCGTGCCCGTACAGCGGCATGCCGGCCTCCAGGCGCAGCGTGTCGCGGCAGGACAGGCCGCACGGCACCAGGCCGTGGCCCTCGCCGGCCCCGGTCAGCGCCTGCCAGATCGCCTCGGCGTCGCCCGGGTTGCAGAAGATCTCGAAGCCGTCCTCGCCGGTGTAGCCGGTCCGGGCGAGCAGCACGTCGCGGCCGGCCACCTGGGCCGGGAGGATCGCGTAGTACTTGAGGCCGGGCAGGTCCGCCTCGGTGGTCTTGGCCAGGATCGCGGTGGACTCCGGGCCCTGGACGGCGATCAGCGCGTAGGTGTCGCGGTCGTCGGTGACGACGGCGTCGAAGCCCTTGGCGCGGGCGATCAGCTCGTCCAGCACCAGCTGGGCGTTGGAGGCGTTGGCGACGACCAGGAAGGCGTCCTCGCGCAGGCGGTAGACGATCAGGTCGTCCAGGATGCCGCCGTCCTCGGCGCAGATCATGGTGTAGCGGGCGCGCAGCACGCCCAGCGCGGAGACGAAGCCGACCAGCGCGTGGTCCAGCATCTCGCCGGCCTGCGGGCCGGTGACGGTGATCTCGCCCATGTGGGAGAGGTCGAACAGACCGGCCTGGGTGCGGACGGCGAGGTGCTCCTCGCGCTCGCTGCCGTAACGCAGCGGCATGTCCCAGCCGGCGAAGTCGGTCATGGTCGCGCCGAGGGCGCGGTGCAGCGCGTCGAGCGCGGTGAGGCGGAGGGACGACATGGCCTGGAACTCCTCGGTCTGGGCACTCAGGGGTGCACGCGCCGGACCGGGCCCGCTCGGGGGCCGACCCTGCGCGCGGGCATGCGGCGGCGTGGGTCTCCCCATCTGTCGTCGAACCTGAGAGCTTCACCGCACACGCGCCGGCAGCTGTTTCCAGCTAACAGGACAGCATGGCGGCTTGCACCGTGGGTGGGCGCGCGACAAGCCGTGCGCCGCTTTCCAGATGTGCCTAACCCGTGCGGTAGGGGTGCCTGAGAGATTCCGGGGAGGACTTGCTCCTTCGGCGCCGGCTGTGCCGCCTGAGGGGGCACTCCGGGCTCTCCCGCGCGGGTTCGAGCGGCCGGTATGGAGTTGGCGACTCCGCGGGGAACACCGCCGGAGACGCGCACATCATGGCACGTCCGGCGGCCGCGCGGGAGAGGGGCCCCCGGGGACGGCCCCTCGGGGCCACCCCGGCCCGCTAGGCTGCACGCGTCGACGAGGCGGCAGGACGGTCAGGCAGGTGGAGTTCCCGGTGGAGCAGCAGCAGGGGTGGGGCGGGCCGCAGGCGGCGCCGCCGGGCGGCGCGTGGCCGGCGAACGAGCTGGAGCAGGTGCTGACCGCCGCGCTGGGCGACCCGGGCGCGACCCCGCGGGTGATCGAGGTGCTGGCCCGCAGCCAGGTGTGGATCCCGCTGCCGTCCGGCGGCGACCCGCAGGGGCAGTCGCTGGACCTGCCGACCATCGAGCTGGCCGGCGACCCGTACGTGCCGGTGTTCTCCTCGCAGGAGGTGTTCCTCCAGCAGGCGCCGGGGATGGCCTTCGCCGTCGCGCCGGTCTGGGAGTTCGCCCGCGGACTGCCGCTGGGCGTGGGCATCGCGGTCAACCCGGAGGCGGCGGTGGGCATCCCGGTGCCGCCGCAGGGCGTGGCCGAGCTGCGCCGGGGGCCGCGCGCCGACCGCTGGGACGAGGACCCGGCGGCGCCGACCGGTGGCCGGGTGGCGCTGCGCGAGCCGGTGCCGGGCGAGGACCCGGAGCACTTCCTGGCCGCCTGCCGGGCGGAACTGTCCGCGCTGCCGGGGGTGTTGACCGCACGCCGGGCGCTCGCCAGCATCGAGGGCGAGCCGACCGTGATGTTCCTCGGCATCCAGCTGGACCCGGCCGCCCCGGCCGACCCGGGCGCGGTGAACGAGGCGCTCGGCCGGGCGCTGGGAACCGCGCCGCTGCCCGGCGGCGTCCACCTCGTACTGCTCGACCTCGCCGACGACCCGGTGGTCGAGTGGCTGCTCACCCGGGTACTGCCCTTCTACACCCGGACGTGAGCGGGGTTCACAGGCACGTCGCCGTGGCGGTGGCCGGTGCCGCGCCATAGGGTGCGTGCTGACGGCCGACGGGCCGGCGGGGTTTGAGGAAAGAGGCGCGGCGAGGTGGGCGCATGAGTGCGGGAGCGGTAGCGGGAGGTGCACCGGGGTCCTGGGGCCAGGCGTCCGCAGGGCGCCCCGGGGCGGATCCGGGCGTGCTGGAGCGCGCCCTGCGCGAGGTCGCGCCGGAGCGCTACGACGCGTACGAGCAACTGCTGCACGCGCTGGCCGAGGGTCAGGTCTGGATGCTGCTGTGGCACGGCACGCCGGGCAGCCCGGACGCCCAGTACGGGAACATGGAGATCGGCGGCCACGGCTACGCGCCGGCCGTCACCTCGCCCGAGCAGCTGGCGGCGTCCGGCTGGGCGCGGGCGCACGAGGTGATCTCCGGACGGGAGATCGCCGCCTCGCTGTACCGGACCCGTTGGGGCCTGTGGCTCAACCCGCACGCCCCCGGCGGCGGCGTCGGCGTGCCCTGGGCGGACCTGCGGCGGATCGCCGCCGGGCTGGACCGGCTGCCGGCCGGGCCGCTGAAGCTGAGCGAGCCGCAGCTGAACGCCCCGCAGTTCTTCGCGCTGCTGGAGCGCCAGGCCGGTGAGGTGCGCGCGGTCCGGGCGCTGCGCCGGGCCTGGGTGCAACCGGCCGTGGGCGAACCGTACCTGGCCATCGGCCTCGACCTGTACGAGAGTTCGCCGCCGGCCGTGGAGGCGGTCCGGGCGCTGATGCAGCGGGCGATCGCGGTGGCCCCGGAGGGGCTGGCGGTGTCCACGGTGGCGATGGCGGACGAGTACGACCCGGTGGCGCTGTGGATGCGGGCCAACACCCGCCCGTTCTTCGACCGGGAGGCCGGTCGCGGCGGGCCGCAGACCGGCCCCTACCCGCCGGTGCCGCCACCGGGCTACCCCTCGCAGGCCGGGTACGGCTACGGCACCCATCCGCCCTCCCAGGGCTGGCACGGGCAGCCCCAGCCGCCGCAGCGTCCGTGGCCCGGATACCCGGGGCGCTGAATTCCAAAACGCTCCTCCGGAAGCCGACCTGATTTCGCCTCAGGTCGGCTTCGGCATTTTCCGGACGAATTCCCGGACGACCCTGGCAGGCATGTTGACATGCCTGTTACAGCCATGTGAAGAGGTATATGCCGGAGGCGAGGAGGTGCAGACTCGCAGATCACAGTTGGGCATCTGTCGGTTGTCAGGGCTGGCGCAAGCCAGTTCGGATGGCAGAGAGTTCTGCGCAACGCACCGCGCGTACTAGGAACCCCACGAAGGTGAACGCGCACGCCGACCGCTCGATCCACGCGACGCCCATCCCGCGTGGTGGCAGTACCCGTGCACGTTCGTACTGCCGCGCACACCCGCTCCTAGCACCTCCGCACGTCCGCAGCCGTACCGCCGAACCGGTGACCGGCACCCGTGGGCCGGCCACCGTCGGCGAGGGGACCAACTGACCATGACCGCACCCATCACAACCGCCGGGAACGAGCCGGAGGCACCCGCCCCCGCGAGCCCGGCCAAGAAGATCGAGGGCCGCTCCCTCGGCCAGATCGCCTGGACCCGTTTCAAGCGGGACAAGGCCGCCGTCGCCGGCGGCATCGTGGTGATCCTGCTGATCCTGCTCGCCGTGCTGGCGAAGCCGATCGAGTCGGCGTTCGGGCTCGACCCCGACGGCCTCAACCAGGACCTGCTGGACGCCGACCTCGGCGGCCTGCCGTTCGGGGACTGGGGCGGCATGAGCTGGGACCACCCGCTCGGCGTCGACCCCCTCCAGGGCCGCGACCTGCTCTCCCGCGTCATCGAGGGCTCCTGGGTCTCCCTGCTGGTCGCCTTCGGCGCGACCGTGCTGTCCAACACCATCGGCACCGTCCTCGGCGTGATGGCGGGCTACTACGGCGGCTGGGTGGACACCCTGATCAGCCGGATCATGGACGTCTTCCTGGCGTTCCCGCTGCTGCTCTTCGCCATCGCGATCTCGACCTCGCTCCAGGGCGGCGCGTTCGGCCTGCACGGCCTCCCGCTGCACATCATGGTGCTGATCTTCGTGATCGGCTTCTTCAACTGGCCCTACATGGGCCGGATCGTGCGCGGACAGACGCTCTCGCTGCGCGAGCGGGAGTTCGTCCACGCGGCCCGCAGCCTCGGCGCCCGCGGCCCGTTCATCCTGTTCAAGGAACTGCTGCCGAACCTGGTCGGTCCGATCCTGGTCTACTCGACCCTGCTGATCCCGACCAACATCCTGTTCGAGGCGGGCCTGAGCTTCCTCGGCGTCGGCATCCAGCCCCCGCAGGCCTCCTGGGGCGGCATGCTCCAGGACGCGATCAAGTACTACCAGGTGGACCCCCAGTACATGGTGGTCCCCGGTCTGGCGATCTTCCTCACCGTGCTCGCCTTCAACCTGCTCGGCGACGGGCTGCGTGACGCCCTCGATCCCAAGAGCAACTGACCCCACGTCAGGACCTTTCACCCTCCACACCTCAAGGGGTTGATCTCACCCATGCGCAGGTCCCGTACCGTCGCCCTGACCGCGGCGGCCGCCGCCGCGGTCCTGGTCGTCACCGGCTGCTCCAGCTCGTCGAAGAGCGGCGACTCGTCCTCCTCGGCCACCAACGCGGCCGGCGGTGGCGCCAACGCGGCCACCAAGAACATCGTCAACGCCTCGGACAAGAAGGGCGGGACGGTCACCTTCGAGATGAAGGGCACCCCGGACTCGCTCGACCCGGGCAACACGTACTACGCGTACATCTACAACTTCTCGCGCCTGTACGCCCGTCCGCTGACGACCTTCAACCCGGCCGCCGGCGAGGAGGGCAACAAGCTCGTCCCGGACCTCGCCGAGTCCCTGGGCCAGCCCAGCGCGGACGGCCTGACCTGGACGTACAAGCTGCGCAAGGGCCTGAAGTACGACGACGGCACGCCGATCACGTCGAAGGACGTCAAGTACGCCGTCGAGCGCTCCAACTGGGCGCCGGACGTGAACTCCAACGGCCCGACCTACTTCCACGACCTGCTGGTCGACAACCCGACGCCGTACGAGGGCCCGTACAAGGACAAGTCCGGCGACCTGAAGTCGATCGAGACGCCGGACGACACCACGATCGTCTTCCACCTCCAGCACGCCTTCGCCGACTTCGACTACCTGGTCAGCGCCCCGCAGACCGCGCCGGTCCCGCAGGCCAAGGACACCGGTGCCGACTACGTGAAGCACGTCGTCTCCTCGGGCTCCTTCAAGTTCGAGTCCTACGAGGACGGCAAGCAGGCCGTCCTGGTGCCGAACACCAACTGGGACAAGAGCACCGACCCGATCCGGAAGCAGCTGCCGGACAAGATCGTGCTCAAGATGAACATCGACCAGGCCACCATCGACAAGGACCTGCTGGCCGGCAACGCCCAGGTCGACCTGGTGGGCGGCGGCGTCGACCCGCAGACCCAGGCGCAGATCCTGCGCGACGAGAAGCTCAAGGCCAAGACCGACAACGCCTACGGCGGCCGCCTGGTCTACCTGGCGATCAACACCAAGGTCGCGCCGTTCGACAACGTCGAGTGCCGCAAGGCCGTCCAGTACGCGATCGACAAGGTCTCGGTGCAGACCGCCGAGGGCGGCCCGATCCGCGGCGCCATCGCCAACACCATGCTCCCGCCGGACATCCCGGGTCACCAGGACTTCAACGCCTTCGAGACCAAGGACAACAAGGGCGACGAGGGCAAGGCCAAGGACGCCCTGAAGGCCTGCAACCAGCCCAACGGCTTCAGCACCGTCATCTCGGCCCGCACCGAGCGCGCCACCGAGGTCGCCGCGGCCACCTCGATCCAGGCCGCGCTGAAGAAGGTCGGCATCAACGCCGAGATCCAGCAGTACCCGCAGGGCAAGTACCTGACCGACAACGCCGGTTCGCCGCAGTTCACCGAGGACCACAAGATCGGTCTGATGATGATGCAGTGGGGCGCCGACTGGCCGACCGGCTACGGCTTCCTCCAGCAGATCGTCGACGGCCGTGCGATCAAGCCCTCGGGCAACAGCAACCTCGGCCAGCTGAACGACCCGGCGGTCAACAAGATGATCGACGACGCCGCGGTCAACCCCGACAAGGCGGCCCGCGAGAAGATCTACGGCGACATCGACAAGAAGGTCATGGAGAGCGCGGTCAACGTCCCGCTGACCTACTTCAAGGTCTTCCTGTACCGCCCGGACAACGCCACCAACATCGGCTCCACGCCGGCCTTCTCGGGTGAGTACGACTACCTGAACATCGGCACCACCAAGTAAGAGCCTGGCTCCGCAATCCCTGAAGGCAGGTGAAGGCAGCGGCGCCCGCCGCCGTCCGGAAGATCCCGGACGGCGGCGGGCCGCCGGAGCCGCCCAACTGTGTTTGCCTACATCATCCGCAGGATCTTCGCGGCCCTGGTGCTGCTAGTGGTCGTCAGCGCGGTCACCTTCGCGATCTTCTTCCTGCTCCCGCGCTTCGCCGGTGAGACGACCGACCAGCTGGCCGCGCAGTACATCGGGAAGAACCCCTCGCCCGAGGCGATCGCGGCGGTCAAGCAGAACCTCGGCCTCGACCAGCCGCTGTACACCCAGTACTGGAGCTTCCTGAAGGCGCTGGTCAGCGGCGCCGAGTACAAGTTCGGGCCGGAACCGGCCACCTGCCACGTACCGTGCTTCGGCTACTCCTTCAAGAACCACCTGGAGGTCTGGCCCGAGCTCTCCAGCCGCATCCCGGTGACCATCTCGCTCGCCATCGGCGCCGCGGTGCTCTGGCTGCTCTCCGGCGTCGCCACCGGCGTCGTCTCCGCCCTCAAGCCGCGGTCGATCTTCGACCGGCTCTCCATGGGCGTCGCCCTCGCGGGCGTCTCGCTGCCGGTCTTCTTCACCGGCGCGCTGCTGCTCACGCTGTTCAGCTACGAGTGGCCGATCCTCGACAACCTGCACTACGTCGAGTTCGCCGAGAACCCGCTGATGTGGGCCCGCAACCTGATCCTGCCGTGGGTCTCGCTCGCCTTCCTCTACTCCGCGCTCTACGCCCGGCTCACCCGCGCCGGAATGCTGGAGACCATGAGCGAGGACTACATCCGCACCGCCCGGGCCAAGGGCCTGGTCGAGCGCAAGGTCGTCGTCAAGCACGGGCTGCGCTCCGCGCTCACCCCCGTGGTCACCATCTTCGGCATGGACCTCGGCCTGCTGCTCGGCGGTGCGCTGATCACCGAGCAGGTCTTCTCGCTCCAGGGCGTCGGCTTCTTCGCGGTCTCCGCGATCAGCGACAACGACCTGCCGAAGATCCTCGGCGTCACGCTGCTCGCCGCCTTCTTCATCGTCGCCTGCAACCTCGTGGTCGACCTCCTGTACGCCCTCGTCGACCCCCGGGTGAGGCTCTCGTGACCGACCTCCAGAAGACCCCGGCGGCCGCCGCTCCCGCGCCGGCCCCCACCGGCGACCCGTTCCTCTCCGTGCGCGACCTGCGGATCCACTTCGACACCGACGACGGCCTGGTCCGCTCGGTGGACGGGGTCAGCTTCGACCTGCACAAGGGCCGCACCCTCGGCATCGTCGGCGAGTCCGGCTCCGGCAAGTCCGTCACCTCGCTGGGCATCATGGGCCTGCACCGCTCCAAGCGGGCCCGGATCAGCGGCGAGATCCTGCTGAACGGCGAGGACCTGATCGCGGCCGGCCCGGACCGGGTCCGCCAGCTGCGCGGTCGCGAACTGGCGATGATCTTCCAGGACCCGCTGACCGCGATGCACCCCTACTACACGGTCGGGGCGCAGATCGTCGAGGCGTACCGGGTTCACCACCCGCAGGCGACCAAGAGGCAGGCCCGCACCCGCGCCATCGAGATGCTCGACCGGGTCGGCATCCCGCAGCCGGACCGCCGGGTGGACGACTACCCGCACCAGTTCTCCGGCGGCATGCGCCAGCGCGCGATGATCGCCATGGCGCTGGTCAACGACCCCTCGCTGCTGATCGCCGACGAGCCCACCACCGCCCTGGACGTCACCGTCCAGGCGCAGATCCTGGACCTCATCCGCGACCTCCAGGACGAGTTCGGCTCGGCCGTCATCATCATCACCCACGACCTCGGGGTGGTCGCCGAACTCGCCGACGACATCCTGGTCATGTACGGCGGCAAGTGCGTCGAGCGCGGCCCCGCCGACACCCTCTTCGACGCGCCCGAACACCCCTACACCTGGGGCCTGCTGGGCTCGATGCCGCGCCTCGACCGGGAGCTCCAGGACCGGCTCGTCCCGGTCAAGGGCACCCCGCCCAGCCTGATCAACGTGCCGTCCGGCTGCGCCTTCCACCCGCGCTGCCCGTACGCCGGACTGACCGGCGGACGCTCCACCACCGAGCTCCCGGTGCTGGCCGAGGCCGCCCCCGGGCACCACGCGGCCTGCCACCTGGCGGCCGCCGAACGGCACCGCATCTTCGCCGAAGAGATCGCGCCCCGGCTGTGAGCCCGGCCTCGTACCACCTTTCTGGAGAGAACCGATGACGGACACTCAGGCGACCCAGGCGGCGGCGATCCCGTCTCCCGCGCCCGCCTCCGACCGCGAGCCGCTGCTCACGGTGACCGGTCTGACCCGGCACTTCCCGATCCGCAGCGGACTGCTGCGGCGCCAGACCGGCGCGGTGCGGGCCGTCGACGGCATCGACTTCACGGTCAACGCCGGTGAGACGCTGGGCGTCGTCGGCGAGTCCGGCTGCGGCAAGTCGACGATGGGCCGGCTGGTCACCCGGCTCGACGAACCGACCGGCGGGAAGATCGAGTTCGAGGGCACCGACATCACCCACCTGGGCGTCGGCAAGATGCGGCCGCTGCGCCGCGACATCCAGATGATCTTCCAGGACCCGTACTCCTCGCTCAACCCGCGGCACACCGTGGGCACCATCGTCGGCGCGCCGTTCCGGCTGCAGAAGGTGCAGACCGAGGGCGGGGTCAAGAAGGCCGTCCAGGAGCTGCTGGAGCTGTGCGGGCTCAGCCCCGAGCACTACAACCGCTACCCGCACGAGTTCTCCGGCGGCCAGCGCCAGCGCATCGGCATCGCCCGGGCGCTCGCCCTCAAGCCCAAGATGATCGTCGCGGACGAGCCGGTCTCCGCGCTGGACGTCTCCATCCAGGCGCAGGTGGTCAACCTGCTGGACGACCTCCAGAAGGAGCTCGGCCTGACCTACCTGATCATCGCGCACGACCTCTCGGTGGTCCGCCACGTCTCGGACCGGGTCGCCGTGATGTACCTGGGCAAGGTCGTCGAGATCGCCGACCGGGACTCCCTCTACGGCAGCCCGATGCACCCGTACACCAACGCGCTGATGTCCGCGGTGCCGGTGCCCGACCCGCGCCGGCGCCAGCGGGACGGCCGCGAGCGGATCCTGCTCAAGGGCGACGTCCCCTCGCCGATCAACCCGCCCAGCGGCTGCCGCTTCCGCACCCGCTGCTGGAAGGCGCAGGAGATCTGCGCCACCCAGGAGCCGCCGCTGGCGGCGCTCAAGACCGGGCACCAAGTGGCCTGCCACTTCCCGGAGAACGCTCCGGGTGCTGTGGTGGCGGACGCCGCCTCCTGACGCCGCTGGTTCGGAGGGGGAGGTCCGCGCAGGTCATAGTGGTGCGGTGACCTCGCAGATCTTCCCCTCCGACGTGCAGCAGTCGCTGGACCTCGTCGGCATCTTCGTCTTCGCCCTCTCCGGAGGGCTGCTCGCCGTCCGCAAGAACATGGACATCTTCGGCATCTGTGTGCTGGCCGAGGTCACGGCCCTCGGCGGCGGGGTGATGCGGGACCTCGTGATCGGCGCCACCCCGGTCGCCGCCTTCAGCAACCTCGGCTACTTCCTCACCCCGCTGGTGGCCGGGCTCGTCGTCTTCTTCCTGCACCCCGAGGTCGAGCGGATCAACCGGGCCGTGCAGACCCTGGACGCGCTCGGCCTCGGCCTGTTCTGCGTCACCGGCACCGCCAAGGCCCACGACTACGGGCTCGGCGCGGTCGCCGCCGTCGCGCTCGGCATGGTGACCGCCGCCGGCGGCGGCGTGGTCCGCGACGTGCTGGCCGGGGAGATCCCCTCGCTGCTCCGCTGGGACCGCGAGATCTACGCCGTCCCGGCCCTGGTCGGCGCCGCCCTGGTCGCGGTGCTGATCGGCGCCGACTCGCTCACCGGGGCCACCGGCACCGCCGCCGCGCTCACCGCCTTCGGCCTGCGGATGCTCGCCCTGAAGTACGGCTGGCGTGCCCCGCGGGCCTGGCACCGCAACGGTTCTCGCACCAGCGAGGACTAGGCGAACCGCCGTACGCGAGCGAGATCGCCTCCGCCGTGCAGAGCAGCTCCGGCACCATCCGGGCCAGCTCGGCCGGCGGCACCCGGCTCGCCGGGGCGCTCAGCGCACAGGCCGCGACCGTCCGCCCGCCACTGCCGGCCACCGGCGCGGCCACGCAGGTCACCGGCTCCCGGTGCTCGGACGACTCCGCCGCCCAACCCCGGCGCCGCACCGCCGCCAGCTCGGCCGGCAACTCCTCCTCCGGCGTGCCGTCCTCGGGCAGCCCGGCCAGCAGCACCCGGCCGATCGCCGTCCCGGCCGCCGGGGCCCGCCGCCCGATCCGGCTCGGCTGCCCGGCCCAGCGCCCGGCCAGCTCGTCCACGTACAGCACCTCGCCGTCGTGCAGTACGGCGAGTTGGACGGTGTAGCCGCAGCGCGCACTGAGCGCCGCCAGGTACGGCGCGGCCACCTGCCGGACGTCGATCTCCTCCAACGCGCGGTGCGCCAGCGACAGCAGCCGGCCGCCCAGGCGGTAGCGCAGATCGGGCTGGCGCTGGGCGAAGCCGTGCGCCTCCAGGGTGCGCAACAGCCGTAGTGCGGTGGACTTGTGGACGCCGATGCTGGTCGCGGCCTGTTCCAGGGTGACCGGCCCGTCGCCGAGCGACCCGAGCAGGGTCAGTGCACGGTCGACCGACTGCGACATGGCGCCCCCGAGATCCGATCGCTCCGACGAGAAGTGTTCGTCAGGCTAACCGCTGGCCGGCGCAGTGGTACAAACCACTCCCGGACACCGCCGTCCGGTCGCGCTGGCCGGAACGCTGCGCACGGCGGGACCGGTGCGGGGGAAAGCCCTCTACAATCGGATGGTTATGCCATACCTGGACCATGCGGCCACCACGCCGATGCTGCCCGAGGCGATCGCCGCGATGACGGCGCACCTGGGGGTGGTCGGCAACGCCTCGTCCCTGCACGCGGCCGGCCGCCGGGCCCGCCGGGTGGTCGAGGAGGCCCGCGAGTCGCTGGCCGAGTCGCTGGGCGCCCGCCCCAGCGAGATCGTGCTCACCGGCGGCGGCACCGAGTCCGACAACCTCGCCGTCAAGGGCCTGTACTGGGCCCGCCGGGACGCCGACCCGGCCCGAACCCGGGTGCTGTGCAGCCCGGTCGAGCACCACGCGGTGCTGGACGCGGTGCACTGGCTCTCCGAGCACGAGGGCGCCACCGTCGAGTACCTGCCGGTCGACGCGCTCGGCCGGGTGCACCCGGCGGCGCTGCGCGCGTCGATCGAGCGTGACCCGGCGTCGGTCGCGCTGGTCACCGTGATGTGGGCCAACAACGAGGTCGGCACCGTCCAGCCGGTGCGCGAACTCGCCGCCGTGGCCGCCGAGTACGGCATCCCGATGCACGCCGACGCGGTGCAGGCGCTCGGTCAGGTCCCGGTCTCCTTCGCCGAGTCGGGGCTCACCGCGCTCACCGTCACCGGGCACAAGATCGGCGGCCCCTTCGGCATCGGCGCCCTGCTGCTCTCGCGCGGCGCCGCCCCCGTCCCGCTGCTGCACGGCGGCGGCCAGGAGCGCGACGTCCGCTCCGGCACCCTGGACGCACCCGCCGCCGCGGGCTTCGCGGCCGCCGCCGCGCTGGCCGTCGAACGGCGGGCCGAGCACGCGGTCGCCCTCGGCGCGCTGCGCGACGAACTGATCGCCGAGGTGCTGGCCGCCGTCCCCGACGCGGTGCTCAACGGCGACCCGGCGGCCGAGGGGCGGCTGCCCGCCAACGCGCACTTCTCCTTCCCCGGCTGCGAGGGCGACGCCCTGCTGATGCTGCTCGACGCGGCGGGCATCGAGTGCTCCACCGGCTCGGCCTGCTCGGCCGGCGTGCCGCAGCCCAGCCACGTGCTGCTCGCGATGGGCGTCGACCCGCTGCTGGCGCGTGCGTCGCTGCGGTTCTCGCTCGGGCACACCTCGGTCCGCGAGGACGTGGCGGCGCTCGCCGGGGCCATCGGCCCGGCGGTGCAGCGGGCCCGGAACGCGGGCCTGGCGGCGCTGCGGCGGTGATATCGGCTTTCGGGGAACAGCCGGTGCACCCGTAGGCTTATGGGCATCATGACTGACTTCCCGGGTGCCCCGACCACTCCGTCCACCGGCCGGCTGCGCGTGCTCGCGGCGATGTCCGGCGGCGTCGACTCCGCCGTCGCCGCCGCGCGGGCCGTCGAAGCGGGGCACGAGGTGACCGGCGTCCACCTGGCGCTCTCCTCGAACCCGCAGTCCTTCCGCACCGGCGCGCGCGGCTGCTGCACCATCGAGGACTCCCGGGACGCGTGGCGAGCAGCCGATGTGATCGGTATCCCGTTCTACGTCTGGGACCTCGCCGAGCGCTTCCGCGAGGACGTCATCGACGACTTCGTCGCCGAGTACGCGGCCGGCCGCACGCCCAACCCGTGCCTGCGCTGCAACGAGAAGATCAAGTTCGCCGCGCTGCTGGACAAGGCGCTGGCGCTGGGCTTCGACGCCGTCTGCACCGGCCACTACGCCCGGATCGTCGACCTGCCGGACGGCTCGCGCGAGCTGCACCGCGCCGTCGACGCCGCCAAGGACCAGTCGTACGTGTTGGGCGTCCTCGACGCCGACCAGCTCGCCCACTCCCTCTTCCCGCTCGGCGACACCACCAAGGACGTCATCCGCGAGGAGGCCGAGCGCCGGGGCCTCGCGGTCGCCAAGAAGCCCGACAGCCACGACATCTGCTTCATCGCGGACGGCGACACCCAGGGCTTCCTCGCCAAGCACCTCGGCACGGCGACGGGCGACATCCTCGACGTCGACGGCACCAAGCTCGGCGAGCACGACGGCGCCTACGGCTTCACCATCGGCCAGCGCAAGGGCCTGCGGATCGGCCGCCCCGCCCCGGACGGCAAGCCGCGGTACGTGCTGGACATCTCCCCGGTGAACAACACCGTGACGGTCGGCCCGGTCGAGGGCCTGGACGTCACCGGCCTGACCGCCATCCGCCCCCGGTGGTGCGGCACCGAGCCCCTCGCCGACGGCCGCTACACCGCCCAGCTCCGCGCCCACGGCGAGGAGGTCCCGGTGTCCGCGTCCGTTGTCGACGGCGAGCTCCGGGTCCAGCTGGACACCCCGGCCCGCGGCATCGCCCCCGGCCAGGCGGTGGTGCTGTACGACGGCACCCGCGTCGTCGGCTCCGCCACCATCGCCACGACGGAGCGCCCGGCCGTCCCTGCGGTCGAGCGCTGACCGGATCGGTTCGAACAAGGGCGTAAAGCCGGTGAGCGGGGCTGGCCGGGCGTGATAAACCGGACAGCACTATGAACATCACTGTCTTCTGCTCCGCGTACTCGCTCGATGACCGCTACACCGGCCCCGCCGCCGAGTTCGCCCGGCTGCTGGGTGAGGGCGGGCACACCCTGGTGTGGGGTGGGTCCAATGCCGGGCTGATGGGGCTGCTGGCCGATGAGGTCAAGGCGGCCGGCGGGCAGCTGGTCGGCGTCATGGTCGAGCTGCTCAAGCACAAGGGGTACGCCGGGGCCGACGAGCTGGTCATGACGCGCGACCTCGCGGAGCGGAAGGCGGAGCTGGCCGCCCGGGCGGATGCGATCGTGGTGCTGGTCGGTGGGCTCGGGACGATGGACGAGGTCACCGAGGTGCTGGAGCTCAAGAAGCACGGCATCTTCGACAAGCCGGTGGTCGTCCTGGACACCGAGGGCTTCTACGGCGGCCTGCGCACCCAGCTGGAGCGGATGGACGCCGAGGGCTTCCTGCCCCGCCCGCTGGGGGACTTGATCACCTTCGCCGACACCCCGGCGCAGGTCTTCGAGCAGCTCAAGGCCTGAGAGGATCGGCGGCATGGCTGCACATCTGATCACCGGCGCGGGCTCCGGCATCGGCGCCGTTCTGGCGGAGAAGCTCGCGGAGCGCGGGGACGAACTCTGGCTGCTGGCCCGGGACGCCCGGCGCGCCGCCGAGCTGCGGGAGCGCTTCCCCGGGGCGAAGACCCTGGTCGGCGACCTGAAGGATCCCGCGAAGCTGTCCTGGGCCTTCGGTCACCAGGCGCTGCCGGTCGAGCTGGACTCCCTTCTGCACGTCGCGGGCGTCGTCGAGCTGGGCACCGTGGCCGACCTGCCGGTCAAGGCGTGGCAGGAGATGCTGAACGTCAACCTGGTCGCGCCGGCCGAGCTCACCAGGCTGCTCCTGCCCTCCCTCCGCCTGGCCAAGGGCCATGTGGTGTACGTCAACTCCGGCGCCGGCCTCACCGCCCACGCGGAGTGGTCGGGGTACGCGGCGAGCAAGCACGGGCTGAAGGCGCTGGCCGACTCCCTCCGCCAGGAGGAGCACGGCAACGGCGTCCGGGTCACCTCGGTCTACCCGGGCCGCACCGCCACGGCGATGCAGGTCAAGGTGCACCAGCAGGAGGGCAAGGAGTACGACGCCGACCGCTGGATCGCGCCGGAGTCGGTGGCGAAGGCGATCGTGGCCGCGCTCGACGCCTCCCGCGACGCGGAGATCACCGAGATCACCGTCCGCCCGGGGCACTGACCGCAGAAGCGGCAGGCGCCGCGCACTAGGCTCGGACGGGTGAGCACCCCACACCCCTTCCCCGACCTGCGCGGCGCCGCCACCGGCGTCGGCTCGCTGCCCGGCACCGACGCCCGGGAGGCCGCCAAGACCTCCACCGGGGCGCTGGAGCACCTGCCGTTCCTGCCCGAGCTGCCCGCCCGCGGCCCGGGCGCCGACATGATCGGCCGCTCCGCCGGCCTCCTGGTCGAGCTGTTCGCGCAGACCGAGCCGTCCGGCTGGCGGTTCACCGACCGGCCCGGCCGGGACACCCGCCGCGCGCACTCCTGGCTCGGCGAGGACCTGGACGCCCTGGAGGAGTTCACCCAGGGCTACCGGGGCGCGCTGAAGGTCCAGGCCGTCGGCCCGTGGACGCTGGCGGCGAACATCGAGCTCAAGTACGGCGAGAAGGCGCTCTCCGACCACGGCGCCTGCCGCGACATCGCCGGCTCGCTGACCGAGGGCCTGCGCCGCCACCTCGCCGAGGTCCGCAAGCGCGTCCCCGGCGCCGAGGTCGTGCTCCAGCTGGACGAGCCCTCGCTGCCCGCCGTGCTGGCCGGTTCGGTGAAGACCGCCAGCGGCTTCCAGCGGCTGCGCTCGGTGGACCGGCAGGTCGCCGAGGAGGTGCTGCGGGAGACCATCCGCGGCCTGGACGCCCCCGTGCTGGTGCACTGCTGCGCGCCCGACGTCCCGATCCCGCTGCTGCGCCGGGCCGGGGTGGCCGGCGTCTCGCTGGACTTCTCGCTGCTGACCGAGCGGCAGGACGACGACCTGGGCGAGGCGGTCGAGGCGGGCACGATGATCCTCGCCGGTGTCGTCCCCGCCACTGACCAGGGAGTGTCGGACCCGGCCGGTAGTGTCCAGGGTGTCAGGACCTTGTGGCGCAGGCTGGGGTTCGCCCCGGAGCTGCTGGGCCGCCGTGTGCTGGTGACGCCGACCTGCGGGCTGGCCGGGGCCTCCCCGGCGTACGCGCGCAAGGCGCTGTCGCTCGCCGCGCGGGCGGCGCAGAGCCTGGTGGACAACCCGGAATGAGAACGTAGGAGGGCTTGCGGTGGTGGCTGTCGAGGGCTGGGAGGACGTCCCGGCGGAGGTGCGCAGGCGGCACGCCGAGCTGGCGGCGGAGATCACCGACCACCGCGCCCGGTACTACGAGCAGGACGCGCCGGTCGTCTCGGACGCCGAGTTCGACACCCTGATGCGCGAGTTGGAGGCGCTGGAGGCCGAGCACCCGGCCCTGGTGACCCCGGACTCGCCGACCCAGAAGGTCGGCGGCGCGCCCACCGAGCTGTTCGCCGAGGTCGAGCACCGCGAGCGGCTGCTCAGCCTCGACAACGCCATGGACGACGAGGAGCTCGCCGCCTGGGCCGAGCGGGTCGCCACCGAGCTGGACGGCATCGACTACCACTACCTGTGCGAGCTCAAGGTGGACGGCCTGGCCGTCAACCTCACCTACGAGAACGGCCAGTTGGTGCAGGCGGCGACGCGCGGCGACGGCCGGGTCGGCGAGGACATCACGGCCAACGTCCGCACCATCAAGGAGATCCCGCACCAGCTCAAGGGCGACAACGTCCCCGAGCTGGTGGAGATCCGCGGCGAGGTCTACTTCCCGACCGAGGCCTTCGACGCGCTCAACGCCTCGTTCGCGGAGGAGAACGAGCGCCGCCGGCAGGAGAACGAGGAGCGCGCCAAGGAGGGCAAGCGGCCCCGGGCGATGATCCGGCTGTTCATGAACCCCCGCAACGCCGCCGCCGGTTCGCTGCGCCAGAAGGACCCGCACGTCACCGCCTCGCGCCCGCTGCACATGGTGGTGCACGGCATCGGCGCCCGGGTCGGCTTCGCCATCGACAACCAGTCGCACGCCTACCAGCTGCTGCACGACTGGGGCCTGCCGACCGCCCGGCACAACAAGGTGGTGAAGTCCCTCGACGAGGTGCGGGCGTTCATCAAGCACTTCGGCGAGCAGCGGCACTCGGTGGAGCACGAGATCGACGGCGTCGTCGTCAAGGTCGACGAGATCGCCCTCCAGGGCCGGCTCGGCGCCACCTCCAAGTCGCCGCGCTGGGCGATCGCCTGGAAGTACCCGCCGGAGGAGGTCACCGGGACGCTGGCCGAGATCAAGGTCGGCATCGGCCGCACCGGCCGGGCCACCCCGTACGCGGTGCTGGCCGAGCCGGTGAAGGTGGCCGGCTCGATGGTGCAGTACGCGACGCTGCACAACCAGCAGATCGTCAAGGCCAAGGACGTGCTGCTCGGCGACACCGTGGTGCTGCGCAAGGCCGGTGACGTCATCCCGGAGATCCTCGGCCCGGTCTACGACCTGCGGGACGGCACCGAGCAGGCGTTCGTGATGCCCTCGCACTGTCCGGAGTGCGGCAGTGAGCTGCGCCCGATGGCCGAGGGGGACATCGATCTGCGCTGTCCGAACGCGCAGTTCTGCCCGGCGCAGATCCGTGAGCGGATCGCCTTCCTGGGCGGGCGGTCGTGCCTGGACATCGAGGGGCTCGGCTACGTTGCCGCCACCGCGCTGACCCAGCCGCTGGAGCCGGTCGAGGCGCCGGTGCGGAACGAGGGCGACATCTTCGGGCTGACCGAGGAGCAGCTGCTGCCGATCAAGGTGCTGGTGCGCGACCAGAAGACGGGCATGCCCAAGCTGGACGACGTCACCGGGGAGGAGAAGGAGGTGTTCTTCTTCGCCACTACGGCCGGCGCGGCGAAGAAGACCACCGGGCTGTTGCTGGACAACCTCGGCAAGGCCAAGGACCGCCCGCTCTGGCGCTATCTCAACGGGCTGTCCATCCGTCACGTCGGCCCGGTGGCCGCCCAGGCGCTGGCACGCGAGTTCCGCGACCTGGACGCGATCTTCGCGGCCGACGAGGAGCGGTTGGCCGCCACCGAGGGTGTCGGGTCCGGTACGGCCCGTTCGATCATCGAGTGGTACCAGGTCGACTGGCACCGGGAGATCCTGGAGAAGTGGCGCGCCGCCGGCGTCCGCTTCACCGAGGAGTTCGCCGACGAGGAGGGGGCGGAGCGCCCGCTGGAGGGGCTGACCGTGGTGGTCACCGGCACGCTGGCCGGGCACACCCGGGACGGCGCCAAGGAGGCGCTGACCTCGCGCGGTGCGAAGGTGACCGGTTCGGTCTCGAAGAAGACCGATTTCGTCGTGGCCGGTGACAATCCGGGATCGAAGTACGACAAGGCCGTCCAGCTCGGTCTGCCGGTCCTGGACGACGCCGGCTTCGCCGTGCTGCTCGCCGACGGCCCGGCCGCGGCCCGCGCCCACCTGGGGATTCCCGAGGCGGAGGAGGCGGCGGCCGACGCCTGACCCGAGCGCCGGGCCGCCGAATCCGTCTTGTTATCGTCCTGATGCAACGTCACCGGGTGCCGCGCCGTTGAAGCGGGCATCGTGTCACTGTGTGGCACCCGGGCGCGGTGGCGCGTTTCCGGTTGTCCGAAAGTCTGCCCACCGGGGGGACCCCGGCATACCCTGGAGCGCAACAGAGTGTCAGCAGGGGTGGGGGCACCGGCTGAGCCGGTACTCCGCGGGGTCGCTCCATGCCCGGCAGCTGTCGGTACCGGCACGGTGCCTCACCGTAAGGCGGCCTGACGGGGCGGGCCCGACGGAGGACAGGGCTTATGGATCGTACGACCGGCGGTGCGCCCACACGCCCGCCGCAGGGGGTGGCGGGTGCGGTCCTGCTGCTCGGCGTGCTGCTGGCCGGTGCCGCGCCGCTCATCCCGCTGGCCGTCCTGGTCTACCGCTACGAACCCGAACTGCTGCCGCTGTTCGCGGTTCCACTGGCCGTCCTGGTCGCCGCCTGGCGGATCGCCCGGGACCGCGCCCGCGATCAGCTGACCGACCCGCTGACCGATCTGCCCAACCGTCAGGCCTTACTCCTGGCCGCCCAGGAGGCGATCGCCGGACGCGAGGAGGGCTACAGCGTCGGTCTCATCCTGCTCGATCTCGATCGTTTCCGAACGCTCAACGACACCCTCGGTCACACCGCCGGCGACCGGCTGCTGGTGCACATCGCCCGCCGGCTGCACCGCGCGCTGCGCTCCGGCGGCCCGGCCGGCAGCCCCACCCGGGAGTCCATCGACGACGTCTTCGCCGGCCTGCCCCGGCACTACCGGCGCGGCCGCCCGATGGTGGCCCGGATGGGCGGCGACGAGTTCGCCGTGCTGCTGCCCGGCATCAACTGCCCGGACAGCCTGGAGCGGGTCGCCAAGGCGCTGATCACCGAGCTCGCCGCCCCGATCCGGCTGGACGGGCTGCTGCTCGTCCTGGAGGCCACCGCGGGCGTATGCGTCTACCCGCAGCACGCCCAGGACGCCGAGTCGCTGCTGCGCCGCGCCGACGTGGCGATGGGGCACGCCCAGCGCGGTTGCAGCGGCGTCGCCCAGTACGACGAGACCCAGGACGCCGACACGCCGTACCGGATCGGCCTGCTGGGGGACCTGCGGCGGGCCCTGGAGACCGGCGAGGTGCAGCTGCACTACCAGCCGAAGGTGGCCTTCGACGGCCGGGTGGTCGGCCTGGAGGCGCTGCTGCGCTGGGAGCGGCCCGGTCAGGGCCGGGTCTCGCCGGACGAGTTCGTCGGCCTCGCCGAGTCCAGCGGTCTGATGCCGCGGCTCACCGACTACGTGCTGGAGGCGGCGGTCGGCCAGCTCGCGTACTGGCGCGACCAGGGCCTCCAGGTGCAGGTCGCGGTCAACGTCTCGCCGCGCGACGTGCTCAATCCCGGCTTCGCCCAGCGGGTCGCCGGACACCTGGTCCGCCACCAGGTGCCGGCCCACGCGCTCCAGCTGGAGATCACCGAGCGGCTGCTGCTGGACGACTCCCGCCGGGCCGCCGACACCCTGGCCGAACTGCGGGGCTACGGCGTCGGGATGTCGCTGGACGACTTCGGCACCGGGCACTCCTCGCTGGTGCGGCTGCGCAGCCTGCCGGTCGGCGAGCTGAAGATCGACCGCTCCTTCGTCTCCCGGATGGTCGCCGACGACCACGACGCGGCGGTGGTCCGCTGCTCGGTCGAGCTCGCCCACTCGCTGGGCCTGACCGTGGTCGCCGAGGGCGTGGAGGACGACGAGACCTGGGAGCGGCTGCACTGCATGGGGGTGGACGCCGTCCAGGGCTGGCTGGTGTCCGCGGCGCTGCCGCCCGAGCAGGCCACCGCCTGGCTGCGGGTGCACCGCACCGGCGCCCCGCCGGTGGAGCGGCTGGCCGCGCCGCCGGCCCAGCTGCCGCCGGCCCTCCAGGCGATGCAGGGGGGCCAGTCCGTCATCCCGTCGGTGGGCCAGCCGGTCATCCCGCCGGTGCTGCCGCCGACCCTGCCCCCCGTCCTGCCCCCGGTGCTGCCGCCGGCCCTCCCACCGGTGCTGCCGCCCGCCGCCCGGGCGGTGCAGGCGGGCCAGCCGGTGCCGGCCGCGCAGATGGAGATCCAGGCGCCGGGGACGCAGAGTTGGGCCCGGACCAGGCCGCAGTGACGGACGTGCCCGGGCCGCGGTGAAGGACGTGCCCGGGCGGCGGTGAAGGACGTGCCCGGGCCGCGGTGACGGGCGCGCGGGCTCACTCGTTGGCCGGTGGCCGGGCCGGGCCCCATAGGATGGGGTCCAAAGACCACGAGGACGGAGCGCCGAACCCGGCTGCTCCTGCCCGGGCCCGGCACCGCCTGAGCGCGGTGCCGGGTCTCACCAGAACTCACCCTGAGGATCGCTGCATGCCTGGCATCACGCGCGAGGAGGTCGCCCACCTCGCCCGGCTGTCGCGTCTTGAGCTGAAGCCCGAAGAGCTGGACCACTTCGCCGAGCAGCTCGACGTGATCATCGGCGCGGTCGCCCGCGTTTCCGAGGTCGCCGGACAGGACGTCCCGCCGACCTCCCACCCGCTGCCGCTGACCAACGTCATGCGCGCCGACGAGGTGCGGCCGTCGCTCACCCCGGACCAGGCGCTCTCCGGCGCCCCGGCCGCCGAGGAGCAGCGTTTCCGTGTGCCGCAGATCCTCGGGGAGGACTGACCGAGATGACCGAGCTGATCAAGTACACCGCCGCCGAGACGGCCGCCGCCATCTCGAAGGGCGAGGTCTCCGCCGTCGAGGTCGCGCAGGCGCACCTGGACCGCATCGAGGCCGTCGACAAGAAGGTCAACGCCTTCCTGCACGTCGACACCGAAGGCGCGCTGAAGGCCGCCCGGGCCGTCGACGAGAAGCGCGCCAAGGGCGAGGAGCTGGGCCCGCTGGCCGGCGTCCCGCTCGCGCTGAAGGACGTCTTCACCACCAAGGGCGTGCCGACCACCTGCGGCTCCAAGATCCTCGAAGGCTGGATCCCGCCGTACGACGCCACCCTGACGACCCGTCTCAAGGACGCCGGCGTCGTCATCCTCGGCAAGACCAACATGGACGAGTTCGCGATGGGCTCCTCCACCGAGAACTCCGCCTACGGCCCGACCGGCAACCCGTGGGACCTCACCCGCATCCCCGGCGGCTCCGGCGGCGGCTCGGCCGCCGCGCTGGCCGCCTACGAGGCCCCGCTGGCGATCGGCACCGACACCGGCGGTTCGATCCGCCAGCCGGGCGCCGTCACCGGCACCGTCGGCGTCAAGCCGACCTACGGCGCGGTCTCCCGCTACGGCCTGGTCGCCTTCTCCAGCAGCCTGGACCAGGGCGGCCCGTGCGCCCGTACCGTGCTGGACGCGGCGCTGCTGCACGAGGCCATCGCCGGGCACGACCCGCTGGACTCCACCTCGATCGACGCGCCGGTCCCGGCCGTGGTCGAGGCGGCGAAGATGCGCGACGTCCGCGGCATGCGGATCGGCGTGGTCAAGGAGTTCGCCGGCGAGGGCTACCAGGCCGGCGTGATGCAGCGCTTCAACGAGTCGGTGGAGCTGCTGCGCGAGCTGGGCGCCGAGGTCGTCGAGGTCTCCTGCCCGTCGTTCACCCTGGCGCTGCCGGCGTACTACCTGATCGCGCCCAGCGAGTGCTCCTCCAACCTGGCCCGCTTCGACGCGATGCGCTACGGCCTGCGGGTCGGCGACGACGGCTCCCGCTCGGCCGAGGAGGTCACCGCGCTGACCCGCGAGGCCGGCTTCGGCGACGAGGTCAAGCGCCGCATCATCCTGGGCACCTACGCCCTCTCCTCGGGCTACTACGACGCCTACTACGGCTCGGCCCAGAAGGTCCGCACGCTCATCTCGCGGGACTTCGACGCGGCCTTCGCCGGTGTGGATGTCCTGGTCTCGCCGACCACGCCGACCACCGCCTTCCCGATCGGCGAGCGCGCCGACGACCCGATGGCGATGTACCTGGCCGACCTGTGCACGATTCCGTCCAACCTGGCGGGCAACGCGGCCATGTCGCTGCCGGTCGGCCTCGCCCCGGAGGACAATCTCCCGGTCGGCCTGCAGATCATCGCACCCGCGATGGCGGACGACCGCCTGTACCGCGTGGGCGGCGCCGTCGAGGCCGCACTCAACGACAAGTGGGGGCACACCCTGCTGGAGGAGGCACCGGCACTGTGAGCAAGATCGAGAAGGCCAAGGGCTTCAGGCATTCGAAGCCCGGTCTCTGGCTGTCCATCGGCACCAGCGCCTTCGGCGCGATCTCCGTGGTCAAGGACGTCCGGAAGGCCCGCGAGGAGAGCGACACCCTCAAGCTGGTCAACGCCCTGGTCGGCGCCGCCGCGCTGATCACCGGCACCGCCCTGCTGGTGCGCGAGCTGCGTCAGCTGGGCTCCGACGACGTGCTGCTGGGCTGAGCTGAGCGCCCAGGGCGTGCCCTGGGGGTTTTGTCGGATCAGGCCGCGGCGTTGGGGTGCGTGCATCGCAAGGCGGAGGAGGGAGCCACTGCGGAGCATTGGCGACCGACGACAACGCGGCGAGGTGCGTGCCCCGGCGTCGCGGACCCGGCAAGGACCCGCAGGACACGCCCTAAGCCCGGCCGCCGCTTCGCGTGCGGCCGGGCCCGTACCTCCCAAGTCTTATGAGTGAAGGGACGCTGTGAGCGTCATGAACCTGGTCTCCTACGAGGACGCTCTCGCGTCGTACGACCCGGTGATGGGCCTTGAGGTCCACGTCGAGCTGGGCACCAAGACCAAGATGTTCTGCGGTTGCTCGACCGAGCTGGGTGCCGAGCCGAACAGCCAGACCTGCCCCACCTGCCTGGGCCTGCCGGGCTCGCTGCCGGTGGTCAACGCGACCGGCGTGGAGTCGGCCGTCAAGATCGGCCTGGCGCTGAACTGCGAGATCGCCGAGTGGTGCCGGTTCGCGCGGAAGAACTACTTCTACCCGGACATGCCCAAGAACTTCCAGACCTCGCAGTACGACGAGCCGATCGCCTTCAACGGCTACCTCGACGTGCAGCTGGAGGACGGCTCGACCTTCCGGGTGGAGATCGAGCGCGCCCACATGGAGGAGGACACCGGCAAGTCCAGCCACGTCGGTGGCGCCACGGGCCGCATCCACGGCGCCACCCACTCGCTGCTCGACTACAACCGGGCCGGCATCCCGCTGATCGAGATCGTCACCAAGCCGATCGTCGGCGCCGGTGAGCGCGCTCCCGAGGTCGCCAAGGCGTACGTCGCCGAGCTGCGCGAGGTCATCCGCTCGCTGGGTGTCTCCGAGGCCCGGATGGACAAGGGCCAGATGCGCTGCGACGTCAACCTGTCGCTGCGCCCGAACGGCACCGAGACCTTCGGCACCCGTTCGGAGACCAAGAACGTCAACTCGCTGCGCAGCGTGGAGCGGGCCGCCCGGTTCGAGATCCAGCGGCACGCGACCGTGCTGACCGACGGCGGCACCATCGTCCAGGAGACCCGCCACTTCCACGAGGACAACGGCAGCACCACCTCGGGCCGGATCAAGGACAACGCCGAGGACTACCGCTACTTCCCGGAGCCGGACCTGGTGCCGATCGCCCCCGCCCGCGCGTGGGTCGAGGAGCTGCGTGCCGCGCTGCCCGAGCTGCCGCGGGTGCGCCGGGCCCGCCTCCAGGCCGAGTGGGGCCTGTCCGACAAGGACATGCAGTCCGTCCTCAACGCCGGTGCGGTGGAGCCGATCCAGGAGACCATCGCCGCCGGTGCCCCGGCCGACCAGGCCCGCAAGTGGTGGATGGGCGAGCTGGCCCGCCGGGCCAACGAGACCGGCACCGAGCTGAGCGAGCAGCCGATCACCCCGGTGCAGGTCGCCCGGGTCGCCGCGCTGGTCGCCGAGGGCAAGCTGAACGACAAGCTGGCCCGTCAGGTCATCGAGGCCGTGCTGGCCGGCGAGGGCGAGCCGGACGAGGTCGTCGAGAAGCGCGGCCTGGCCGTCGTCTCGGACGACTCCGCGCTCGGTGCCGCCGTCGACCAGGCCATCGCCGAGAACGAGGCGGTCGCCGCCAAGATCCGCGACGGCAAGGTTGCGGCCGTCGGCGCGCTGGTCGGCGCGGTCATGAAGGCCACCCGCGGCCAGGCCGACGCGGCCCGCGTGAAGGACCTGATCCTGGAGCGCCTCGGCGTGACAGGACAGTAGGCGCAGCTTGGAGAAGCTGGGCGTCTCTGCCTGAGCTTCCTAAGGCGTCTAAGGCGTCTAAGGCCCTCTAAGTAAGGCCTAAGGCCCGGTCTCACCTCTGTATCGAGGTAAGACCGGGCCTTTGTCCTTTCCAAACCCCCGATCTAAGGCATCCGGGCCCCGGAAGATCGGGCAGGCTTCCGATGCCCGGCACCCCTCTGGGAGAGGAAGCTCTTACCTGTCAGCGAAACGCAGTGAAGTCCCAGAATCCCAAAGGGGAACCGAAGTGATCGAGTACGAGCTCATCCAGCAGCACGCCCACGAGCTTGAGGCCCGCGCCGAGCACGAGCGCCTGGTGCGCGAGGCGAAGAAGGCGAGCCGCCTGCGCCGCCGCCCCGTCGCCGCCCGCTTCCAGCGGCGCCCCGCGCGTCAGCGCGAATGCTGATGGACCGGCACCACCAGGGTGCCGAGGAGATTCCGGAGGGGGAGGCGCCACAGGGGAGCGCCTCCCCCTCCGGGCGTTCGCCGGGGGAGAATTCCCCTCGGCCAGGCCGGTCCGGCTATGGCATGCTCGCCTCCATGCAGCAGATATCGGTGAGTCCCGTCTTCGTCGGCCGTGGCAGCGAGATCACCGAACTGATCGGCGCGCTGCGCCGGGCGGGCTCCGGCAGCCCGCAGGCCGTCCTGATCGGCGGCGAGGCCGGCGTCGGCAAGACCCGGCTGCTGGAGGAGTTCCTCCAACGGGCCTGCGACGGGGGAGCGGTCACCACGCTCGGCAGCTGTCTGGAGGTCGGCGCCGAGGGTCTGCCGTTCGCGCCGCTCGCGGCCGCGCTGCGCCGGCTGCACCGTCAGCTGGGCACCGAGCTGGAGGCCGCGGCGGCCGGCAGCGAGGGCCATCTCGCCCGGCTGCTGCCCGAGTTCGGCGAGGCCGACGGCGAACCCAACGACGAGTACGGCCGGGCCCGGCTGTTCGAACACACCGCGCGACTGTTCGAACGGCTCGGCGCGGACCGTACCCTCGTGCTGGCCGTCGAGGACCTGCACTGGTCCGACCGCTCCACCCGCGAACTGCTCGCCTACCTGGTCCGCACCCTGCACCGCTCCCGGGTGCTGCTGGTCGCCACCTACCGCACCGACGACCTGCACCGCCGGCACCCGCTGCGCCCCTTCCTCGCCGAACTCGAACGGCTGCGCACCGTCCAGCGGTTGGAGCTGGAGCGGTTCCGCCGCCGGGAGGTCGCCGCGCAGCTGGCCGGCATCCTCGGCACCGCCGCGCCCGACCGGGAGCTGGTGGACCGGATCCACCGCCGCTCCGAGGGCAACCCGTTCTTCGTCGAGGAGCTGGCCACCGCCTTCCAGGACGGCTGCGGGGCCGGGCTCACCGACTCGCTGCGCGACATCCTGCTGGTCCGGGTCGAGAGCCTGGACGAGGAGTCCCAGCGGGTGGTGCGGATCGCCGCCGAGGGCGGCTCGTACGTCGAACACGCCCTGCTCTCCGCCGTCCTGGACGACGATGAGGAGCAGCTGATCGAGGCGCTGCGGGCGGCCGTCGGAGCCAACATCCTGCGCCCGGACAGCGACGGCGAGGGCTACCGCTTCCGGCACGCGCTGGTCCGCGAGGCGGTCTCGGACGACCTGCTGCCCGGCGAACGGCACCGGATCAACCGCAAGTTCGCGCTCGCCGTGGAAGCGCAGCCGCACCTGGTCTCCAGTGACGCCCTGCCGGCCCGGCTCGCCAACTACTGGTACCACGCGCACGATCCGGCCCGCGCCCTGCCGACCGCCCTGGACGCCGCCCGGGCGGCCCGCCGCCGCAACGCCTTCGCCGAGCAGCTCGGCATGCTGGAACGCGCCCTGGAGCTGTGGGACATGGTCTCCGAGGACGTGCTGGCGCACACCCTGCGCCCGTACGACTGGGCCGAGACCTACCCGCCGGGCTCCTGCGACCTCAGCGCCCAGGACGAGGACTGCGACCGGATCCAGCTGGTCGACGTGCTGGCCGAGGCGGTGGTCGCGGCCCGGCGCAGCGGCGACCGCGAGCGCGGTCTGAGCCTGGCCAAGCGGGGCGTGCGGCTGGTCGACGAGCAGGAGCACCCGATGCGTGCGGCCTGGTTCCGGATGAACCGGGCGCGGATGCTCGGCAGCCTCAACCGGACCGGCAGCAACGACGAGGCGGCGCACGCCCGCCGGCTGGTGGAGAACCGTCCGCCGTCCGCCGTCCAGGCCGAGGTGCTGGCACTGAGCGCCGGCATCGCGATGCTCAACGACCCGACCGAGGAGGACGTGGAGCTGGCCGAGCGGGCCGTCGCGATCGCCCGGCAGGTCGGCGCGCACTGGATCGAGCAGCACGCCCTGATGACCCTCGGCACCCTGCGCAACGACCTGGAGAACGACCCCGATCGGGCCGTCGCCGAGATGACCGCGGCGGTCGAGGCCGCCCGCGGGCTGGGCGTCCCGGACGTGCTGCTGCGCGGCGTCAACAACCTGGCCAGCCTGCTGCAGTCGCTCGGCCGGGCCGAGGAGGCGGCGGCGCTCGCCCGGGAGGGGCTGGAGGCCGCGCGCGGCAACGGGCTGCAGCGCAACGTCGGGACCATCCTGTCCGGCAACCTCGCCGAGGCGCTGCTGGACCTCGGGCGTCCCGACGAGGCGGCCGGACTGCTCGCGGACTCCGAGCGGCACGACCCGCCGGGCAGCCACGCCGAGTTCCTGGACCGGCTGCGCAGCGAGGTCGCGCTGCTGCGCGGGGACCTCGCCAGTGCGGCGGGCATGCTCGCCCAGGCCCGGGCCTCCAAGCGGGTCAGCCAGTTCCAGCACACCGTCCCGATCGCCCGGCTGGCACTGGTGATCGCGGCCCGCAGCGGGCGTCCGCTGGAGGCCAGGGCCGAGCTGCTCACGGTGATCGAGGGCCGCCTCCCGGTCGGGCACGAGGGCGTGCTGTACCCGCTGCTGGCGCTCGGCGCGGGGGTGGAGGCGGACGTGCGGGGCCTGCCGGAGGCCGCCGCGGGCCGGGCCGGGGTGCTGGCCGCGATCGCCGCGACGGCGGCCCGGCTCACCCCCAAGGCGCCCGTGCACCACGGCTGGGCGCGGCTGCTGGAGGGTGAGCTCGCCCGCGCCGAGGGCTCCGACACCCCGGAGCAGTGGGCCGCCGCGGTCGCCGCGCTGCGGCCGACCGGGCTGCCGTACCCGCTGGCGCTCGCCCTGCTGCGGGCCGGCGAGGCCGAGGTGCAGGCCGGGCGGCGCGAGGCCGGCGCCGAACTGCTGCGCGAGGCCGCGGAGCTGGCCGCGACCCGGGGGGACCGGGCGCTGTCGGCGGAGATCGCCGGGCTGGCCGAGCGGGCCGGGCTGTCGCTGGCCCCGGCCGAGCGGTCGGCGGCCGCCCCGGCGCCGGCCCCGGCGGTCGGGGACTCCTTCGGGCTCACCCCCCGTGAGCGGGACGTGCTCCGGTTGCTCACGAGGGGCTGGACCAACCGGCAGATCGCGGAGGAGTTGTACATCTCGCCGAAGACCGCGAGCGTGCACGTCTCCAACATCCTCGGCAAGCTCGGCGTCGGCGGCCGGGGCGAGGCGGCCGCGCTGGCCCACCGGCTACGGCTGTTTCCGGACGATCTGGCCCCCACCGCCCGCTGAGCCGGGTGTCCGTCACCGGCCCCTGGCCGCCGCCCCGGCGGCCGGTGGCGGACACCCGGGCGCCGCCGTGTGCTCCCGTGCGCGCCGCGTGAGCCCCCGCCCGCGCGCCGCCGCCAACCGGACCGATCCGCCGGAATCGGGTGCATTTCCCTACCCTCCCGCCATTACTCTAAGTTGAGTGTGCGTGTCATTGAGTGACGGAATTGGTGTAGGGTCCCGATCGGGAACATCGGTGCGGTGCGGCGACCGGAAGGCCGCCCACCCCCTGGGCCACCGTCCTGACGGGGCGCCAGGCCACCGCGTACGGCCGAGAAGAGGCGCGCGGCCGGTGGCCCGTGGCCGGGGCGCCAGCCCCCGGGCCGGAGGGGGAGAGGTCGAGTGAGCTCCACCGATACGGTGCTGCCCGGAGCCGGGCGGCCGGGAGTGCCGCCCACCGACACGTCCGCCGCCGAGGCGTCCGACGCCGGCGCGCCCCCGCCCGACCCGCGCGGCCCGCTGCGCCGGCTCCGGGAGAGCCGCGCCCTGCCCGGGCTCGTCCTCGGCGGCCTCTGCCTGGCCTACGCCCTGGGCGCCGCCGCCGGCTGGGGATCCCGCCAACTCTCCATCTTCATGGGTGACTTCGGCCTGGCCGCGGCAGCCCTCGCGGCCGCGCTGTCCTGCCTGGTGTACGGCTGCACGGTCGGCGGGCACGCCCGCCCGGCCTGGCTGCTGTTCGGCCTCTCCTCGCTCATGGTGGCCTTCGGCAACGGCACCTGGGGCTGGTACGAGCTGGTCGTCCGCACCCCGCTGCCGCGGGACTCGCTCGCCGAGTACGCCTTCCTGCTGTTCGCCCCGCTCGCCATCACCGGCGTCCTGGTGCTCGCCCAGCGCCCGCGCTCCGCCGCCGGCTGGCTCTGCCTGCTGCTCGACGGCTGGCTGATCGCCGGCTCGCTGTTCACCCTCAGCTGGAGCCTGGCGCTCGGCCGGATCGCGGCCGGCGAGGGCGGCTCCCCGCTGCGGCTGGCCCTCAACCTGGCCTACCCGGTGCTGGACATCCTGCTGGTCAGCCTGGTGGTCGGGCTGCGCTTCGGCGGCCGGGACGGCAACCGGGCGGCCGTGCACACCGCGATGATCGCGCTCGCCGTCACCGTGCTCTGCGACGCCCTGTTCACCTCCCCGGAGCTGCGCAGCAGCTACCACTCGGGCGAACTCCTGGACGCCGGCTGGTTCTCCGGCAGCCTGCTGCTGGCCTGGGCGCCCTGGTCGCCGCGCTGGCGCCGTCCGCTGCGCGAACACCCCTCGGCGGGCGGCCTGCCGCGCCGCCGGGTGGCCACCACCTTCAGCGCGCTCACCCCGTACGCGGCGGCCGCGGTCTGCACCGCCGGGATCCTCTACAACGCGCTCGGCGGGCGCCAGCTGGACCGGGTGGTGGCCGCGGCCGCCTGCACCGTCGGCCTGGCGCTGATCCTGCGGCAGGGCGTGATGCTGCTGGACAACCTGTCGCTGGCCCAGGAGCTCGCCCACAAGGAGGCGCACTTCCGCTCGCTGGTGCAGGGCTCCAGCGACGTCATCATGATCGCCGGCGCCAACGGGGTGCTCTCCTACGTCTCCCCGGCCGCGCTCGGCGTCTACGGGCGGGACCCGGAGGAGCTGGTCGGCGGCAACCTGCTGGACCTCGTCCACCCCGAGGACGTGGACCGGGTGCTCGCCGAGGTCCGCCGCTACCTGGCCCGGGTCCGGCTCACCGCCCACCGCTCCCCGGGCACCGCCGAGCCGTCCGCCCGGGTGGAGTGCCGGATCGGCTCCGGTGACGGCGAGTGGCTGCACGTCGAGTCGACGGTCAGCCGGCACCGCGACGGCCTGATCCTCAACAGCCGGGACGTCACCGAACGCGTGATGCTCCAGGCCCAGTTGCAGCACAACGCCTTCCACGACCCGCTCACCGACCTGCCCAACCGGGCGTTGTTCGCCCAGCGGCTGCGGGCCGCCCTCGGTGCGCGCGGCCAGCAGGGCGGGACCGGCGCCGGCATCGCGGTGCTCTTCCTCGACCTGGACGGCTTCAAGGCGGTCAACGACACCGCCGGGCACCAGGTCGGCGACGAACTGCTGGTCCAGGCCGCCCGCCGGCTCCAGGGCGCCGTGCGCTGCGGTGACACCGTCGCCCGGTTCGGCGGCGACGAGTTCGCCGCGCTGGTCTGCGGGCCGCTCGGCCGCCTCCAGGTCCAGGAGCTCGCCGAGCGGCTGCGCCTCGCGCTCTCCGAGCCGTACTGGATCGGCGGCACCGAACTCAGCGTCGCCGCCAGCATCGGCATCGCCTTCGGCACCCCGGAACGCGGCCCGGCCGCCGACCCCAGGGCGGCCACCGACGAGCTGATGCGCAACGCCGACCTGGCGATGTACCGGGCCAAGTCCGAGGGCAAGGGCCGGGTGGTGCTCTACACCCCCGCCATGCGGGCCGACCTGGAGCGCCGCACCGAACTGGAGGAACGGCTGCGGGTCGCCGTCCGGGAGGGCGGCTTCACCCTGCTCCACCAGCCCGTGGTGGACCTCGCCAGCGGGGTGGTCACCGGCGTCGAGGCGCAGGCCCGCTGGTGCTCGGCGCGCGGCCTGCTGCTCACCCCGGCCGAGTTCCTGCGCTCGGCCGAGCACGGCGACGCGGCCGCCCGGTTCTCCCGCTGGCTGGTCCAGGAGGCGGTGGCGGCCGCCGCCGACCGGCGCGGGCTGCCCGGCCGTAGCCGGACGGCGCCGCCCGTCCCGGTCGCGGTCCGGCTCTCCGCCGAGCGGCTCTGCTCGCCGGGCCTGTACGAGACGGTGGCGGCGGCCCTGCGCGACGCCCGGCTGCCGGCCGGCGAACTGGTCATCGAGGTGGCCCGGATGGGCGCCGACCCGATCGCGGAGGAACTGGGCCGCCGGCTGGCCGCGCTGCGCCGGCTCGGGGTCGCCACCGTGCTGGCCGGGTACGGCGCCGGCGGCGGCTCGCTGGGCGCCCTCGGCCGGCTGCCCCTGGACGGGCTCAAGCTCGACCGCACGCTGGTCCAGGACCTCGGGGAGTCCGCGCTCGCCCGCACCCTCGCCGGGCACGCCCTGCGGCTCGGCCGCGACCTCGGTCTGGCCACCGCCGCGGAGGGGGTGGACCTGCCCCGCCAGATCTCCGTGCTCCAGGAGCTGGGCTGCCGCCAGGGCCAGGGCTCGGCCTTCGCCCCGCCGCTGGACGAGACCCGGCTGCGCCGGGCGCTGACCCGCCGCGCGTACCCGCTGCCGAGGCCGCTCGGTTCGCTCTCGGCCCGCCGCGCGTACCTGGCCTCGGACACCCGGACGAGTGGCCGCGGGGAGGGCGCGGCAGGGCGGGTCGCACCGCACCACGGTGCCTCCGACCTGCCCGAACACCGCGCCGTGGCCGGTCCGGGAGCGGGTCCGCATGGCGAGACGGTGATCCCACCTGCTTGACACGCGACCCCGGACGGGAGGAAGGTCGTTGCCATGCGCACCCGAATTCTCGTACTTGGCGGGCGCGTCGGCTGAGTGGGCTCGCACGCCCCGCTCGTGACAGACCGACGCGCCACCCCTCGCATGCCCTTGGCACGAGGGGTTTTTTGTTGCACTGACGCTGTTCCACCCCGCAAGACCACTGGCCCCGAACCCCCTCGAAAAGGGACGATTGGGGCAGAGCCGGCGATCGGCCCGAAACCGGGACCCCACCCTCGCAGTACCGGGGCCCGCAAGCACCGGGCCGGCAAAACCCGAGAAGAGACAGGCAGATGACTGAGCACGCCGCATCCCCCCGCCGCGGGGACACCCCGGCCGCCCACGCTCCCGCTCCCCAGCACGTCGTCGAGACCATGACCGGCGCCCAGTCGCTCATCCGCTCGCTGGAGGCCGTAGGCGCGGACACCGTCTTCGGCATTCCGGGCGGGGCCATCCTTCCCGCGTACGACCCGCTGATGGACTCGACCAAGGTGCGCCACATCCTGGTCCGCCACGAGCAGGGCGCCGGCCACGCCGCCACCGGGTACGCCCAGGCCACCGGCCGGGTCGGGGTCTGCATGGCCACCTCCGGCCCCGGCGCCACCAACCTGGTCACCCCGATCGCCGACGCCTACATGGACTCCGTCCCGCTGGTCGCGATCACCGGCCAGGTCTCCTCCAAGGCGATCGGCACCGACGCCTTCCAGGAGGCGGACATCTGCGGCATCACGATGCCGATCACCAAGCACAACTACCTGGTCACCGACCCGGCCGAGATCCCCCGGGTGATCGCCGAGGCGTTCCACATCGCCGCCACCGGCCGCCCCGGCCCGGTCCTGGTCGACATCGCGAAGGACGCCCTCCAGGCGACCACCACCTTCCGCTGGCCGGTCGAGACCTCGCTGCCCGGCTACCGCCCGGTCACCAAGCCGCACGCCAAGCAGATCCGCGAGGCCGCGAAGATGCTGGTGAGCGCCAAGCGCCCGGTGCTGTACGTCGGCGGCGGCGTCATCAAGGCGCGGGCCACCGCCGAGCTGCGGATCCTCGCCGAGCTGACCGGCGCCCCGGTCGTCACCACCCTGATGGCGCTCGGCGCCTTCCCCGACAGCCACCCGCAGCACCTGGGCATGCCCGGCATGCACGGCTCCGTCCCGGCCGTCACCGCGCTGCAGAAGGCCGACCTGCTGTTCACCCTCGGCGCCCGCTTCGACGACCGCGTCACCGGCAAGCTGGACAGCTTCGCCCCGTACGCCAAGGTCGTCCACGCGGACATCGACCCGGCCGAGATCGGCAAGAACCGCCCGGCCGACGTGCCGATCGTCGGCGACGCCCGCGAGGTGCTGGCCGACCTGATCGTCGCCGTCCAGGCCGAGTTCGACGCCGGCCACAAGGGCGACTACGCCGAGTGGTGGGAGAAGCTCGACGAGTGGAAGAAGACCTACCCGCTGGGCTTCGAGCCGGCCCCGGCCGGCCAGCTGTCCCCGCAGCAGGTCATCGAGCGGATCGGCCGGCTGGTCGGCTCGGACGCGATCTACGCCGCCGGCGTCGGCCAGCACCAGATGTGGAGCT
Source organism: Kitasatospora sp. NPDC097643 (assembly GCF_040302625.1). Taxonomy (NCBI): domain Bacteria; kingdom Bacillati; phylum Actinomycetota; class Actinomycetes; order Kitasatosporales; family Streptomycetaceae; genus Kitasatospora; species Kitasatospora sp. NPDC097643. The sequence goes on along the minus strand of NZ_JBEOSA010000068.1, from coordinate 16,246 downwards.
CGCAGTTCATCCGCTTCGAGCGGCCGGGCACCTGGCTCAACTCGGGCGGCGCGGGCACCATGGGCTACGCGGTCCCGGCCGCGATGGGCGCCAAGGCCGGCCTGCCCGAGGCCGCGGTCTGGGCGATCGACGGCGACGGCTGCTTCCAGATGACCAACCAGGAGCTGGTCACCTGCGCCCTGAACGACATTCCGATCAAGGTCGCGGTCATCAACAACGGCTCGCTGGGCATGGTCCGCCAGTGGCAGACGCTCTTCTACAACCAGCGCTACTCCAACACCGTGCTGCACGCCGGCCCCGAGCACGACGGCATCGAGCCGCCGGCCCAGGGCACCCGGATCCCCGACTTCGTGCTGCTGTCCGAGGCGATGGGCTGCGTCGGCCTGCGCTGTGAGCGCCCCGAGGACCTGGACGCGGTCATCAAGCAGGCGATGGAGATCAACGACCGCCCGGTCGTCATCGACTTCATCGTCCACCAGGACGCCATGGTCTGGCCGATGGTCGCGGCCGGCACCAGCAACGACGAGATCCAGTTCGCCAAGGGCGTCCGGCCCGACTTCGGCGACGACCTCGACTAAGCCCGCCCCGGCCCGATCCGATAGAGAGCACATGACCACCATGTCCAAGCACACCCTCTCGGTCCTGGTCGAGAACAAGCCCGGCGTGCTCGCCCGCATCGCCGCCCTGTTCTCCCGTCGGGGCTTCAACATCGACTCCCTCGCCGTCGGCCCGACCGAGCACCCGGACGTGTCCCGGATGACGATCGTGGTCAACGTCGAGGACCTCCCGCTGGAACAGGTCACCAAGCAGCTCAACAAGCTCGTGAACGTGATAAAGATCGTCGAACTCGACCAGGCCGCTGCGATCCAGCGGGAACTGGTCCTGGTGAAGGTCCGCGCCGACAACGAGACCCGGTCGCAGATCGTCGAGATCGTCCAGCTGTTCCGTGCCAAGACCGTCGACGTGTCGCCCGACGCGGTGACCATCGAGGCCACCGGCAGCTCGGACAAGCTGGAGGCCATGCTCCGGATGCTGGAGCCTTACGGCATCAAGGAGTTGGTCCAGTCCGGCCTGGTCGCCATCGGACGCGGCGCCCGTTCGATCACGGACCGCTCGCTGCGCGCCCTCGACCGCAGCGCCTGACGCGACCGTCTCAACCTCTGAAGCACTGCCCCACACCCCGCCGGGTCCGCAATACGGTAGGTACCGAGGTACCCGGCACCAACACGCAAGGAGATGTGCCCCCGTGGCCGAGCTGTTCTACGAAGACGACGCCGACCTGTCCATCATCCAGGGCCGCAAGGTCGCGGTCATCGGCTACGGCAGCCAGGGCCACGCCCACGCGCTGTCCCTGCGCGACTCCGGCGCCGACGTCCGGGTCGGCCTGAAGCCGGAGTCCAAGTCCCGTGCCAAGGCGGAGGAGGCCGGCCTGCGCGTCGTCACCCCGGCCGAGGCCGCGGCCGAGGCCGACGTCATCATGATCCTGGTGCCGGACCCGATCCAGGCCGACGTGTACGAGGCCGACATCGCCCCGCACCTGAAGTCCGGCGACGCCCTGTTCTTCGGCCACGGCCTGAACATCCGCTTCGGCTTCATCAAGCCCCCGGCGGACGTCGACGTCTGCATGGTCGCCCCGAAGGGCCCGGGCCACCTGGTCCGCCGCCAGTACGAGGAGGGCCGCGGCGTCCCCGCGATCGTCGCGGTCGAGCAGAACGCCACCGGCAAGGCCTTCGAGCTGGCGCTCTCCTACGCCAAGGGCCTGGGCGCCACCAAGGCCGGCGTCATCAAGACCACCTTCACCGAGGAGACCGAGACCGACCTGTTCGGTGAGCAGGCCGTCCTCTGCGGTGGCACCGCCGCCCTGGTGAAGGCCGGGTTCGAGACCCTGGTCGAGGCCGGCTACCAGCCGGAGATCGCCTACTTCGAGTGCCTGCACGAGCTGAAGCTCATCGTCGACCTGATGTACGAGGGCGGCCTGGAGAAGATGCGCTGGTCCGTCTCCGAGACCGCCGAGTGGGGCGACTACGTCACCGGCCCGCGCATCATCACCGACGCCACCAAGGCCGAGATGAAGAAGGTCCTCGCCGAGATCCAGGACGGCACCTTCGCCAACACCTGGATCGCCGAGTACAAGGCCGGTCTGCCCAAGTACAACGAGTACAAGAAGGCCGACGAGGACCACCTGCTGGAGACCACCGGCAAGAAGCTGCGCTCGCTGATGAGCTGGGTCAACGAGAAGGCCTGAGCCTTCCCGCCCCCGTACGTCCCCATTCCGTAGGGGCCTTGTACAAGTAGGCTGCTCCCGTCCGGGTGATTTCGCCGGACGGGAGCAGCCTCGTACTCCGCCCGTCGATACACTTCCGAGTGCGCGTCAGGCCCACAGCGTCGTGCGTCTACCTACGCGGCATGCCACCTTCCCCCGCCCTTACACGCCACCTTCGTGCCGGGGGAACCGGACAGTTAAGGACACACTGTCGTGAGCAAATCCGTCGTTCTGATTGCCGAAGAGCTCTCGCCCGCCACCGTCGACGCCCTCGGTCCCGACTTCGAGATCCGTCACTGCAACGGCGCCGACCGCACCGAGCTGCTCACCGCGATCGCCGACGTCGACGCGATCCTGATCCGCTCCGCCACCAAGGTCGACGCGGAGGCGCTGGCCGCCGCCCGCAAGCTCAAGGTGGTCGCCCGGGCCGGTGTCGGCCTGGACAACGTGGACGTCGCCGCCGCCACCAAGGCCGGCGTGATGGTCGTCAACGCGCCGACCTCCAACATCGTCACCGCCGCCGAGCTCGCCTGCGGCCTGCTGATCTCCGTCGCCCGCAACATCGCGCCGGCCAACACCGCGCTCAAGCAGGGCGAGTGGAAGCGCAACAAGTACACCGGCGTCGAGCTCAGCGAGAAGACCCTCGGTGTCGTCGGTCTCGGCCGCATCGGCGTCCTGGTCGCCCAGCGGATGTCCGCGTTCGGCATGAAGATCGTCGCGTACGACCCCTACATCCAGGCCGCCCGCGCCGCCCAGATGGGCGTCAAGCTGGTCACCCTGGAGGAGCTGCTGGAGGTCTCGGACTTCATCACCGTCCACCTCCCCAAGACCCCCGAGACGATCGGCCTGATCGGCGACGAGGCACTGCACAAGGTCAAGCCGAGCGTGCGCATCGTCAACGCCGCGCGCGGCGGCATCGTCGACGAGGAGGCGCTCGCCAGCGCCCTGCGCGACGGCCGGGTGGCCGGTGCCGGCCTCGACGTGTACGCCAAGGAGCCGTGCACCGACTCCCCGCTGTTCGCCTTCGACAACGTGGTCGCCACCCCGCACCTGGGCGCCTCCACCGACGAGGCGCAGGAGAAGGCCGGCATCGCCGTCGCCAAGTCGGTCCGCCTCGCGCTGGCCGGCGAGCTGGTACCGGACGCCGTCAACGTCCAGGGCGGCGTGATCGCCGAGGACGTGCGCCCGGGTCTGCCGCTGGCCGAGAAGCTGGGCCGGATCTTCACCGCGCTGGCCGGCGAGGTGGCCGTCCGCCTCGACGTCGAGGTCCGTGGCGAGATCACCCAGCACGACGTCAAGGTGCTCGAACTGTCCGCGCTGAAGGGCGTGTTCGAGGACGTGGTGGCGGAGACGGTGTCCTACGTCAACGCCCCGCTGTTCGCCCAGGAGCGCGGCGTCGAGGTCCGCCTGACCACCTCCAGCGAGAGCCCCGAGCACCGCAACGTGATCACCGTGCGCGGCACGCTCGCGAACGGCGAGGAGATCGCCATCTCCGGCACGCTGGCCGGCCCCAAGCAGACCCAGAAGATCGTCGGCGTGGACGCCTTCGACGTGGACGTGGCGCTCACCGACCACATGGCCTTCTTCAAGTACGAGGACCGCCCCGGTGTGGTCGGCGTCCTCGGCAAGCACCTCGGCGACGCCGGCATCAACATCGCCGGCATGCAGGTCGCCCGCGACGGCGGCGGCGCGCTGGCCTCGATCACCGTGGACAGCGAGATCCCGCAGGATGTCCTGACCGCGATCGCCGCCGAGATCGGCGCCCGCTTCGCCCGGTCGGTCGACCTGGGCTGAGCCTGACGGCCCCCGGGGCCCGGACCGCCGTTCACCGGCGGTCCGGGCCCCGTTGCGTTCCTCCGGGTGAGTCCCGTCTCAGATACTAGGAAATCCAAGTATTCGTGCAGACACGGCCGGGGTCGGGCCGTACCGTGGAGGAAGCCATACGGTGTGCCGCCCCTGTAGCCAGGGCGCGCGGCCCGTGTGTGCGTGCGCCCCCACGGGCAGGCGACCCCTGCCCCCGCGCGTACCCCCTCCACCATTTGTCGCGCCTCCGTGCGCGCCGCTTCCAAGGAGCCCGGTATGCCCCCGACTGCCGACCGCCACGCCACTCCCGCCCCCACCGCCGCCGCCGTCCGCGCCCCGCGCCGCCGTCGGGCCACTGAGCGGAACCCCTTCGCCGCCGCCGCCCTCCAGCGCTCGCTGGACCGCCGCGACAACGGTGGCGTGACCGGCCACCACTGAGGGGCTCGGGCGCTTCCCGAGGCGGTTGTGGCGAGGTGGCGCCGGGCCGGGCGTTCATCCGCCGATTAGGCCGCCCGGGCGGTCGCCGGATCACTCCGTAGAGTGCAACTGGCGTCCGTCCGAGGGAAGTTGCTCGCACTCACCGGCGCGATCATCCTAATTTGGGGCCCCCGGAAGGGTGATCGACGGCCGCGCGGGCGGGCGTCAGCGACACGGTGTGCGGATCAGTCCCCCTGCCGGGGGAGAGAACCCAGTGCGCCTGCCGTCCGTCGTCCGCCGAACCGCCGCCCCGATCGGCCTCACCCTCGCCCTGGTGGCCGGGACCGCGGCCTTCGCCGCCACCCCGGCGACCGGCAGTCCGCCGACCTCCGGACCGCCCGGGCCCGGCCGGACGGCGTCCGTCCTGCTCGAACTCACCACCGAGGCGGCCGGGCCCGCCTGGCGGCGCGCCGCCGACGGGGCCCGGCGGGCCCAGCGCTCCCCGGAGGACGTCCGCCGGGAGGCCGCCCGGGCCGGCGCCGGCCAGCGGGCCAGGGCCGGCGACGCCCTCGACCGGCTCGCCGAGGCCGTCCACCGGGTGGCGCCCGCCACCCGTGAGCTCTACCGCACCCGCACCCTGCTCACCGGCCTCGCCGTCGACGCGCCCGCCGACCGGCTGCCCGCCCTGCGCGCGCTGCCCGGCGTGCTGGCCGTGCACCCGATCGTCCGCAAGCAGCGGGACAACGCCTACTCCGTCCCCGTCACCGGAGCCCCGCAGGTCTGGGCCGGTACCTCCGGCTCCTCCGGCGACGTCGTCGACGGCAACACCGGGCAGGGCGTGCGGATCGGCATCATCGACAGCGGCATCGACTACACCCACGCCGACTTCGGCGGCCCCGGCACCGAGGCCGCCTTCCGCTCCGTCGAACGCGGCAAGCCCGCGCCGCCCGACCTGTTCCCCAACGCCAAGGTGATCGGCGGCAAGGACCTGGTCGGCGACGACTACAACCCCGACCCGTCCTCCCCGCACCACCAGCCCGTCCCGCACCCCAGCGACAACCCGCTCGACTGCGACCGCAACGGGCACGGTACCCACGTCGCCGGCACCGCGGCCGGCTACGGGGTCACCGCCGACGGCCACCCGTACACCGGCCCCTACCGGGCCGGGCTCGACCCGAAGGCCTTCAAGGTCGGCCCCGGTGCCGCCCCCGGCGCCCGGCTGTACGCGATCCGGGTCTTCGGCTGCGAGGGCTCCACCGACCGGCTCGCCCAGGCGCTCGACCTCGCCGCCGACCCCAACGGCGACGGCGACCTCGGCGACCGCCTCGACGTCGTCAACCTCTCGCTCGGCAGCCACTTCGGCGGCCCCGAGGACACCGACGCCCTCGCCGTCGACCGGCTCGCCGCGCTCGGCACCGTCGTGGTCGCCGCGGCCGGCAACGACGGAGACGTGTACGGCATCGGCGGCAGCCCCGGCACCGCCGCCCGGGCCGTCGCCGTCGCCGCCTCCGTCGACCCGCACAGCGACGCCGACGGCCTCACCGTGCTCGCCCCCGCCGCCCTGGCCGGGGTCGTCCCGGCACACTGGAGCGAGCGCTACCAGGGCTGGTCCACCACCGACGTCAGCGGCCAACTCGCCCTGCCCGCCGACCAGTCGGACGGCTGCACCGCCTTCAGCGAAGCCGACCGGCAGCGGCTCGCCGGAAAGATCGCGGTACTCGCCTGGCGCACCCGCGAGTCCGAACGCCCCTGCAACTCCGGGCCGCGCGCCGACCACGCCGCCGACGCCGGCGCCATCGGCGCGCTCTACACCGCCGACACCGACCACCTCGCCGAGATCGCCGGCAACGAGCGCATCCCGGCCGCCCTGCTCGCCCACACCGACGGCGAACGGCTCCGGCAGGCCGCGGCCGCCGGGCCCGTCCAGGTCCGGCTCGCCGCCGCGGGCAACAAGCTGCACGGCTCCGTCTCGCAGGACCAGCCGGGCCGGGTCGACACCCTCACCGACTTCACCTCGCGCGGCATCGGCGTCCCCGGCGTGGTCAAGCCCGACCTCGCCGCCCCCGGCGAGACCATCTGGTCCGCGCTGGTCGGCAGCGGCACCGGCGGCCAGCGCGAGGACGGCACCTCGATGGCCACCCCGCACGTCGCCGGGCTCGCCGCCCTGGTCCGCGCCGCCCACCCGGACTGGCCAGTCGAACAGCTCAAGGCCGCGCTGATGAACACCGCCGGCGACACCTGGCTCGGCGACGACCACAGCGGCCCGGTCTACGGTCCCGAACGCACCGGGGCCGGCCGCGCCCAGGTCGACCGGGCCGTCCACACCCCCGTGGTCGCCTACGCGGCCGGCGAGGGCGCACCCGAGGGCGCCGTCGGAGTCTCCTACGGCCCGGTCGAGGTCGGCGGGCCCACCGCGCTGGTCCGCGAGATCGAGCTGCGCAACCACGCCGACCGGCCGCTGACGTACCGCACCGGCTACGCGGCCGCCACCGAACTGCCCGGCGCCCGGTTCGAGGTGACGCCCGGCCAGGTCGACGTCCCGGCCGGCGGCACCGCCCGGGTGCGGGTGACGCTCGCCGTCCCCGGGGAGCTGGGCCGCGCGCCCGACCCCACCATCGACCCCGTGCAGAGCGGCCGGGCCCGCAGCTACCGCGCCGAACTCTCCGGCCGGGTCCTGCTCACCCCCGTCACCGACCCGGCCCTGCCGCAGCTGCGGGTGCCCGTCCTCGCCGCCCCGCGGCCCGCCCCCGACCTCACCGCGACCGCCGCCGCCCGGACCGGACGGGACGGCACCCTCCTCGCGCTCGGCGGCAGCTCCGCCCCCGGCGACCGGCCCGGACTCCTCAGCGCCTTCGCGCTCGGCGGCGAGGGCGCCCGCTGGGCCGACTGCCCGCCCGGCAGCGGCGTCGCCGCCGGGCCAGGCGCGGGCATCCGGCCCGAGAACGCCGCCGATCCGGCCGACTCCCCGCAGGACGTCTGCGTCGAACACCCCGGCGACCGGGCCGCCAACCTGCGGGCCGTCGGCGCGGCCGTCTCCGCCGACCAGCTGTACGTCGGCGCCCGGCTCTGGGCCCCCGCCGCCACCCCGGTCGGGCTCTACGGCGTGCGGGTCTCGCTCGACACCGACGGGGACGGCACCACCGACGTCCTGCTCAAGGCCGACCGGCTGCGCGGCAGCGACGTCCTGGTCTCCCGGGCGCTCGACGCCCGCACCGGCGCGGAACTCGACGTCCAGCCGCTCAACGCCCGCTGGGGGGACACCGACACCGCGCTGCTGGACAGCGACGCGCTGGTCCTCCCGGTGCGGCTGAGCGCCCTGCCGGGCATCCGGGAGGGGCACAGCACCGTCCACTACGGCGTCTGGACCAGCGCCGTCGCCCCCGGGCCGCCGGACCCGGCCGAGGCCTACTCCGCGATCGGGCTGCGCGGCACCCGCCCGGCACTGCCCGTGGACGTCCTGCACCCGGCCCTCGACGTCCGCGCCGGCCTCGGCGGGCCCACCGCGGTGGCCGCCCCCGTCCAGCCCGGCACCGTCCTCGACATCCACCGCAGGGCCGGCGACACCTCCCGCCTGCTCCTGCTCCACCACCTCAACCCGGCCGACCGCCGCACCCAGGTGGTCACCCTGCCCTGAGGCTCCGAGGGGAAAGGGGCGGTCCCGCCGACCTCGGCGGGACCGCCCCTTTCCAGGTCCGGGGGGATCAGCGGGGTGCCTGCTCGTCGGCCACGGCGGGCCGTGCCGGGGCCGGGGTGGCCGGCCGGTGCGGGCGGCGGCGGGAGAGGCGGGTGACGGCGGCGGCCAGGGCGAGGGCGGCGGCGGTGGCGGAGCCGACGATCAGACCCTCGGTGAGGCCCGGCGGGCGGAAGGAGCAGCTGACCCGGTCGCTGCCGGAGCCCAGCGGGACGCCGATCATGCCCAGGACCGGAGTCGGCGGCGCGGCGTGGCCGCGGCCGGCCGCGCAGGTCCAGCCCTCGGTGGCGGGGACGGAGAGCAGTGCGGTGCCGGTGGAGCCCGCCGGGAGGGTGGCGGTCAGGCTGTGCCCGCCGGTGGTCACCCGGGTGGCGCCGGTGGCGGTGGCGCGGGCGACGGCGGCCGCCAGCGCGCCCGGCCGCAGGCAGCCGATCGGGCGGGCCGGTACCTGGCTGACGGTGTCCGGGCGCAGCGTCACCCGGACCACCCCGTCCGCCGGGACGGGCCCCAGCAGGTGGATCGGGACGGCGGTGGTGGGCTGCTCGCCGTCGCTGCGGTAGGCGGTGCCGAGGCCGCTCACCGTCCCCCGGTACCAGACCCCGTGGAAGTAGGCCGTCCCGCCCGGGGTGCAGGCGGCGGTGAACACGGTGCCCTCGTCGCCGCCGGGCACCGACCAGCCGCTGGTGCCGTGCAGGGTGGGCACCGGACCGCCGGCCGGGACGGGCAGCGGGGCGTCGTACACCTGGCTGCCGAGCAGCGACTCCTGCCGGGACCAGACCGAGGAGGTGTCCGGCCGGCTGCCCGCCGGCAGGACGGTGACCAGCGGCGGCGCGGCGGCCCGGCCGGGGGTGAAGCCCGCCGGCGGCGGCCCGTCGGCCAGGTGGGCACGGACCGCGAACAGGGCCTGCCCGACCGGGTCGGTGACGCTGGCGGTCTGCCGCCCGCCGGCCGTCCAGCCGGCGCCGAGGTCGTGCAGCAGCAGGGCGGCGACGGTCGGCAGGTAGCCGCTGAAGTAGCCGCCGCCCTGGCCGCCGACCAGCAGCGGGTCGTTGACGGTGAAGGCGTGCGGGCCGGGGTCGCTGCGGCCGGCCGGCCAGTCGGCGCCCTGCCGGACCGCCGCGCGCCCGGCCCGGAGCGCGGCCGGCGAGGGCCCGCCGTCCGGGGCGGCGTCGAGCGCCGCGTGCCCCGACCAGACGGCGTTGCCGAGCACCGCGCCGCCCAGCACCCAGGTGGCGAGGGCGGCGGCCCGGCGGTCGGCGTGCCGGCGGTCCAGGGTCCACAGCGCGGTCAGCAGCACGGCGCCGCCGACGGTCAGCAGCACCCAGGTGGAGGTGCGGACCGAGTGCCGGCCCGCCGCCAGCCCGGCGATCACCGCGACCACGGCGGCGCCGCCCAGCAGGGTGAGCAGGTCCGGCCGGTGCGCCAGCGAGACCCAGGCGGCGAGCACCAGCAGGCCGCTGAGCACGAACGCCGCCCGGTACGGCCCGCCGGCCGGGATCGCCAGGCCGTGCCAGACCAGCACGGTCGGGGTCCAGACGAAGCTCAGCACCACCAGCACCAGCGTCCCGCACCAGACCGCCCGTTCCCGGACCCGCACCCGACGGTTGAACGGCAGCCCGCACACCAGCAGCAGCCCGAACAGGCCGATCGCGACGTCCGGCACCGGCCGCCCGCCGTGCGTGCTTGGCAGCAGCTGGGCGAGGTGCCCGCCGAGCCCGGACGGGCCGAGCGGCTGCACCGGGGACTCCGGCTGGGCGGTGCGGGCGGCGCGGACGGCGACGAACAGCACCGGCGAGGCGAGCAGCACCCCCGTGGTGGCCATGGTGACCGCCCGGCCGGTCACCCGGACCCGGTGGCGGAACGGCCTCGGGGTGGCGAACAGGCGGACGGTCAGGAGGAGCCCGGCCATCAGGGTGGCCAGCGCGGCGGTGTACAGGTTGCCCGCCCAGGCCAGCGCGACGCACAGGGTGCCGGCCAGCCAGCGGCGCTCGTGCAGGCACCAGTCGGCGGCGAGGCCGAGCAGGGGCAGCGAGACCAGGCCCCAGAGCAGCATCGGCGCGGCCCCGCCGACGTCCAGCACCCAGGCGCAGAGCCCGTACCCGACGGCGGCGAGCGCCCGCAGCCAGCGCGGGCCGGGGTGCACGCGGCCGAGCAGGTGGGTCATCAGGGCGGTGCCGAGGCCGATGCTGCCGAGGGCGACCAGCAGGACGGCGAGCCGCCCCTGGTCGCGGGGGAGCAGCACGGTCGGCCAGGAGAGCGGGTTCATCAGGTAGGCGAAGAAGTCGGCGAGGAAGGGGACGCCGTAGCCGCTGCTCCAGTTGAACAGCAGGTCCCCGGTGGCCCGCCCGTGCACCAGGTCCCACAGCCGGGCGTGGAACGGGACGGCGATCTCGCTCACCCCGGCCGGCCACGTCCCGTGCAGCGCGACCGCCAGCCCGTACCCGCCCATCGCCAGCGCCGCCGCACCCCCGCAGGCCAGCACCTCCCGCCGCCGCACGGCCATGCGCGCTCCACCCGTTCCCCGAGGACTGCCCGACCCCGCCACCATAAGCACGCCCCCGGCGCGAATTCCGGCGCACGCGCTCCGTCGAAGGGGTGGCGTCCGAGGAGGCTTTGCCGAGTAGCCCGAGAGGGCCGCCAGGATGCCCGTATGGGAGGAACCATGAGCATCGCGCCGTACCCCGACTGGATTCGGCCTCCTGCTGGTGGCTACACCGCAGAGGACCTTGACCGGCTGCCTGATCTCCCGCCGCACACCGAGCTGATCGACGGGAGCCTGATCTTCGTGAGTCCGCAGACGAAGTTCCACGTGAGGGCGAAGCGCTTGCTGGAGCGGGGACTGGAGAGGGCTGTTCCAGCGGGTTGGGAGGTGTGGCCGGAGATGACGGTCACGCTGGACCGTCGGAACCGGCCGGAGCCGGACATTCTTGTTGTCCACGAGGAGTCGGATACGGGTTACCTTCAGAGCACGTTCGCTGCTGAGCACGTGCTGCTTGCAGTCGAGGTCGTCGCGGAGGAATCCCGTGAGCGCGACAGGGAGATCAAGCCGCGCAAATACGCCGCCGCCGGTATTCGCCACTTCTGGCGCGTCGAGTGCGATGAGGGCCGCCCGGTCGTCTACACGTTCGAATTGGAGCCCGCATCCAGGAGGTACTTCCCGACCGGGATCTACCACGAGCAGCTGAAGGTCGAGCAGCCGTTCCCGATCGAGATCGACCTGACCTGACGCGTCCGAATAGTGGACGTGAGGTGTCAGGGTCTGGGACACCGGAGTAGGGTCCGAGCATGTCTCGCACCATTCGTCTCGCAGTGGTCCCGGGTGACGGCATCGGCCAGGAAGTGGTGGCCGAAGGTCTCAAGGTCCTGGGCGCCGTCCTCCCCGCCGACGTCAAGCTGGAGACCACCGAGTACGACCTCGGGGCCCGGCGCTACCACCGGACCGGTGAGACGCTGCCGGACAGCGTGCTGGCCGAGCTGAAGTCGCACGACGCGATCCTGCTGGGCGCGATCGGCGACCCGAGCGTGCCGTCGGGCGTGCTGGAGCGGGGTCTGCTGCTCAAGCTGCGGTTCGCCTTCGACCACCACATCAACCTGCGGCCGGGCCGGCTGTTCCCGGGGGTGAAGTCCCCGCTGGCCGGTGAGCCGGAGATCGACTTCGTGGTCGTCCGCGAGGGCACCGAGGGCCCGTACGTCGGCAACGGCGGGACGCTGCGCACCGGGACGCCGCAGGAGGTGGCGACCGAGGTCAGCCTGAACACCGCGTACGGCATCGAGCGCGTGGTGCGCGACGCCTACCGGCGGGCCCAGGCGCGGCCGCGCAAGAAGCTGACCCTGGTGCACAAGAACAACGTGCTGGTGCACGCCGGTCACCTGTGGACGCGGATCTTCGCGGAGGTCGGCCGGGAGTTCCCGGAGGTCACCACCGACTACCTGCACGTGGACGCGGCGACGATCTTCTTCGTCACCCAGCCGGAGCGCTTCGACGTCATCGTCACGGACAACCTGTTCGGCGACATCCTGACCGACCTGGCCGCCGCCGTGACCGGTGGCATCGGCCTGGCCGCGAGCGGCAACATCAACCCGGGCGGGGAGTTCCCGTCGATGTTCGAGCCGGTGCACGGTTCGGCGCCGGACATCGCGGGCCAGGGCAAGGCCGACCCGACGGCCACCGTGCTGTCGGTCGCGATGCTGCTGGAGCACCTGGGCTTCGCCGCCGAGGCCGCCAAGGTCGAGGCCGCCGTCGCCGCGGACCTGGCCGAGCGGACCGGCACCCGCAGCACCTCCCAGGTCGGCGACGCGCTCGCCGGCCGAGTATCCGGGTAGCGGGCCGGATCCGAACGAGCGGAGTTCCGGCTGACGAGGCCGGATCCGAACAAGGTTCCGGCCCGGCGGGCCGGACCGCATAACCGCAGCTTGCAGCTCTCCAAGGAGCTGGCAACTGTTCGGCACGGCCCTCTGGATGCGAGTATCGACAGTGGGCCGTGCCGTTGTGCGTCCGTTCAGGTGTTCTCCCGCCGGAACGTTCCACCGGCGGTGGCGGCCCCGACCTACCCCACGGTGAAGGAAACAGCCATGAGCACGCCCACCCAGGCGCCCATCACGTTCGACCTCAAGCCCTCCGCCCACCCGCTGTCGGCAGCGGAGCGTGAGGCCCGGCTGACCAACCCCGGGTTCGGTCGCGTCTTCACCGACCACATGGTCACCATCCGCTGGACCGAGGGCGTGGGGTGGCACGACGCGCAGCTGGCGCCGTACGCGCCGCTGGAGATCGACCCGGCGAACATGACGCTCCACTACGGCCAGGCGATCTTCGAGGGCCTCAAGGCCTACCGCCAGACCGACGGCTCCATCGCGACCTTCCGCCCCGAGGCGAACGCCGCCCGCTTCCAGGCCTCGGCCCGCCGGCTGGCGATGCCGGAGCTGCCGGTCGAGACCTTCGTCGAGGCGGTCGAGCTGCTGGTCCAGCAGGAGCAGGAGTGGGTGCCGAACGAGCCGGAGCAGAGCCTGTACCTGCGTCCGTTCATGTTCGCCACCGAGGTCGGCCTGGGCGTCCGCCCGGCCAACTCCTACCTCTTCATGATCATCGCCTCGCCGGCCGGCGCCTACTTCCCGGGCGGCGTCAAGCCGGTCTCGGTCTGGCTGTCCAAGGAGTACGTCCGGGCCGCGCCCGGCGGCACCGGCGCCGCCAAGTGCGCGGGCAACTACGCCGCCTCGCTGGTGGCCCAGGCCCAGGCCGCGGCCAAGGGCTGCGACCAGGTCGTCTGGCTCGACGCCGCCGAGCACCGGTGGGTCGAGGAGATGGGCGGCATGAACCTGTACTTCGTCTTCGGCGAGGGCAAGGACGCGAAGATCGTCACCCCGGAGCTGTCCGGCGCGCTGCTGCCCGGCATCACCCGTGACTCGCTGCTCCAGCTCGCCGCCGACCTCGGCTACGCGGTCGAGGAGCGGAAGATCTCCACCGACGAGTGGCAGCAGGCCAACGCCGACGGCACCCTGACCGAGGTCTTCGCCTGCGGCACCGCCGCCGTGATCACCCCGGTCGGCTCGGTGAAGTCGGCCGCCGCCGACTGGACCGTCGGCACCGGCGAGCCGGGCCCGATCACCATGGAGCTGCGCAAGGCCCTGCTGGCCATCCAGGGCGGCCAGGCCGCCGACACCCACGGCTGGCTGCACAAGATCGTCTGATCTGCGGACCGCCGGTCCCGGCCCCGGCCCGCGCCGTTTCGCATCGCGAGACGGGCGGGCCGGATCCCGGAGCCTGTGCCAGACTGCCAGCGTGTCCTCGCTTTCGCTGATTATTAGCAGCAGGCGCGCCGGTCCGCAGTGACCGCTCCCGCAGTACCCGATGCGGAGCGACCACCAGCGTCCAGACCCGCGCGCAGACCTCTCGCACCCGCGAGGGGTCTTTTTGTTTGGGCCACGGCCCCGACACAGCCCCCGGACCGGCCGGGAACCCCCACAAGGGGTCCAGGGACACCGGGGCCGCGCGCGGGATGCTGGACAGTGGAGCCGGGATGCAGATCCGGCAGAGCAGTACCAACCTCCCCGAAACGGAGAACCCAGGGTCATGACCGAGGTCAGCCGTACCGACGACAGCTTCCACGTGTTCGACACCACCCTGCGCGACGGCGCGCAGCGGGAGGGGATCAACCTGACGGTGGCCGACAAGCTGGCCATCGCCCGGCACCTGGACGAGTTCGGGGTGGGCTTCATCGAGGGCGGCTGGCCCGGGGCGAACCCGCGCGACACCGAGTTCTTCGCCCGGGCCGCCGCCGAACTCGACCTGGCGCACGCGCAGCTGGTCGCCTTCGGCGCCACCCGCCGGGCCGGCGGCCGGGCCGCGGACGACCCGCAGCTGGCCGCGCTGGTCTCCTCGGGGGCCCCGGTGATCACCCTCGTCGCCAAGTCGCACGACCGGCACGTCGAGCTGGCGCTGCGCACCACCCTGGACGAGAACCTGGAGATGGTCCGGGACAGCGTCGAGTTCCTCCGCTCCCAGGGGCGCCGGGTGTTCATCGACTGCGAGCACTTCTTCGACGGCTACCGGGCGAACCGCGAGTACGCCCTGGCGGTGGTCCGGACCGCCCACCAGGCGGGGGCGGACGTGGTGGTGCTCTGCGACACCAACGGCGGGATGCTGCCGGCCGGCGTCCGGGAGACTGTCGCCGACGTGCTGGCCGCGACCGGCGCCCGGCTGGGCATCCACGCCCAGGACGACACCGGCTGCGCGGTGGCCAACACCCTGGCCGCGGTGGACGCCGGCGCCACCCACGTGCAGTGCACCGCCAACGGCTACGGCGAGCGGGTCGGCAACGCCAACCTGTTCCCGGTGGTCGGCGCGCTGGAGCTCAAGTACGACCGGCGGGTGCTGCCGGAGGGCCGACTGGCCGAGATGACCCGGATCTCGCACGCGATCGCCGAGCTGGTCAACCTGGCCCCCTCCACCCACCAGCCCTACGTGGGCTACTCGGCCTTCGCGCACAAGGCCGGCCTGCACGCCTCCGCGATCAAGGTCGACCCGGACCTGTACCAGCACATCGACCCCGAGCGGGTCGGCAACACCATGCGGATGCTGGTCTCCGACATGGCCGGCCGCGCCTCCGTCGAGCTCAAGGGCAAGGAGCTCGGCTACGACCTCTCCACCGACCGGGACCTGGCCGGCCGGGTGGTCGCCCGGGTGAAGGAGCAGGAGAACCTCGGCTACACCTACGAGTCCGCCGACGCCTCCTTCGAGCTGCTGCTGCGCGACGAGGTGCGCGGGCGCCGGGACCGCTTCTACACGCTGGAGTCCTGGCGGACCATCAGCGAGCAGGGCCCGAACGGCTTCACGGGCAACGAGGCCACCGTCAAGGTGTGGGCCAAGGGCGTGCGCCGGATCGCCACCGGCGAGGGCAACGGCCCGGTGAACGCGCTGGACCAGGCGCTGCGCAGCGCGCTGGAGGGGACCTTCCCGCAGCTGGCCAAGCTGGAGCTGGTGGACTACAAGGTCCGCATCCTGGAGGGCCAGCACGGCACCGGCTCCAAGACCCGGGTGCTGATCGAGTCCACCGACGGCACGGCCAGCTGGTCCACGGTCGGGGTCGCCGACAACGTGGTCGCCGCCTCCTGGCTGGCACTGGAGGACGCGTACACCTACGGCCTGATCCGGGCCGGTCTGGAGCCCACCGAGTAGGCCGTACCGGCCGGGCAACGCGAACGAGGCCTATGGACCCGAAGGTCCATAGGCCTCACGCGTATCGGTCATCGCAGTCGGGCGAGGAGGGCGTGCTCGACGAGGGTGATCAGCGCGCTCTTGGCGCTGTCACGCCGGCGGGCGTCCAGGGTGATGACGGGGGTGTCGGCGCCGAGCTGGAGCGCTTCGCGGACCTCGTCGGGGGTGTGCGGCTGGTGCCCGTCGAAGCCGTTGAGGGCGACGACGAACGGCAGGCCGCTGTTCTCGAAGTAGTCGAGCGCGGGGAAGCAGTCGGCGAGGCGGCGGGTGTCGACGAGGACGATGGCGCCGATGGCGCCGCGGACGAGGTCGTCCCACATGAACCAGAAGCGGTCCTGTCCGGGGGTGCCGAACAGGTAGA